>JAKSUR010000028.1 GCA_024408765.1 bacterium | reverse complement strand
ACCGAAAAGCAGAAAATGCATTAATATATTTTCCAATTTACAAAATTTTACAAAAGAAGCTTAAGTGGATTCAAGAAACAATCGCAACACCAAGAAATTGAACTTTTTGATTGGGTGTCATATAATTAAGGATTTTCATTGGACTGTTATTAATCGTTAAGCTCTTTGTTAATTTTTTCATGTTTTGCAAACTCATTATTTCTCGAAGCCAAAATTTACCCATTGATTTAATTCTTAATGAGTTTGCGGAAAAATTGAAATTTTTCCTGCAAACTCTGGGGAACGGTTTCAAAGCAAGTCGTGTGCTATCCCGCACACAACTTGCTTTTCACACACCTTAGGTCGGATACGAAAAAGTTCAAAAAATTGTCATTTTTTGACTTTTTCCGCATCCTCTAATTTTAAACATCCGGCAAATTTTTTAATAATATATCGGTTATTTTATTATCATTGCAGTTTATGCAAATGGTCTGAATATAGACTATTGATTTTTTAAAATGTGTGTGTTAATTTTAAATCAACATGTTTGTGCAATTATAAGGAGGTTATTCATGTTTGGTTTGCAAAAAAAGTCATCCGGTGAAAAAGATGCTTTAAGTAAAAATGTTACTATGCCTAATTCGAAAGTTTCTGATTCAATAGAAGAACGCTCATCACAAGTTATAATTTCAGATGAGGAAGTGAAAAAACTTGATGCGTTATATAGTTCTTGGGGCGACACAGTTCATTATTCAAAAGACCCAAAAGTATTCAGAGGATGCGAAGGTTCTTATATGTATGATGCAGATGATATTCCTTATCTTGACTTACAAATGATGTATTCGGCAGCAAATTTCGGGTACAGAAACAAAAGAATTACTGATGCAGTAATTGATCAAATGAATACAATGCCTCAATTGACACCAAAATTTTTGCAACCATACAAATCATTATTATCCGAAAAAATGGAAAAAATGATTGAAGCAAGATTCCATGAAAAAGGAAGAATGCACTTTAATGTAGGCGGTGCTCAAGCAAATGAAGATGCAATAAAAGTAGTAAGAAATTATACAAAGAGAAACGGGATGTTTGCATTCCAAGGCGGTTATCACGGAAGAACAATTGCAGCGACTTGTATTACATCAAGTTTCCGTTACAGAGAAAAATACGGACATTTTGGTGACAGAGCAAATTTTGTTCCTTTCCCATACTGCTTTAGATGTCCTTACGGAATGAAATGTGAATCTTGTAATCATTTTTGCGTTAAACAATTCGCAAGAAATTTTGAAAGCGAATATAAAGCAATTTATGATCCAAAAACAAAAGAGTGTGAATATAAAGCATTTATTGGTGAACCTATCTTAGGTACGGGCGGTTATATTAATCCACCTGAATGGTACTGGAAAGAAATGAAAGAAGTTCTTGATGCACACGGAATAATGCTTGTAATAGATGAAGTTCAAATGGGTATGTTCAGGACAGGTAAATTGTGGGCAATAGAAAACTATGGCATTGTACCTGATGTTATGACATTTGCAAAATCAATCACAAATGGTATGAATCCGCTTGCCGGCTTCTGGGCAAAGGAAAAATATATCGCTCCTGATGTATTTACTCCGGGCTCCGCTCACTCAACTTATTGTTCAAATCCGATTGGCGTAAGAGCCGCTCATGAAGTTATGTCAATTGTTGAAGAACAAGAAAAAACACTTGAAAGCGAAATCCAAAGAAAATCAGCACTCTTTATGAAAGGATTGAACTATTTGAAGAATAAATATAAAGAGGTTGGTGATGTTGGCGGTATCGGATTCGCATTGAGAATTGAACTGACTCAAAAAGACGGAATCACTCCAAACAGAGAACTTTGTGATGCTATGCAGGAAGAAGGTTTGAAGGGCGATTTGAGTTATAAAGGTAAAAAATGCGGTCTTGTACTTAATAATGGTGGATTCTTCAAAAACATTATCACACTTGTTCCGCAGTTATATATTTCTGATGACGAAATTGAAATGTCAATTGATTTACTTGATCAATTGTTGAACAGATTGACAAAATAGCCGTTAAACCGTAATGCATTAAAGGTGTAGGAATGTCATTAGATTTTATTTTAAAACACGAAGGAAATAATTCTAAAGGTGCTGTCTTGTTATTTCATGGACTTACAGGCAGTCCTTTTGAATTAAAAAAATACGGTCAATTTTTATTTAACAGCGGTTATGATGTTTTTGCCGAGTGCCTTCCCGGGCATGGCGAAAAATTTGAAGAAATATATACCGTTAAGTATCAGGATTGGCTTGATTTTGCATATTCAAGATTTGAAAGATTGAAAACCGAATACAAAAATGTTTTTGTATCAGGACTTTGTTTGGGAGCAGTCCTTGCACTTGCTGTTGGAATAAAATACAGAGAACAAGTCACCGGCATTATTTCTTTATCAACCACTCTATACTTAGACGGTTGGCGACTACCATGGTACAAATGCTTTATGCCGATTGCATTGAACACAATTTTAAGGTTTTATTACACATATCCTGAATGTGAACCTCATGGAGTAAAAAATTTAAAAACAAGAAATGCCGTTAAAAAACTTTTAACCAAAGGTGATGTCGGAATGAATGATTTTCCTATGACAGGATTTAAAGAGCTTTTAGAACTCTCTGCTTATATAAGAAAAAATTTGAGCAAAGTGGTTTCGCCTATTTTGATTATACATTCTAAGGAAGATGACCTTACAAGTACAAAATCAGCAAATGCAGTTAATAAAAACATTTCATCAAAAGATAAGGAATATATAATTCTTTATGACAGCTATCACATGGTGCTTTATGATAATGAAAAGGAATTTGTATTTGAAAAATCGTTGAGATTTTTAGATAGCCATATTAAACAAACGGCAAAAACGGAGGATTTTGTATGTATTTAAAATTAATAGAAATCCTTTTTGGAGTTTTTGCGTTTATTTTAACATTGTTGATGATTTTGAGAGAATTTGGGATAACAAAAAACCTTTCACCAATGAAAGCTTCTGATTATGTTTCATCTATGGCAGGATTTATGTTTGCATATATTTTATTTTCTTTTATACTTGCAACATTTATTCCGGGAGGAATAAATAAAATTGTACTTGCACTTTTTGGATTTTCCCCGTTTATAATAGGAAAATTAGTTACTTATCAAAAAGTAAAAACATATAGTTTTTTACAAATACTTTGTGTTATTCTTAGTATAGTATTTGTGTACGCGATTTAAATGGTAAAATAATGAGAGTTTTTTTAAGAAAAATAGTATCGTTTTTTATAATTTACAGTCTTATTTTTTCACCTGTCATTGCGAAAGAAAAAATTAAAATGACGGGAAATATAAATGAAGATTTTACTTTGCAAAATCAAGACTTGCCTGATAGTATAAGCTTTGTTTTGACAACCGCAAAAAAAATGAAAGATGATGTTATTATTCCTGAAGGTGCGACTGTAAATCTTGAAGTAATTAATGCAAGACGAGAACTTCGCTGGCATGTCAGCGGTTTAATTTTATGCAAAATAATAAATTATGTCACTTCGGATTCACAAGAAACTGTTGATTTATCTGATAAAGATATTTATATTGTTATAAAAAAATATGAACCGATTAATGGGAAAGACGCCGGAATTTTAACATCAGAAATTATTTTAACGCAAGCGGCCGGTGTTGTAGGTTCATTTTTTATATTTTTTGCACCGGTTGATATAGTATATTTTTTCGCAAAAGGTGCTATAAAAAAAGAAAAACACCCGCATTGGTTTAAAGCAGGAGTCAGAGATGCGTATGATAATTCTATCTTTTGGTTTCAATTGAAAGGAAAACCAATTGAACTCCAAACACAAGATAGCATATCAGCAAATGAAATATCCTCAAAAAAAGCTTTAAAACTCAATAGAAAAATAGCAAAACGTGCCATCAGAGAAAATAAACAAAATAATGAAAAAATATTAAAACTTGAAACAAAATATAAAAATCACGACTTAGAATATGAAAAAAAAGAAGTCGTTTGTGAAGTCGTACAAAATGCAATAGAAAATGAACTGAATGAAATATAAAACAAACAACATTCAGTTCAATTTTAATCGCATTTTAATATGAATTGCATTGTCTATGTATCAATATTAGTTGCATACACAGCATTGCTTTCAATAAATTCTCTTCTTGGTTCAACTTTATCACCCATAAGAACATCGAACAATTGATCACACATCATAGCATCTTCAAGATTAACTTTTAAAAGAGTTCTGGTTTCAGGATCCATTGTTGTTTCCCAAAGTTGCTGAGGCATCATTTCACCCAAACCTTTGAACCTCTGAATTGTCATACCCTTTTGACCTCTGTCATCAACTATTTTTTGCAATTGTTCAAATGAAGTAATTTCTGTTTCACCATTTTCACTTTCAAGAATTAATTTTTCTTCTTCTTCAATCAAGAAATCACGAATTAAAGGATATGAGTTTTTAAGTCGCTTAAATTCATTTGATTTTATTATGTTTGCAGTAATCATTTCATGTTCATTTTCAAACAAATCCAATTGAATTGCGTATCTTGCAGTTTCTGCATTATATTTTAATGAAACTTTATAATTTTTAGCTTCCGTAACATTATAATTTTCTGCATGGTCATTCAAATAATGTTCAAGATACGAAAGAACTTCATTCATTTTTTCCTGATTGGTAAAATCTTCTGCCTGTACATCAGAACGAATCAATCCTCTAAGCACAACCGAAGGTATAATATTCAAAATCGGGTTGTTGTATGCACGGTAAAATGTTGTCATATTTTGAAGTAACTTTAATAAATCATCACCGGTTTTAGTTTTTGATTTTGTTTTATCTGATAAACTCAAAGATTTAATGCCACGTTCTTTAAGCATTTTATCAAGAGCGTGTTCGTCATAAAGATATTCGGAATTTTTACCCTGAGTAACCTTGAATAAAGGTGGTTGTGCAATATAAACATATCCGTTTTCAATCAGCGGGCGGGCATAACGGAAAAAGAACGTCAAAAGAAGAGTTCTTATATGAGCACCGTCAACATCAGCATCAGTCATTATAATAATTTTGTGATATCTTAGTTTTTCGAGGCTGAAATCTTCAAGATTACGGCTGATAGTAATACCAAAAGCCTGCACCATTGACTGAATTTCGTTGTTTGCATATATTTTATCAAGACGTGCTTTTTCAACATTAAGAATTTTACCTCTTAACGGCAAAATCGCCTGAAACATTCTGTTTCTGCCTTGTTTTGCAGAACCACCCGCTGAATCTCCCTCAACTATAAAGATTTCGCATTTTTCAGGTTCTCTGTTTGAACAATCCGCAAGTTTTCCTGGAAGTGTTGAATTTTCAAGAACAGACTTTCTTCTTGTTAGCTCCCTTGCTTTTCTTGCTGCTTCTCTTGCTCTTTGAGCCTGAAGTGTTTTTTCAATGATTGTTTTTGCCAGTTTTGGATTAAATTCAAGCCATTCTTGCAATTTTTCTCTCACAACATCCTGAACAGCACCCATTGTTTCGGAATTACCCAATTTTTCCTTTGTCTGTCCCTCAAACTCAGGGTTTTCAATTTTTACCGATACAATAGCTGTCAAGCCTTCTCTAACATCATCTCCCGAAAGATTTTGCTCGGAATCTTTTAAAATTTTGTTATTTCTTGCATAATCATTTAAAACACGAGTAATCGCATTTCTAAAACCCGTAAGATGAGTTCCGCCCTGATGGGTATTAATATTATTGGCGAATGACAAAATAGATTCGTTATAAGAATCTGTATATTGCATTGCGACCTCGACTTTTGTTGTTCCGACCATTTTTTCCATATAAATAGGTTCTTCATTCAAAGGGGTTTTATTATGATTCAAAAACTCGACATAGCTTGCAATACCGCCTTCGTAATGAAAAACTTCATCTTTGTCAACTTTTTCATCATGCAAGATAATTTTTAAACCTTTGTTCAAAAAAGCCATTTCTCTGAATCTTGTAGCAACAACGTCTGTGTCTACTTCTGTTGTTTCTGTAAATATTTCAGGGTCAAGCCAAAAAGTCGATTTTGTACCGGTTTTTGTCGTTGCTGTTGTTTTTTCGACAGGTGAAACAGGTTCGCCTCTCAAATATTCTTGTTTCCATACATAACCGTCACGAGATACTTCTACAATCATTTTTTCTGATAGAGCATTAACGACAGATGCGCCAACACCGTGCAATCCGCCTGAAACTTTGTATCCTCCGTCCCCGAATTTGCCTCCTGCGTGAAGAACTGTGTGTACAATTTCCAATGCTGATTTACCGGATTCGGGTTTGATATCAACAGGAATTCCGCGACCGTTATCTTCAACGGTTACACTGTTATCTTTATGAACAGTTACATGTATTTCGGTACAAAATCCGGCAAGGGATTCGTCAATCGAATTGTCAACAATTTCATATATACAATGGTGTAAACCTCTTTGTGAAGTTGAACCTATATACATACCCGGTCTAAGCCTTACGGCCTCCAAACCTTCTAATACACGAATGTTACTTGCATCATATCCTTGAGCCATTATATCCCCCTCTGTTAATTCCCAAATCTATATACTGATTGTAACACAAAAGATTTATTTTGGAAATAAATCAAAAAAAGAAGGCATGAAACCTTCTTTTTCAATGTTAAAAAGCGTAAGCCGATTACAAGCATAATGCTATACATATTATTTTAAAGTCGAATACGACGATACACTAGCTGTCCCCGACTTACACTTATATTTTAACATTCGTTTCATGCACTCATAATATGCCAAAGTATTAATTCTTTGGTATAATTTATTTATGAAAAATATCAAAATAAAATGTCCTGCTAAAATTAATCTAACGCTGGAAGTCTTGAATAGACGTGCTGACGGATTTCATAACATAAAAAGTGTTATGCAACTTATAAGCTTATATGACTTTTTAAATATTGAAATCGGGCATGCCAATTCTAATAAAATCGTACTTTCGGGAAATTCTGATGAAATTCCTTATGATGAAAGGAATTTGGTTTATAAAGCAGCTGATTTGTATTTAAAAGAAGTAGGTATAAATGATTGTGAAATAAAAATATATATAGAAAAAAATATTCCGATTTCTGCAGGACTTGCAGGAGGAAGCACTGATGCTGCCGGAGTTTTGTTCGGCTTAAATCAACTTCTGAAAGTATTTGATGAAGAAAAAATAAATGAACTTTGCGCAAAATTGGGTTCTGATTTGAATGTTTGCCTGAATGGCGGTTGTGTTCTTGCAACATCAAGGGGAGAAATAACAAAATCGTTACCTGTTGCAGAAAAAGCTGTTTCTTTAATAAAACCCAAATATCTTGGAATTTCAGCAAAAGAAGCATACACTAAATATTCGGAAAAAAGTTATAAACCTCAAAATAACATGACCGAGAAACTTATAGAAGCATTACCTTCAAATAATATTGAGCCTTTTTTGTACAATGACCTTGAATATGCCGTTTTTGATGATTATATCGAATTACAGGAAATCAAAAAATCATATCCGAACGCAATAATGTCAGGTTCAGGCTCTACATATTTTGTATTGGAAGATATTAAACAATCAAAACTTAACAAAGATTTCTTATTGATAAATAATTTGCACTTTATAAAAACAGGGACTGAAACGGCTTAAGCTGCTTTGTCATATTTTTTAGCATATTCAAACAATGCTTTATAAATATCTTTGTGAATTTTGCCTTCTAAGACTTCTTTGTATAGTATCAAAAGCGATTCAATCTTACTTAATCTTCTTCTGTAAACTCTTGCTTCTCTTAAAGCACTGTATTTGTCTGCTGTTGAAATTATTTGTACGCCTAAATCGTGTATATGTTCACTTGATTTTATTGTAGGATATCCGGAATGTTTAAGATTTTGATGATGATATTTGACGAGCTCTAAAGTTTCCTTGCTTATATCTTGTGTTTTCAAAAGTTCATAGCCTATCATAGAATGCATATTCATAATTGCTCGTTCTTTTTTATTTAATTTAGTGGGTTTATTTAATACTTTTGACGGAATTAAAACTTTTCCTAAATCGTGAAGCATAGAAGCTTCTTTTAAAGTGTTTTCGCTTATTAAAGCACGCAAATTTGAAGATAACATTGAATAAATTCCTATGGCAACCCTGCAAGTATCATTCATGTGACCGTCAGATAATTCAATAAGAGTCTTTGTATCAATACATGGTTTTATTTTATATCGGTCTAAAATTTTTAACACAGAAGGATTGAGTTTTATCATTTTTTTAACGGTAGCTTTTTGTAATTTTTCTTCCCTGCTTGATTTTATAGAAATACTGCCGTCAGAATCTTTATACACAAAAAAGCTGTGTCCGCTTATTTGGACAGCACCTAATAAAAGCATATTATAGTTATCTTTTTGTGGGGTTTTGTATAAAAACATCTCACTCTTCCGTTGGGGTTAAAACTAATATAGAAACAAAATAACTTAACATAAGTTTACAATATTTTTTTAATTTTTGCAAGCAAAAAATAAAAATGGCTAAGAGTATATCTTACTTAAATTAATATCAAAAACATCTTAATATTTCGTAAAAAACACTGTTATAAATTGTTAATTTATAATAATATAGTTATGTCACAAATTACGTAATTTAGAAAGGATTGTAAAATGGTTCTTGAAATGCCTTATCCCCAACTTGAACGTGCTGTTAATCCTACTCACGACATCAGGTTGTTTTCAGGTCGCTCAAATCCTGAACTGGCACAGGAAATTGCTGATTACTTGGGTACAACTGTCGGCCCGATGGTTATTAAAAATTTTGCTGACGGTGAGATTTATGTTCAAGTAAAAGAAAGCATTAGAGGAGATGACGTTTTTATAGTACAGCCTCTTTGCAATCCTGTTAATGAAAATCTTATGGAACTGCTTATTATGATTGATGCATTTAAACGTGCAAGTGCAAAAACGATTACAGCGGTTATACCATATTACGGTTATGCAAGACAAGACAGAAAAACATCAGGAAGAGAAGCTATTACGGCAAAATTGGTTGCCGATATATTAACAACCGCAGGTGCAACGAGGGTTCTTTCAATGGATTTGCATACAGGTCAAATTCAAGGATTTTTCAACATTCTTGTTGATCATATTTTTGCAGCTCCAATTATAGTGGATTATATTAAAGGACTTAATATAAATCCCGATGAAATGGTTGCGGTATCGCCGGACATGGGTGGAGCAAACAGAACTCGCTATTTTGCCAAAAGACTTGATTGCCCGATGGCTATAATTGATAAAAGACGTGATAAGCATAATGAAGCAATTGCCGCTCATATTATTGGTGATGTTGAGAATAAAGTCTGCTTGATGTTTGATGATATGATTGATACAGCAGGCACAATATGCGAGGCTTCTAAACTTTTAAAAGCAAAAGGAGCAAAAGCAGTATATGTTGGTGCAACTCATGCTGTATTTTCAGGGCCGGCAATTGAAAGGCTTAAAAATGCTCCGATTGAGGAATGTATTGTAACAAACACAATTCCTTGGAATGAGGCTGATTTACCGCAAAATGTAAAGCAGCTTTCCGTTGCTCCGCTTTTAGGACAAGCAATTGCGAGAATACATGATGATGAATCCGTTAGTTCGCTTTTTGGATTTGAAAAAGAAATGAAAGTGTAATTTCATAATAAAAGAGAGGCAATTTTGTTATGATATTATGGATAATTGCATTATGTATTTTAATTGTTGGCGGATTTATTACAACGCTTATCAAACAAAACAAATATAATTTGATTGTTTCAATAATACTATTTTTGGCATTGATACCGTTGACAAAACCGATTTGGAAGGTTATTCAAGTCGGAAATATGTTAATGTATGATTCAAATTCTGTTGTTTTATTTCAACGATTTTCAAGTATAATTGACCCTAATACCGCTTTTTTTATACTGTCATCAATCATAATTTGTTTGATTTATGCACTGTCGAAAATCTTTGATAAAGCTTCTTTAAAACTCGATATGAAAGATGCTTTGCTTATTATCGGTACTGTATTCTTTTCAATTGCGATTATCGGAATTAATAATTGCTCATATATGCTTGCTTTAATGTTTTTAGTGCCACCATTAATTCAAATTTGCAGGCAAAAATTTAGCTTACAAGAATATAAAACCGAGAATAATACAGTTTCTATAGTATCCTCATATATATCTTTAATGATTTTTACATTTGCAATATTGCTTTTTGCAATATTGTCTTCCAACGGAATAAATTTTGACAGCATAATAAATGTTCTGCAAAAAACAGGCAAAGAGTTTAAAGAAGTTTGTTATTTGTTGATTTTTTTAAGTACCGCATTACCCGCTGTTTTGTGTGATAAATTGTTATCTTCAAATAATATTAATAAAGAATATTACAAAGAATATTTTCTTATAAAAAATCTTTTATACACTGCTTTTATGTATATTTTTGTAAGATTTGTCGGAATCGGAGCTCTGCCACAAGCTTTTGGAAGATATTTTACACTTATCATTATATGTGTAATAATATTATTCGCATTATTTAGAATAACGAAAAATTATGCATTAAAAAACTTTTTGTTCAATTATAATTTAGCAGGGAAAAGTCTTTCCGTTTTGGGCGTAATTATTGCCACTTTTGGCTATTCTTTTGATAATCCGATGGTTGCTATTCTTGGTTTAACATCATTATTTTTGTTTTTTATCAATACGATTTTATCGGATATTATGTTATCTTTTGAAGATTATAGAATTGAAAAAAATAGTAATATAACTATCAATAAAAACTTTTTGCATTCATTAAAAATCAGTTTATATAGTTATTCGGGAGTACCTTTGACAATTGGTTTTGCATGTTGGATTTCCGTTTTTGGAGCATTAGTTATTGGATTTATATCTAAAACTAAAGAACTTCAAATGGCATGTTTGCTTACTTTGATTTTACTTATAATAATACTGTTAACTGTGTGGTTTACTTCATACAATGTTATAACTAATATAAGCGATAATGAAAATTTAACTGAAGAATGTAAAAAAGAAATAAATATCAACCGCATAATTTCTTTATGTTCAGCAACACTTATAATAATTTTCGGGATTTTATTAAAATTTGTACTGAAATTTATATTTTGTCCGATATCACTTATGGTAGGCGGAACTAAGTTTGTGGAAATATTTAATTCATTGGAGAATCTTGCTGCTTACTATAGTGTATTTGCCATATTAACAGTAATAATTACAATTTTTTATATTTTTGTAAAAGTTGTAGTTTATAAGCTACTCCAAAAAGATTAATATATCTTTACAAACATAATCATATAATGTATTATAATAACAGTCTTAATACTTCGTTACATATTAGCAATATAATTTGTTTTAGAGTTTTATCTAAAATATAATGTATAATGTAAAAAGTATTAACCCATTATTAATTTATATAATTAGGAATCAGTGAACTATGAAAAAACAAATTAGTTATTTGGCTGTTGCACTGTTGTTTTGTTCATTAGGACAAACAAGAGCTTTTTCTTTCGATGTTACGAAAGTAGATGCCGGTGCATACAACAGAATGGAGCAATCTCAGATTAATAATTATCAGGTTGAAAAGAGTTATGTACAAACTCTCGATCATGTGACTGATGATGAGAGAATTTATGATGCTTCGGTGCAAGAAGATGTAGCCAGAGAAGGCTTGATATATAATCCTCACTTTTTACTTGATAAAGTAAATTTTGAAGGAAATACTCAGATATCAAATGACGAATTGCAACATTTGGCACTTGAAATACTTGGTGAAGATGTATTTTTTGATGAATTGTTGGAATTGTGTTCAAAAGTTACTAACTTATATCACGAAAAAGGATATTTAACTTCTTATGCAACAGTTCCACCACAGAGAATCGTCGACGGTGTTGCAACAATAAAAATTGTTGAAAGTAAGGTTGGCGAACTTAATATAGAAGGTGAAAAATGGACTCGTGAATGGTATTTGAAGCACATTATTATGGGCAAAGCCGGTCTTAGAGAAGGTGATGTGTTCAATGCTAAAAATCTCCAAAGAGCCATGAAAGAGATTAATCGTGAATCTTATGTCCAAGTGCAAACAGAAGTTGAAAGACAATCAGGCGGAGATGAAAATACCGAAATTACGCTTAATGTAAGGGACAGATTTCCGGTTCAAGTTGGATTGGCTTATGATGATTATGGTAGAAGATATACGGGTGAACAAAGAGGTTCTGTACTTCTTGGTATGCACAACCTTACGGGTTTAGGCGATAAATTATATGGCGGAACAATCATTTCGTCAGGTGCAACAGGTTGGATGGCAGGATATTCACTTCCTATATCATCATATGGAACAAGATTATCATTTGATTTTACAGATTCACATGTAAGATTAGGAAAAGACCTTAAAGATTCTATTATTAAAGGTAATGCTCAAAGTTACTTCACAAAGATTACGCATCCGCTTGTTCAAACTGCAAAATCGGATTTGTTCTTTTATACCGGATATGATTATGTAAAGGCAAATACAACCGTAAATGTCGTTAATCCGAAAGTTTTTATTTCTGATTATCAATTGAACGTATGGCGTACCGGATTATACGGAATGACCGATGACAGTTATGGTCGTTGGATTGGCAATTTAGGTGTAGATGTCGGAATGGGCGGAACTGATAAGAAAAATTCAAAATATGACACCTCTTTCTTTAAAATAACAGGTGGAATCACTCGTGCTCAAAGATTATTTACAAGAAGTATGGGTATTGTAAGATTAAACGGTCAATATTCATCAAATGAATTATTTGCGGCAGAGCAAATGCAGTTAGGTGGGCCGTACACATTAAGAGGTTTCCAACCTGCTGAAGTTATTGGTGACTACGGTTATTCAGGAACACTTGAATACAGGACACCGCTCCCGTTGCTTGATAAAGTATGGCCATGGTTGGATGACAGATTTAGAGTAGCAGCGTTCTACGATTTTGGTTATGTTGGCTCTAACAGCGGGCTTGATTATCCGGCAAAGTTCTTACATAGCTTTGGTGTAGGCGGTTATCTGAATTTAACTGATTGGCTTGTTGCTCAGGTAGGTGTTGGCTTCCCATTAATTGATGACTACGGAAAGAATACCGCAAGATTATATTTTAGTGTAAATTCAGACCTGGACAGATTGATTCCGTTGAGAAATCCTGAAAAACTTTAAATTGTAAAAATTGCAAAAAATAGGGTTTCCCATCTTGAAAACCCTATTTTTTTGATAATTTACCATTTTAACAAATCTTCAACCGTAAATCGCTTCTTTTTTTGAAGTTCTTTAAAATTCAGCAATTTTTCATACAAAGGATTAGTCTGATATCCACTTGGATCATCTGTCGGCTTTGTCGGACTATGAATTTCCTTTATAGTTGATGTAGTATTGGTATCGGGAATATCTGAATAATCCGAAATATTTGGGTCAGAAATTACAGTAAATCTGCGTTTTTGATTGTTTTGCATAATGACCTCTTTATCTTGTAAATATCTCTTATGTATATATAAAGTATTTAACATTAAAAAAATTGCCTTTTTTATCATCTTTTATTAAGTTTTGTAACATTAGGTGTTGTTTTTTTTATAAATGTAAACATTTCTAAATATTATTTTTTGTAAAAACATTATTGTGCTAAACTGTTAATGTAAGCCACCAACAGCTTACGGAAGGAAAAAGATTATTATGGATATATTTTCTATATTTACCTTATGCGGAGGACTCGCATTTTTCTTGTATGGAATTAATTTAATGTCCGCCTCATTGGAAAAAGTTGCTGGCGGTAAGCTGGAACAGTTGTTAAAAAAAATGACATCGAACCCTGTAAAAGGATTTGCATTGGGAACGGTTATAACTGCAATCGTCCAATCATCATCAGCGGTTACAGTAATGCTTATTGGTCTTGTGAATTCAGGGATAATGAATTTGGAGCAGACTGTAACGGTAATCATTGGTGCAAATATCGGAACAACAATTACTGCTTGGTTGCTTAGTTTAACAGCCATTCAGGAAACAGCAGGAATATTTTTAAAACTTTTGAAACCGGAAACATTTTCTCCTATATTTGCATTTATTGGCGTAATTATGCTAATGATAGCAAAAAACAATCGTCGTAAAAGCGTAGGAGCTGTTTTAATAGGTTTTGCTATTTTAATGTTCGGAATGGAAACAATGTCCGGAGCAATGTCACCATTGGCAGATATGCCGAGTTTCAGAAATACCATGGTCGCATTTACAAATCCGATACTTGCCGTTTTAGTTGGTATTATTATAACAATGGTTATACAAAGTTCTTCTGCTTCTATTGGTATATTACAAGCAATTACTCTTGTTGCAGGGGTATCTTGGGAGGTTGCAATTCCTATTATATTAGGTCAAAATCTTGGGACTTGTATTTCAGCAATACTTGCAAGTATAGGTGTTAATACAAATGCAAGACGAGTTGCAGGAATTCATGTTATTTTTAACTTAATAGGTATAGCGGTTTGTTTACCTATATTTATGATAGCAAATTCAATTATAGACATTCCGTTAATGAAGTCAAATATAAATCCGTTTGGAATAGCTTTATTTCACACTGCATATAATGTATTTATGGCAATCATTTTATTGCCTTTTGTAAAAATAATAAAAAATCTTGCAGTCAAATTTATACCTGATAAATCGGACAAAGAACATCAAAGTGTATTACTGGATGAAAGGGTATTGCTTGTCCCTACATTTGCAATTTCGGAATGTCATAAACAAACAATAAACATGGCGGATATGGTAGAATATAATTTTGTTAATGCCACAAAAATGCTAAAAAGTTTTCATAAGAAGAAAGCCGAGGAAATTTATAATAACGAAATTAAAATCGACACTTATGAGGACAAGCTGGATTCTTTCTTAATAAAATTATCAGGTAAAGATTTAACTGAAGAGGATAGTAACAAAATATCTCAGCTGCTTCTTGCAACAGGTGATTATGAAAGAATAGGTGATCATGCGACATCAATATTAAAAATTGCTGAACGAATGAATGAAAGTGAACGAAAATTATCACCGGAAGCGGTTGATGAATTAAAAGTTATAGTTCATGCGGTTTCAGAAATATTTATGGTTACGTTTGAAGCTTATAAAACCGATAATGTACAATTAGCACAAGAAATCGATCCGTTGGAAGCTGTTATTAAAAAAATTATCAGGAGAGTTAAAAACCGCCACATTCAAAGATTAAAAGATGGTTTATGTACGGCAGAATTAAGTTTTATGTATTCTGATTTACTAAATGATTTAAGAAGAATTGCTGCCCACTGCGGAAACATTGCAACAAGCGTAATTCAACTTCATGACAAATCTATCGATAAGCATGAATACAATCATAGAAATAAAGATGAAGATATCGAATTTATTAATAAATATGAAAATTACAAATCCAGATATTTTGTACCTAAAAATAAACCCGAAGAAATTGAAAGAGTTTAGTTCAATTTATTAACTAATTCATTCAAAATCTTATCTGTTGGCGATTTATCCAATAATATTGATTGTACGGCAGTATTTACGAGCAGATTTATTTCTTTTTGCCCTTGCCTTTGTCTTAATTGAGGGTATACTTTTTCAATTTGTTTTGCACTTATTGAACGAGCTTTTGAGGTTAAATCAGAATAGTCATTGTAAAAGTCATTTTTTAATGCATTTGAGTTTGTTGCAATAACATTTGTCATTTTAGCTAATGCTAATTGATTTTCCTCATTCGTTAAAAACAGACAAAAATCAAGAGCTTCTTCTTTATATTTGGCTTTTACTGGTATTACGAAATTCATAACAGAAAAATCATTTTGTCCTATTTTTCCTTTGATTTGTTCTGAAACATCAGTTTGTGAATATATTTTAGGCGCATTTTCTTTAATCATATTCAGAAAATTTGCCCCGCCTTGATAAAATACAATTTTACCTGACATATATTGCTCCAAAGCTTCTCTGTGCGTCATTGTAATTGTTTCTTTTGGAATAAGACCTTCTTGATACATAGTTTTGAACATATTAAAAATGTCTTGTGAAACAGTATTACCGTACTCGGAAGGTTCATAAACACCATATTTGTTTAATATTTTAACCATGGTATCATTTTCTGTAATCGTAGGTAAATACGAATAAACTCCGGTTTTAGCTTTAATCTGTTTAGAAATTTTGTAAAGCTCATTGTATGTTTTTGGAACACTATTTATTCCTGCTTTTTTTAGCAAATCTTTATTGTAAATAGTAATTGCACTTGTAGCATACCAAGGTATTGAATATATTTTTCCTTTATAACTCAAAGCTTTTACTATTTCCGAATTAAAAGTCGATAATTTTGATTCGGGAATTTCAGCCAAAGTGTCTTTTTGTGCTAAAATAGCCGAAAAATCAGGATTAAGATTAATTAAATCAGGCGGACAATCTGTCATAACTGCCGCAAGAGTACGCTTTTCACCTTCAGAAAAAGGAACGTCAATCCACTTGATTTTAATATCCTTGTGCTCTGATTCATATTTATCGATTATCTGATTTATGTATGGTGCAAAATCACCCATTTGAAGCGTCCAAAAAGATACAACTTTTGTTTGCTCTTTTTGAGTACATCCTGATAAAACAATTACCGATAATAAGATTAATAAAAATTTTTTCATTACAATTCCATATCTTTATTTATGTCAATATATTTATATATATTAGAAATTATACTTAACGGGAAATAATATATATTATTGCATGGTGTGATTTTTATTATTGAATTATTTTTATCAATTTCAGCTATCGTTGCAATATACTTATTTTTATTCGCATTAAAGATAACATATCCGTTAGCTGTTTGGATTTCGTCGATTGTATATTTATTTGCATTAATTGCACCTATTGTTAAATAAAACAACTTTTCGTTGTTAATATTATACATTTTTGTACAATCCGAATACGAAATATTTTGGTTAACAAGAGTATTTTGTGCTGTCATATTGTTAACTGCAAACGATTCTGCAAACACTGTATTCGTAAATAATAAAATAATTAAACTTAAAAATATTCTTTTCATATTTTATATTTTAACATATAAACAAATCGGATAAAAAATTAATTTATTTAATTTAACCTTCTTGCTTGAACATTAATATTGCATTATTAAGTTCTTCAAGAAGATATTGCAGTTGTTGATTGATTGTTTCAGGGTTATAAATTGAACCGGCTGATTGATAAGCAAGATACCTTTGATAAACTATAGCTTCACGTCTTAATTGTGCCAATGTTTTTGTATAACGATTTACTTCCTGCATTTTTTTAAAAGATTCATAATAACTCTCAGGCTGTCCGTCATATTTTGCTGATAAATGGTCAATATTCATAGTTAATACATTTGCTCTTGTAACAAAAAGTTGAGTATCCCCATCATCTTCAATACAATCAACAAGTTTTTCCATTAAAGAAATAATTTCGTTTACATCAATAACGTATTCTGACGTTTTGTCCTTTTTAGAAATAATATCTATAAAAGCAGGATTATCCTTTGGTACAGGCTTTAATTCTTTTGGATCATCAAACCCTTTTTGTGATTCAAAAATCGGAGTTGATGTTTTCTTTTCGTTTTT
>JAKSUR010000027.1 GCA_024408765.1 bacterium | reverse complement strand
AATAGTTTTCTACAAATAATTAAAGCTTATTATTATGGTTATTATTTTTATATATTTATATATCTAAATAATAATAAAAATTAAAAACTTGCAGAAAATTTAACAGTAATGATTTTTATGTTATTTAATAATAAAAAAATTAAATTTTACCGATTAAATCGT
This sequence comes from bacterium, assembly GCA_024408765.1. Taxonomy (GTDB): domain Bacteria; phylum Cyanobacteriota; class Vampirovibrionia; order Gastranaerophilales; family Gastranaerophilaceae; genus CAG-196. The sequence goes on along the minus strand of JAKSUR010000027.1, from coordinate 17,496 downwards.
ATTCAGATGACTCAATAATTTTAACTTGTTCTATATCACCCGGTATAACAATTTTATCAGTTTTAATATTTACAACTCCGTCAATTTCAGGTGCGTCATATTGCGTTCTTGCAATAATTTCACCTTCATCAGAACAATATTCTATAATACAAGGTAATGTTTTACCTATAAAATTTTTGTTTTTTTCTTTTGAAATTTCTTGTTGTATTTTCATAAGCTTGTTATATCTTGATTTAGATACACGTTTTGAAACTTGAGGTTTTAATAAATATGAAGGTGTGCCTTTTTCTCTTGAATAACAAAATACACCCATTCTGTCAAATTTCATTTCTTTCACAAATTCACAAAGATGATTAAAATATTCTTCTGTTTCTCCTGGGTAACCAACTATAAATGCTGTTCTTATAGAAACATCAGGAATTATTTTTCTTATTTTTTTTATTAAATTACGATAATCAAAAACAGGTCTGTTCATTAATTTTAACATTTCAGGGTGAGAGTGTTGAAGTGGTATATCAATATATTTAACCACTTTATCACATTCGGCAATTGTTTTTAAAAGTTCATCTGTCATTTGATTAGGATAAGCGTACATTATTCTAATCCAACCTAATCCTTCAATTTTGTTTAATTCTTTTATAAGCTCTGAAAGCATGGGTTTTTTGTAAATATCAATTCCATATCCTGTTGTATCTTGTGCAATCAAGATAATTTCAGTTACTCCTTTTTTAACCATATCTTTTGCTTCGCAAAGAATATCTTCAATTTTTCTTGAATGATAATTTCCCCTAAGATAAGGAATAATACAATAACCGCATCTGTAATTACAACCGTCTGCAATTTTTATATAAGAACTTGCACCGGTTGTTATTTGTTGACGTTTAATATTTTCAGGATAATTGTAAACAGGTTTTTCACTAATCTCTGAAATATAACCTTTATCAATATTTTTTAAAACCTCAACAATTTTTATAAAATCAGTTGTGCCAATCATTCCTGCAATTTCAGGAACAGCTTTTTTTAATTCTTTACTGTGTTTTTGTGCAAGACAACCTGCAACAATTACTTTTTTTCCTTTTTCAACCAGCTCTAAAATAGTTCTTATTGATTCTTTTTCCGCATCACAAATAAATGAACATGTGTTTACAATAACAATATCTGTTTCATTTTCATCAAGTGTGATTTGATATCCGTTTTCTGATAAAATACCCAAAATTAATTCTGAGTCAACCAGATTTTTTGCACAACCATGATTTATTAAAGCAATTTTTTTCATAAATTAAGTTTAACATGTCTTGAAATGCTTATCAATAAAAAACATTCATCAGCAAATTCATTTGTCAACAGTAAAATAAGCTTTTTAAAGGTAAATTTTTGTAAATTCAAATTTTAATTAATAGGCATGGGAGGCATGGTCAATTGTAAAAATTTTTATTAAATTATTTACTTGATATTAAAAATTACTAAGGATATTATATTCATACAGACGAAGGGAGTGATGGCTACAAGACTTGGGGAAAGTCATAAATTGAAAAACACAAATCAATAAAAAATTGAAATTTTAAGAGGAGATTAAAAAAATCTAAAGGAAGAGATTTTGGGAGTTAATAGAATGGCAAACAGCCATTCTTTATTTTTTTTGTTAAGCAGACTCTACATGTATAGCAAAGTTATTATGTTAATTTTTAACATGTTAAATTATCTTAACAAACAGTTAAAAATTTGCCATAAAAACTTTACAATTTTTTCTATTTAAAATAGTATGTTAGTATATTGTTATTAGTATAATTATAAATTAAGAGGAAAAACCGTGGACAATTTAGGACCTGATATTTTTGGAAGAAAAGAGGCTGAGCCTCAATCAAGTTATGGATATAGTGTGCAGTCATCTGATGACATTACACCTGTTGCTCCGGGAATCGGCCCGGCTAAAATTAAAGTTATCGGTGTTGGCGGTGGCGGTGGAAATGCCGTTAACAGGATGATAAAATCCGGTTTAACCGGCGTAGAATTTTGGTTAATGAACACTGACTTGCAAATTTTGAATACATCAACTTGTAAGAACAGAATTCAGCTTGGTGTGAAATTAACAAACGGTCTTGGTGCAGGCGGTGAACCTCAAGTTGGTGAGAAAGCTGCCGAAGAAGCTCAACAAGAAATAACACAAGCTATTGAAGGCGCTGATATGGTTTTTGTAACAGCAGGCATGGGTGGCGGTACAGGTACGGGCGCTGCTCCTATTGTTGCTAAGATTGCAAAAGATTTAGGCATTTTAACAATCGGTGTTGTAACAAAACCGTTCTCTTTTGAAGGTAAAAGAAGACAAAATCAAGCACAACAAGGTTTGGAAAAATTAAGAGAGTGTGTAGATGCTCTTATTGTTATTCCTAATGACAAACTTCTTGATGTTGTTGACAGACGTGTATCTCTTCAAGAATCATTCATTGTTGTTGATGAAGTTCTTTTAAGAGGTGTTCAAGGTATTTCTGATATAATTACTATTCCCGGACTTATCAATGTTGACTTTGCTGATGTTAAGAGTGTTATGCAAGCTTCAGGTTCGGCTCTTATGGGTATCGGTCGAGGTTCGGGAGAAGGCAGAGCAATTGAGGCAGCTAAGATTGCAATTAATTCACAACTTCTTGAAACTTCTATTAATGGTGCGGCAGGTGTTATTGTTAACATAACCGGTGGCCCTGATATGACATTGCATGAAGTTACTGATGCAACAAATATAATAAATGATGCTGTTCTTGATGATGCAAAAGTTATTATTGGTGCTGTTGTAGATGATAATATTCAAGGTGAAATTCAAATTACGGTTATTGCAACAGGTTTTGAATTAAAATCACAAATGCATGTTGAAGAAAAAGCAGAAGGACGTTCAATTAGTGCAGTTGATTTCTTCTCAAATGCATTTAATACATCAAATGCTCCAAAAGCACCTACTATGACGAATTTTAATGAAATTCAAATACCTGACTTTTTGAGAAAGTAGTTGGAATTATAAAATATATAACAAAAAAACGGAGGGTTATTTAATCTTCCGTTTTTTTATTGATTATTTATGCTAAAATAAGCCTATGGATGATTTTAAACACTATACAGTAATGTTGAATGAAGCAGTTGATGCTTTAGAGTGTAAAGACGGCAAAATTTATGTTGACTGTACCCTTGGTGGCGGTGGTCATAGTGAACTTATTTTGAAAAGAATATCTCCAAACGGAAAACTTATTTCATTTGATATTGATGATGAGGCAATAGCCCATGCCGAAGAGCGTTTGAGTGGATATAATAATATTTGTATAATAAAATCTTCTTATACAAATATAAAATCAGAATTACAAAAATTAGGTATAGAAAAAATTACAGGTGGTGTAATTCTTGATTTAGGTGCATCTTATCATCAACTTACAAAAGCGGAAAGAGGTTTTTCTTTTTCAAAAAATGCACCTCTTGATATGAGATTTGATATTCAGAATGATTTTTCAGCTTATGATGTAGTTAATTCTTATAAAGAAGATGATTTAGTAAGAATATTCAGCGAATATGGAGAAGAAAGATTTTCAAAAAGAATTGCAAAAAAAATTGTTGAAATTCGTTCTAAAAAACCTATTCAAACTACATGTGAATTGGCAGATTTAATAATAAGTGCAACACCGAGAATTAAAAGTTCTGTACATCCTGCAACACGAGTGTTTCAGGCTATTAGAATAGAAGTTAACAATGAGTTAAAAAATGTAAATAATGTACTCCATGACATATTGGATTTGTTGGAGGTTGGTGGTATAATTTCAGTGTTGAGTTTTCATTCGCTGGAAGATAGAATTATAAAACAATTCTTTAAGAATGAAAGCAGGCGGTGCAGATGTAATGAAATGATTTGCAAATGTCCGCCACCAAAATTGGAGCTGGTCAATAAAAAGCCGATTTTGGCAACACAGGAGGAGATAAAGGAAAATCCACCGTCTAGGAGCGCAAAACTAAGAATAGCGAGGTGTATTTCCTGATTGTTTTTGAGGAGTAAATAGTTGGTTTACGCTATAAAAAATTACAATAACAATCAACCTTACAAAAGGGTGGAGTATAATAGTGCTTTAGAAAATCTGATAAAAAAAATTTCAGGTGAAGCTGTTTCTCAATATCCTAACAAGAAAAAAACTTTTTTAGACAGGTCTGTTCAAAAACTTGCTGTTAATAGTATAATAGAAGGGAACTTTCCAAAGGAGAATGTTGTTAAACAGATGGCTATAAAAAGAGTAAATAAAATGTTGTGCATTATGCTAAGTGTTTTAATAGCGATTGTTATTATAAGCTATTATTTTGTTATTACAAATGAAATGAAATTGAATGAAATTAGTCGTCAAACTATTGTTCTTAATAATGAAAATGCAGAATTACAAAATCGTTTGGATAGCTTAAAATCTTTTGATAATGTAGATAAAACTTTTCAAAAAAATAAAATATTGCAAGGTTCAGGTCAAGTAATCGAAGCTCCGGCCATTGAGGTTGAAGTAAATGATAATAATTCAAAAACTTCTAAAAAGAAGTTGTTTGACTACGCCCTCGGCTTTTAATTTTTGTTTGAATTATTTTGAAGCCCGGTTTTCATCCATTACATCAATACCTAAATCAGCACCCTACAAATCTTGAGGTGTTAGTGTTGCGATTACTTCTTGAATTAATTACTTAATATCACATTATGCTCTTGGCTTTTAGTTTTTGTTTAAATTATTTTGAAACGATTAATAAATTTTCTCCAAGGTTTTCTTTTATTGGGGTTTGATAAGGGTTTGTTACAAGATTATATTGTTTATTAATATTTCTTCCTTTAAAAGCAACTCTTTTCAAGAACATAGCACCGAGTTTGGCTGTTTCTCCGTTAAGTTTTATTTTTCCGCCATCTTTTCTTACAAGGCGGTATATTCCGTTTAATTTATTAATTACATATTTTGGTGAAGAAGAATTTTTTGCTAAAGCATCAACAAATTCCATGCCGATTGGTAATGCAATTGCGGCAGGTAATACTATTGATTCAAGTTCAACTTCATCATTTTGCGGAATATTTGTGGTTTTGCCGTCCGAAGTTTTATATTCTGCATTATTCTGAGGTTTAATTCCGGCTGAGTTCATAACTGTTATTGCAACATCTTCATCTGTTTTGCCTTGATAAAGCATTGCCAAAACTTCATCATTAGAGGTTTGCAGTTTATAAGGAGTTCCGCCGTTTAATGCTTCCAAACCTTTTTGTTCTCTTATTTGCATTATTTCTTTAAATGAGTTAAATATTGCAGTTCTGTACTCTTTTAACGGATTATCTTCCTCAATTTGTGAATATTTAACGGTATTTCTGTTCTGCAAAAACATATTTTTAGCTTTTTCATCAAACCCTAAACCGCCAAGAATATCTCGATAATATAGACTTGGAATTCCTACAAGTGCGGAAAGATATGTTGAATACATAAGTGATTTTACAATTGACGTTTGAGTTGATTCTATAAACATTGTTTTTAATATTAAATCGTGCTGTTCTTTTGTGAAATTTTTACCTGATTTTAGTTCAGCCTGTTTAATTATCATTTCTATAACCGTTTCAAAATCTCGTGCTGCATAGGTTTTCTTGTTTATAGAACGCTGATTATCTTCTGTTAAAGGAAGTTTATCTGAATTTGCTTCAATCTTTTCACGATTAAATTCTTTTACAAAATCTTTTGCACCTGATTTTAATGAAGATATTTTTTCATCTGTAACAACCTCTTTTGCTGAATCTAAAATCAGTGAAGCTATATTTATGGTGTACGGACTGTATGACATAAGGTTATCGGTGTTTCCGATGATGTTATTTACTCTGTCGATAAGAATATTTGCTCCCCAGTGAATGTCGCCTGATGATGTTTTCCAATCAAAATCAGCTTGAACAGTGTATTTTTCAACTCTGGAACGCTCTTTTGCTTTTGCAGAAACAGCTTTTTTCTCTTCTTCGCTTAAAGTTATTCCTGATTTTGCAATAATTGAATTTAAAGCACCTTCAATTGTTTGAAGCTCCGAAAGTTTTATTGTTTGTGCTTTAAATCCTTCCTCATTACTTAAATATATTCCTGCTGTCAAATCCGAAATAGCAGATTTTAAAGATTTTGTATCAATATTGGTATTCTGTTTTTCAAGTTCAATAACTGCTCTTCTCATAACCTGACTCATTGCTGTCGAACGAGAGTTTGCGGTTCTAAAATAAGCTTTGTTATCAATATTCATCATTGCTTCAAGTGGTAAATCTTCAAATCTGTCGGAATTTGTTAATTCTTGAAGATTTGCTATTCTGGCATTTCTTTTTTTAATTTCGTATTTATCTTTTTCAAAATCTTCCCTTTTCCCTTTAAAATCAGCATCAAAATTGGTAATATTAAATAATTCCATATCAAGTGCCATAGAATGAATCATGCTCGGTTTATCATGATTATCTGCAAATGTCCATAAGTTTCTTATAACATCAAGATTATTTTGTGTTAATAAAGCGTTAAGATTATCATCCGCAAATTTTTTCAGCGGTTTTTCAATTATTGTACCGCTTTCTGCATCTGCTGAAAATACTCTCATTAAGTCGGTAAATGTATACGAATATCCTGCTTCACTTGTAATACCTGTTTCATCATAAAATCTTTTTATAGCATCCGATACATTTTTATATTTACCACCGACTTTTGAGAGATCCGTATTCCATACGTCTGCCTCTTTACCATATTGAGCTTTCATAAGGTCTGCTATATCAGTTATTTCCGCTACTATATATGCGTTTGGATTAATTTTTTTGATTTCTTTAACAAACTTTTTCCAAAAATCAATCGCATTATCCCAAGCTCTGTCAAATGTAAGGCTACCGCTTCTTACTGCATCCATATCAGCAATATCTTTTGATGCATCAAGCCTGAAATCTAATCCCAAACCAAGTTTATTTCTTATAGCTTCGCCTAATCGAAAATCTGTTGTGTTTGTACCTTCGATTTTCTTTGAAATAGCATCTGCAACATAATTAATATCTGCATTCGTTAAATTGTCTAACCCGTTTGAAATAATTTCAAACAAAGCGTTTGCTTCTTCTTCCGGTGATGAAGTGTTAATTCCCAAAGCTTTTAAAGTTGTAGCTTTTCTAAGTTCAGGATAATTATAAGTTATTTCTCCTTTTAAAACGTCATCAGACATAACTTTTGTTTGTAGTTTATCTCCTGCAATAGCTTTTAAAAGTGCATATTTTGCAATATCTTGACCGATTATATCTATTACATATTCACCATATTCGGTGTATTTTTGATTTTCATCAAGTAATTTTTCTTTTGAAGATTCGTTAACTTTTTTAATAACATTATCTGCAAATTCTCTGATTTGATTTTCGTATAAACCATCAACACTGTGATAAACTTTGTGATACGGAGAATATAATCCCGCACCCTGTTTGTAAAAATCGTATCTTGAAAGTCCTATTGTATCTTCGCTAACAGCTAATTTAGAGAAAAACGGGGTTGAAAGAACGCCTGATGTGTTTTCGCCAACTTCCAATGCTCCAAGCGGTAGTTTCATAAGTGCTTTTGTTGTTATATCATCCTTATTTTCGACTAATTTTGGAGCTAAATTATACCAACCGTCTTTAATATTTTCTATTTCTTCGTCATTTAATTGAGCATTGTTCGGAAGAGAAACTCCGATTAGTTTATCAATATCTTCTTTTCGGTTAGCACCTTTAAGTGTTTGTGCTAAATAAAGCAATTGTTCATCAGCTACAACTTGTGTTCTATAAATACCTGCCTGAATTGCCATATCTTGTGTGGAATAATTTGCACGTTTCATAAGTTCACGAATTTTATTTCTTTCTGTTGCGTTTGGAATAGCATTTAGCAATTTTTCATCATATCCTGAAATATAGTAATTGCGTTTAAATAAATCTTTGTTTGCGTCCCAAAATACAGCACCTTCAGCATCTTTTCCTATTTTAAAGTGTGTGAATTGACCGATAAATAAAGTTCCTTCGGGAGAATTTAATTCAATAGGTTTTGAAGAATTTTTATTAATTTCAGCAAAAGCTTTTAATCTGTTTTCATACTCTTTCGGTTGAATTTCAAATGAATAATTTAAAACATTATTGCAAGAAGCCTCAACAGTCATATTTTTTTCTGATTCAGAAGGGTAATAGTGTTCTATAAGCTCGTTTTTTTTATTAAGTTGTTCTTCTGTTACTTGTGTTGCATCATAAATTTGGAAATATGTTTCCTTGTTGTTGTCGTAATCAGGATTTTTTTCAATTGTATTGGTTTTTGGATTATAAATTACAGTAGGATTAACCACTCTGTGTCTTAAATTTTTTATATCATCAGGTACAACACCAAGGGTTACGGGTGAATTGTCCAAGCAATTTATTTTAAGCATATATTGTTCAAACGGCTTATGGTTAGCCCATCTTAATACATATTGTGCAAGCCAGCTTTCCAAACCGAATGAAGTTACCGCAAAATCATCAACATATTGCATTCCGTGACTAAATAAACCTCTTATAAATGTTTTGTAAGTATTTATATTACCGATTTCATCCGCAATTTGCATATCGTTTTTGTTCCAATAACGATGTGATGAAAGGTTATCACCACCCCATACGGGTGTCATAAATATCTTTTTAACTCCCATTTGTTGAAGTTTGTCAAGGTCATATTCTATTCCTGCTAACGAACCTCCGCCTTTGTTTGAAAATGTGCGAATAACATTTTCTGAGGCTTTTTGTTTATTGATATCATATTCAATGCTACCGGTTTTTTCGGAATTAAAATCGGCATATTTCGCACCGGGTCTGTGACAGTCAATCATTGTTAAAATTGATTGACCTTGTACAAAAGGTGACGTTCCGTTTCGGTTAATTATGTTAAAACCATTTTTTCCGTCCCTGCTGTCTGTATAATACCCCGTATCTGCAACATGTTGTCCGTCAACATAAATTCGATATTTTACCGCATCATTTTTTGAAAGTTCAGGTATTTCGTCAAAGTTTACTTCTGATGTTTCGTTTAAATTTATTGTTTTTAAAGGTTTATCGCTTGTTTTTGCATTGGCTTTATAAAGTTCTATCTTAACATCTTGATTTTTATCGTGCGGATATGTAAATTTATACGTCAACTCTCCCCCATTCCCTATTGAGGGTTGAAATCCTTTAAACGACATATTATTTATTTTATTGACAAACACCTACGGAAACTCCTTCACATATATAAACGATTTAAAATATTATTTTTTGCTATATTTTCAGGCTTTTTGAATAAAAATTTTACAAAAATTAATATTGTTTTAAGTCTAACATTCAATAAACAAGTGAAATTCCGATTGTTGAATAAGCTTCTGCAAGAATAACATATCCAAGAACTTTTATTGGTTTAGAATTAATCCAATCTTTTGCGAATTTAATTTTTCTATTAGGAATTATATCAAAACCAATTTTTTTAGGAAAGGATATTATAATTAATTTGTTGGCATGTTTGTATTTTTACTAAAAATTTTATTTTTTACATTTTATGATACAATAAAATCAGTATAAGGAGAGGATTATGTCAATGAAAGAGCCGAGTTGTGTGCTTGAAAAAGAATTATTTAAGAGTGTTTTAGAAAAAACGCCTGATTATATAAAGAATTTGGATTTATTAAATTTTGAAAACAATGGTGAATTTACTTTTGTTTTAAAGCGTGAACATTTATATCCTCATTCTGAAAGTAATCCGGAGGGATTAAATCTTCTTGAATGGTTTGAAAACTACTCTAAAGAAGCTAAAGTTTCCACTGCCGGTATCAGAGGCCCTCAAAATATACTTTTCCCGCAAGATACAAGATTTCCGATTAATCTTGTCGGCATTGTTCTTGCTACACTCGCAAAAGCTCTTGTTGCAAAAGAAAAGTATGACTCAAACAAAATTTGCAAGCTTGTGGGAAGTGAAGTTCGTTATAATTCTGATTTATACTTGAATGCGATTGCAAGAATACAGGCTGCGCAAGGCATTAAAACATTGACTCCTCAAGGGAGAAAAACCATTCCTATTTGGCTTGCTTCTTTTTTGTGTTTCAAGCTTGATTTGGTTGGCGGTGAATACATAACATCCAGCCATGGAATTTCTGTTAAAACCGCAACAAAAGATTTGAATTCACAAGGTAGTCAGTATTTACCGGAAGAATCTCTGGAATTTGTTAATAAAATCAGAGAAATTTTTGATATAGTTGAAAAAGAAGGTTTTTATGAAATAAAAATATCAGCAAATGACAATCCTTTAATTGATGAAAGTGTTATGAGAAGTTTAAATGACGGAATTGATTTGTATGTTGAATATTTAAAATCAGGTGTTGCGGAAAATTTGGATTCCGTTAAGCAAATGAAAGGACAGCTTTTTATAGAAGCAGTTGGCGGTTGTGCATATCGAACATTGTCCGCTGTTTTGGAAAAATTGGAAATTTCAAATAAATATTTGTGGAATAATATTCAAGAAGATCCGTTTTTTCATTCAATAGGAAAATATGATACCGATCCTAAGGGAAACAAAGTTTTTTATGATTATTCCGTCGATGCAACGGTTTTAGCAAAAAAACCCGATGGAACAAGATTTTTCCCTGTAATTGAATCTTTGCATTATGAAGAAAAATTAAAATTTTTACCGCTTGGAACGGTTGTTTTAATTACCGACCCTGACCATGACAGGCTTACAGTTTGTCAAATTGAAGCTGTGGGAAATATACCTAACCTTGACGAACTTGGAGTTTCGTATATTCATCTTGGTGAAGAACGTATTTTAACTGTTTACTCGGCTAATCAGGCATTTTTGATGTTAATGGATTACAGAACAAAGCAACTTAAACAGCAAGGTAAATTTAAAAATTATCCTCGATTTATGATAAAAACAACTGCTTCGGCATTGAGCTGGGATGAATGGGCAAAAGCAAACGGAATAAAAGTTGTTAATGTTCCTGTCGGATTTAAAGAAATAGCAAACATTATGAAAAAAGTAGAATTTCAAATTGAAAAAAGTCCCGATTGCGAAGTAAAAGTTGAAGATGTTTTCGGTGAAGAAATTAACCTTGGAGTTCAGCCCAGAATGATATTTGGTGGAGAAGAATCAGGTGGTATGATTATGGGCTCCGAAAACTTGATTGAATCTAATTCAGGCAGAAAAGCTATAGCAATGCGAGAAAAGAGTGCTACAGAGGCTATTATAGTCGCATCTTGTTTGGCTTCAAAATTGGAAGAAGATAATAAAACGCTTTCGGAATATTTAGAAGAAATTTTTGAAGAAAATAATATAGTTGCAAAATATGACGTAAGAGAAGATATTGCTTATTATAATGAATCAGAGCCTGATATAGATAAATTAAAACAGGCAAAATCCGAAGGTGAAAAACAACGTACTAAAAATGATTTATTTTATCTTTCTCTTGCAATTGCAATAAGGGAAGGCAAAGCCAATTTAGAAGATGTTAAAAAAGTGTTGAATAATGCATTTAAACAATTAAACTTTGATAATTTAATTGCGGTTAAATTTGTCGGTGACGGCACTTATCTTCAATTTACAGATAAATATGTAGAAATAAGACCTTCCGGTACTGATGCAAAAACAAAGGCTTATTCCGGTGGTTCTGAATATAATGTTATTAAAGATTTTGCTCAGATTTTAGGAAATTACTCGGGGGAAAGGACAGAACTTCATAATAAACTTATAAGTGAAGATTTTTATAACAGTTCAAAGGAAATTGCTTTAAATTACTATTTAAAATTTGTTGAAAAAGAAAGCAGAGTATAATTTAAAATAGGGGATAAGTGTGTTTAAAAATTACAGGCAATTCTGGTTTAATATTTCCGATAAAGTAAGATTTTTGCTTGTGGGAATATTTAATTCGGGAGTTTCATATCTGATTTATGCCGGTTTGCTCTATTTTATTTTAGGTGAAAGCAATTATCAAATTGCATTGGTTTTGGCTTGGATAATTTCTTCCGTAATATCTTTTACTACTCACAGAACACTCGTTTTTCCTGTTGAAGGTAATATTTTAAAGCAATATATAAAATGTTGTACAACTTGGGTGTTCAGTTATATTTTAAACGCCTTTTTGCTGTGGAGTTTTGTTGATAAATTACAAATTAATGCTTATATAGCACAAATTATTGCAACGGCAGTTTGTGCGGTATTTAATTATATAATGTTTAAACTGTTTGCGTTCAAAAAAAATAATGCTGTTAAATAACATTTTTGATGTTAATATATAACTAACGGAGTATGGCAAATTATGTCAGATAATAAGAAGCGAGAAACAACCATATATATAAATCATCAAATGGAACTTTTATTGTGGCTTATTGTTATTTTAGTGATTGTTGCCGTTTCTTCGCTATCGTTCATGCATATTTCCAAAAATGATGAAAATGATTATCAAGTCTTTTTACCTGATGTAGACGGGCTTATTATCGGTTCTCCCGTAAAAATAATGGGGGTTCAAGTCGGGCATGTGGTTAAAATCGAACCCGTAAAGGATGAAGTATATGTAAAATTTGTATTGGACAATAAAGATGTATATATTCCGCAAGGGTCGGATATAACAGTGGAATTTAGCGGTATGGCAGGTTCAAAGTCTTTGGAGCTTTATATTCCGCAAGACGGAAAATCGGTTGATGCACTATCACCTATGATAGCGGTAAATCCGCCCAAAAGGCTTTATGATGCAGCACAATTGCTGCGTGAAATGTATAAAAAAATCGGTACCATAATATATTCTGTTTCTTCTTTCAGTACCAAGTTGAATGATGCAAATTTGAATATAGGAATACCGTCATCAGGTGTAAAAGATTTTGAAGAATTTTTGGAATATTCTGATAATTTTTTAGATAATTCGACAGAAAAAACAAGTGAAGTAAGAAAAAATATAGAGGGGTTTAAAGATAATGCAAAACAAGTACACTAATTTAAAAATAGTTGAAAATCCTATTGTAAATCAGAGCTTGTGTACAATAAGGGCAAAAGATACTGATACCCAAGGGGTCAGGTTAGCCGCGAGAAAACTTACAAGGATTCTTTTGTATGAAGCTACAAAAAACCTGCCTCAGACCGAAACGGAAGTAAAAACTCCACTGACAAAATTTCGCACAAAAACAATTAATCCAAATATAAAAATAATTATTTCGCCTATTCTTCGAGCAGGACTTATTTTTACTGATGAAGCGGTAGATATTCTTCCTCAGGCTACAATCAGGCATATTGGTATGTATCGTGACGAAAAAACATTAAAGCCCGTATGGTACTACAATAAAGTTCCAATGCCGGTTGACAATCCGAATAATTACTATGTTTATATAACTGATCCGATGCTTGCAACAGGCAATTCTTTAAAAGAAGCAATCAGGTTGTATACAGAAAAAGGTATACCTCAGAAAAATATATGCGGGGTTTGCATGATATCTTCACCGCAAGGGATTGAGGCTATTTTTGAAGAATTTCCCGATATTACTATTATTGTTGCAGCTGTTGATTCTCATTTGAATGAAAAAGGTTATATTGTTCCGGGAATGGGTGATGCCGGAGATAGAATTTTTAATACTTAATAATAATGAAAATCAGGTATTATAAGATTAATGATGCGAGTTTAAATTATCGAGCTATGCAATGTTCGATTTCTTGACCTTCGGAATCCAGTAAAAACATTTCACGCTTTTCGCCGTCAGTATAAGTCGCTTTCAGTGAATTTATTTGTTTAAATTCTTGATTATATATTTTTTCTTCGATTTTTAAACCGTTCTCGTATATACTTTCGATTGTAATATTTTTATCTGAGTTTTCGGAATCAAAGTAAGTAAACCATTTTATATCAGCACCTTCATAATTTATTGTGATACTTTTGGTTATATTTCCTTCGCTGTTATAAAATATATGCTCACGTCTGTAATTGGAATTGTTATCAATTGTTTCCTTAAATATAGATATAATATTCCCTTTGGAATCTTTCATTAGATACTTAATGGGCTCTGTTTCATTATAATTCCAATTTTCTTCAAACATTACTTTTTTAGATTTATCATATATGGTATGTTTTAAAGGTCTGTTTGGTTCAATAGATGAGTCAAATTCCCAATGGTCAGTTATGTTTTCAACATTATCAATTTCATTTTCTTCGCCTGTATAACCTATATTTGAATATGAAATATGTCCGTCTTTTGTAATATCTGCTGTTTGCAAACCATGACGAATATAATTATTATTAATTTTTGCCGGATTTTGAAGTAAAATAAAAATTTCACCCGTTGCTTTGTTTTGTTTTAAAAAATAAAATCCTTGTGCATTTTCCAATAGCATATCTAATATATCTTTGTTTGTAGGAGAAAGTTGTGCTATCTCTGAAATGGCACTAAAAGGAATATAATAAGGCGAATTTGAGTACAAATCACAAGCTATCGTATGTTTTTCAGCTTCTGTTTCGGATGGAGGCGTAATTTTAGTTGTTTCTATCTGTTTTTGTTGAGTTGTGTCGTTTTCAACAATTTTTTTTGATTCAATATCGTGTTCAATAAGAAAAATGCCGATTGCGACTGCAAGAAGGCATAACGCACCTATTCCAAGAAAAATTCTTTTATTTGCCATTACTTAAGCTCCATACACGCTATATTATAAAATGTATAAAAATTATTATCAATGTGTATTTTTAAAAAAGTTATAGCAAAGTGACAAATATAATTTATTACTTCATTAAGTAATTTTAAGCTAAAAACCATGAGGGCTGTACATTTAATCTTTTTTTTATTATCATCATGATTATACTAGCCTAAACATGTACATAAAGGAGAAAAACAATGCAGGTAATATTAAAAAAAGATGTTCAAAATCTTGGTGAAGCCGGTGAAGTTGTAAGTGTAAAAGACGGTTATGCGAGAAATTTACTTATTCCGAGAAATCTGGCAGAAATTGCGACAGAAGGTGCTTTGAAAAATAGAGAACAAAATCTTGCCAGAATTCAAGCTAAACAAGAAAAATTACACCAAGAGGCACTTGCTAAAGCAGAGGCTATTCAAAACTTTGGTCAATTGGAATTAACTGCAAAGGCAGGTGAAAGCGGGAAATTGTTTGGTACGATTACTACAAAAAAATTATGTGAAGAATTGAAAGAAAAAGCCAATATTGAAATCGACAGAAAAACTGTTTCTTTGAATGCACCTATTAATAAAGTCGGTGAATTTACAATGTTGATTAAATTAACTTCAAAAGTAAAAACAGAATTAAAAGTTGTTGTTACAGCATCAGAAATTGTTAAAGAATCTATTGAAGAAACTGTTGAAGAGAACACTGAAGCATAATTGAATAATTGAACAGATATAAAAACGTGCCGGCAATATATTTGAATATATTTCGGCATGTTTTTTAATAGGAGGGCTATTATTATATGAAACCTACAACAGGATATTTGCATGTTGGAGATTTACCCTATGAATCCATAAAATCGGTTACTGCAATGGAGGCAAAATTATACAAAGAATTGCCATTCTTGGCATGTTTACCAAAGATTTCTGTCGATGAATCGTTAAAAAGGCGGTCTTTTATAAATATTCCCGGAATATTTGAAGATGAAGATAAAATAATACTAAAAACAGGTTTGCCAAACTATGATGAAGAAATGTCATTATTAAACAAAGCTTATAACAATTATAAAACGACTAATTTGGAAGAATATGCTTGTGAAGATTTATTTTTAGAAAAATTTTGTCAAATGATAAAAAAATTTAAACCGCCGTATGCTTGTGTTAATATCTTAGGGCCGTTTACAGTTTCGCAAATTTTGAGTACCAGTGCTAAAGAACAAGCATTAGTTGATAAAAATTATAAAAAACTATTTACTCAGGTTGTATGTGTAAAAGGTTTTTGGGCAATAGACAAAATTAAAGAATATTGTCCTGATACAATTCCGATAATTATATTAGAAGAGCCTATGTTTAATCAATTTGGAATGTTAAAACGTGAAGATGAAGATGTTACGGCAGAAAATGTTACAAAAATGTTTGAAATAGTTGTAAGTAAATTAAAATCCGCAGGAGCCATGGTCGGAATTCAATGTATGGATAAGTGTGATTGGTCAATTCCAATCAAATCAGGTGTGGATTTGATATCTTATGATGCATATAACAATCCTAATAATTTATGTATCTATCCTGAAATCGTAACCTCATTTTTACAAAAAGGCGGGCTAATTAATTGGGGAATTGTGCCTACTGTATCTGAAACTCTCGTTAGAGGTTTGTCAATTGAATATCTTTTTAACAGATTAGAAGCTACAATTAATGGAGTAGCATTAGCCGGTGTACCGATAAATTTGTTACAAAATTCTGCACTCGTATCACTTAACGGAAACACTAGCCATTTGCCTGTATTTTTTGCGGAAAAAGCTATTATTATGGTAGCACAGCTGGCAGGCAGATTAAGCACGAGCTTCGGTTTCACTGATTAACTCTCCGTTATCAATCAAAATAGTATTTCTAATAAATGAATGAGCCATTAATAGCAAATATGGGTTCATCTCGTTGGTCGCAGAAAGATTTACTTTTGTTTCTCTTGTTTCGTTCAATTCTTCTTTTACAGGTGTAAGTTCTTCTATATCAATGTTTGTATTCATAGCGTGTGCGGAGCTTTCTGACATCAAAGTCTTTTGGAGTAATTTTTTAGGAAATTTATCGGAACAAATTATATATATATCAACGGAATTTGAGGTTGTTAAAGTGAAAACTCCTTTTAGATTACCATAATTTTGGGTTTGAATTAATACGGTAAGTTTTGAATTATTTGAATCGTTTTCTCCGTCAGGAGTAGTAATTTCAAGGTCAAAACCGATACCTTCATTTAATGGTAGCCATGGAAGATAAAGCATCATAAGACTTTTAAGCGTTTGAGCTGAGTTGTCAGATTCTGCCATAGAAATGCAGGAGTTAATTACACTCAAAGTATCTTGAAGATATTTGTTATTTACACCGTTTTTTGAAGATGTTGCCATTGCTATAATAAGTGCCGCAACTGCTTGTTTGCTATTGTGAAGTATAAGTTTTGAAATCTCGGGCAGACTAATCATTCCGCTAAACATTAGCGCAACCGTATCTTTTTGAACTTGTGCATTTTTAGTTTGTGTATTAATAATATTGATAATATCTTGTGAGTTTTGTATTGCAGGGTTGAATTCTTCAAATAATTCTGATATAACTTTCGGGGTTTGGAAAAATGACGGATTCATATTTGTTAACCCCAAAGTGCCTCCAATCAATGGTTTATTTGGGTTTTGTACAGATTGCAAAATTGTACCTAAATCTTGCGGTAATCCAAGCAATGTTTTTATATAAACTGAACGATCCGTTTGAGAAAAATTGTTAACCGTTTTGTTTTCTGTCATTTTTACGAGATTTTCAATACCATGTTTAATATTGTCTGATCTGGTATTTCTATTTGAAGAATCAGAATTAACTAT
>JAKSUR010000026.1 GCA_024408765.1 bacterium | reverse complement strand
AAAACCCCAAATGGGGTTGAAAACTTTGTAAGATGTAAGATAGTTATATAAGAGATATGTTTTAAACTAATGTTGTTTTTGGAAAGTTAAGTAGTTATAAAATTGGGGAATTTACCGGCTTTTTAACAGCTCAATCTTCATTATGCGATAAAATTGTTTCCGAATCTGTTTGCTCCGTGGTAAAAAGATTCTTGCATTATTTGTGATAAGTTTCTTCTTCTGACAAGTTTGTTCCCGACTGTTGTATTTTCAATATCTTCAACTGATTTTTGGTAACATCCGCTTACTAATGAAGTTATATATTTTGATACACAAGTTTCAACTTCTGCTTCTTCTTCCGTTACTGTCTTTATTTCGTTATCGTATTCTGCAAAAAAGTCTTGTATAGTATTTAACTCTTCTCTTTTAACTGTTTCGTTTACAAATAACATCTTAAAGCTCCTTGTGTATCTCTTATATATATATAAAGTATTTAACAATCAAAAAATTGCCTTTTTTATCTCGAATTGTTAAGTTTTGTAAAATTAGCGTCATTTTTTTTAAAATTTCTCAAAAAAACTATAAAAAGAAAGGAAATATAATGCAAAAGAAAAGTCTTGTATGTAATAAATTTTCAGGCATAAACAGAAGTTCTTCAGTTTTTGGAAGTTCAATTATTACAGCTTTGGATATTCAAAATGTGGAATTATTTTCAACAGAAGCAAATTCGGGTGTCGGAATCAGAACCGCACTCGGAAATATCGCTGTTTGTGATTTGATACCGGAAGGTGAAACTGTTGTAAATATTTTTGAAAGTGTACAAAAATCGGAAGTATACTTTTTTGTACATACAGAATCTGCCGAAAAAGGCAGAATTTATTTGTTTGATATAAATGAAAACACTTTGACTTTGAAGGTCGATAATTTATCTGTTACAGGTCAATCTTGCGCTACGGATGTTTCACAAGGTTGGTCTGATTTATGGGTGTTTTCAAACGGTGAAGAAATCTTAACAATTGAAATCGGAGGAGTTGATGAAAATGACGATCCGCAAGAAGTTGTTATATTTAATCCGACTGATATGGACGGAAGAACAGTAAAAGGTTTGGGAATCGTTATATTTGCAGGCAGACTCTGGATATTTAACGGGCAAACCCTTTGGTATTCCGTTCAAGAAGATATTTATGATTTTTCAACTTCAGATGCGGAAGTTGTAACTTCATCAGGTTATATTGAATTTGTTAAGAAAATTACAGCAATTTATCCTTATTTAGGTGCGTTAGCTGTATTTCATAAAAATTCCTCCTCAATGATAACCGAAGATAACGGTACTTTCTCAAAGTCGTTTGATTCTCCGGGCGGTTGTGCAGGATATAATTCTCTTGTGTTTCACGGTACTCAATTATATTTTTATGATGATACTAAAAAGGGAGTATTTTCATTTTTACAGGTTATAAACGGAGATAAAACCTTAGGTGAAAATATTGCAATTGATATTCAGGAAGAACTTTTTGCTATTCGTCCCAATACTGCAAACAAAATTAAAACACTTTCCGTTGTTACTTCTGACAGAAATGAAGTTTGGTTTTTACTTCCGCCAACCGAACAAAATTATTCAACAATCCTTATTTATGATTATTTAAGAAATTGTTGGGTTAAGCGAAAGTCGCAAAATATAACTTGTTTCAACATAATTGACGGAGTTTTGTATTCTGCCGGTCAAAAAATTTATGAAGAATATTCTTCTCAACTTTTTGACGGCGAATTTATTGAAGCTTTTTACAAATGTACGCCTTTGAATTTGGGTATTGAAAATTCAATAAAAATTCTTGCTTATCCGCCAAAGCTTACTATGAACATGTTTTACAACAATGATTTTTATGTTGAGTATACAAAAGATTATAATTCACTGACAACCAAAATCCGCAGAATTATGTCAAAAACTTTCAGCAATGTTCTTCATTATGACAAAGATAATTGGGATGAAGCAATTTATCCGTTTGAAAAATTTAATGTTATTAAAAATTTGCCGTCTGCTTATTTCAAAACTTTGCAAATAAGTTTTTATGCTAAAAATGAAGGTCAAAATTTTTGTATAAACAATATTGAATTCGGGAAAATTAAGGTAAAACACTAAAAATATGTATTTTATTTAAAAGAAAGGAAAATTTTATGGGAAAGAAATCTTCACAAACAATTGCCAGAACGGTTTACGGTAAAACTACAACCACAAATCCTTATGTTATAAGCAAAACTGACAATAACGGTACAACTTCGGAATTTATTGAAGGCACTGCGGTTGATTCTATAAATAAATTCGTAAACAACAATGTCAACAGACTTTTGAGTGAGTATCTTAATCCAACTCTTAATTCCGTTACAAATCAAGCAAAATTAAATTCTTTTATGAATACGCTTAATAATTCTTCAGCGCTCGCATTTGAAAATAATATAATTAATCCGTTATCAAGAAGAAATATGATACGTTCTTCGCAAGCAACAAATATGTACAGCAATTTAGCACAAAATAATGCAAATCAAATTGCAAATTACGCACAAAATTTAATTTCCGAATCACAAAAAGATACGGCAACAATGTTATACAATCTTATGTTGCTTTATATGAACGGTTATAACATCATGAATGACACTCAAAAGCAGTCATTGGCTACAAGTCAGGGAAATTCAACCAAATCAGGCTCAAATGGGAATTCTTCTCTAACAGGTTCTGATATTACTCAACTTGCCAATCAATTGGCAGTTCAAGCTGCAATGATGGCTGCTGTTATTTAACAGGAGGTATTATGAACGGATTTATCAACAAATACTTGCCTTTTGGATTGATTGCTGTTGCTCTTATATTTCAGTATAACCTTTTTGCAACTCCAATGTCTTTGGAAGTTAAGCATAGGGAAATATTAGGTGATGTAGCATCAACTTATGCAACAAAACAAAGTTATATTGGACTTAAAGAAGATTATAATGACTTAAAATCTCAACTTAATACAATGCAGGCAAAAATAGATAAAATTTACGAAGTGATTATGGAAGGAGGATACAAATAATGACACTTACAACTATTCAATACGGTTCGATTGCAAGTTCGGAAACTCTAAATTCAAATTTTGATTATCTTGACAATCGTATATCAACATCAAATGAAACAATTAATACAAGTATATCTACATTGCTTTCAAATATCGCAACAATTAATTCAAGAATTACGGAGGTATCGGAAAGTCTTTCATCGTTGATTACAAATCTTTCCGCAACGGTTGAAGAATACAAAACAAAAACAAAGCTGTTGGTTAAAAAATCTTCCGCTGTGCCTAATTGGACTTCAATAAGAAGTATATCTTTCACGGTTGGTACGGATTTTACGGCAACTTCAAACGGTTATGTTTTGATTTTGCCAACCGCTTCAAGTACAGGTAATTTAACTATTAACAGCAACACGGTTTGCGTAAAAGATGATATATCTTCAAAAACATTAATTGTTATTCCCGTTAAATCAGGGGATGTATTATCAACAACAATAACCTGCGAAAGTGCATCTTTTTTACCTTCCGCTGAAATGAACGTAGAAAATTTTTAAATGTCATTAGACAGAAAGGAATAATATGTTAGTTATAGATGATGACGGTACAATTTCACTCTATCAAGGTGACAGCGGTGAAATTACCGTAAACGGTTTGGACGAAAATAATGCCTATACGGTTTATTTTGCGATTCAAGATTCTAAACGCAATAAAATTGGAGATGAAATACAAGTATCCGTAAATAATTCAAATACGGCAACATTTATTTTAACTCCGGAATTTACCGAGCTTTTAACCGTTCCTTTAAAAAAGCCCTATGAAGTTTATTATTACGGAATAAAAGTTTGTGTGTCGGATTCTTCAATAGAAGATACTCTTTTTATTTCAAACGGTACATACGGTGATTTAAACAGAATTATTGTATATCCGAGAAAGGTTATAGGTACAAGTAATGTCTAATTGTAATAATCATAATGGTTCAAATTCTATTTATGTTTCAGGTTCGGAAACCAGAGGTGCAATTCAAGCTTCAAACAACAAGGCTCGCTATTATGCAGAACTTGCAGAGCAATATAAAAATGAAGCGAAAGAACTGAGAGATGATGCACAATATTACGCAGAACAAAATTCGGATGTAACAAAAACTTATGTTGACGGAATTGATTCCGCATTGAGAAATCTTATTGCCACAAAGCAAAATTCAGGTAATTATGCTTTGGAAGATGAACTTCCCACGAAATTATCCGAACTTCAAAATGACACTTCATTTGTAAATTCTACCGCACTTCAAAATGCCGTTGATTCTGTTTTGCCTTCAACATCAGGCAAAGTCGGGGTTCTTTCTTTTGACGGTAATGATATTGATTGGAAGGATATTAACGGATTAAATTTATTCGACCTTGTACAAAAAGACCATACATTATCGTATGGTGTCGATTTAGAAGGCTTTGCACCTCTTGGTGAGTATGTATATAAAGAAGCCTCTGTTGGTACAAGATACGGTTATCCTGATTTTTATGCAAAAGTGATTGAAGAATACAATAATGCAGACGACATTGAAACCGTATCCGGAGTTACGATAAAAGTACACAGTAACGGACATAAATTTTATAATATATCCGATAAATCAGCTATTGACGGTGTTTATAACACACTCGGAATCGCTTGGTTTTATGGAGTTGATACGGTTAATGAAAGAATATTTTTGCCGAGAAATAAATATCTGTCAATTAAATTCAACAGTACGGCACCTGTTAAGGGTAACGGTATGACATTGGGTCTTACAAATGGTACTCAAAACGGTGGTTTTACATATGCCAATCTGGGCGGTGTATATGGTGTTTACCCCGGGCAGGCTATTTACGGAACACCTGTTGGTAGCTCCGATTCAAACCCGGCTATGTCAACTGGTGCTTCAATAGGTGTCACGACAGATTCTGCAAAATCAGGTATTATTGCTGATTTGTCTGTTTCACTGCAACAAGATACTACATATAATTGGTATATTGTGGTTGGTAACGTCAAAACTATTTATGGTTATGACGAAATTGTTGCGGAAGGAACGGAAATCCTTACGCAAGTTAATCAAGGTTTGGTTAGTAAACTGGACTTGAACGGTACAAATATTTCAAATGCAGGAAACAATCTTATAAATGAAGTTATAAATTGGGGCATGCCTGATTACAGTGCAGGTGTTTCATTTGCTGACGGCAGCACATTTAATCAAAATGGCTGGTTATTTGTATATGCACCTTATGTAATCAGTGGCGACAGGTATGTTTATATAGACGGAGTGCTTGTTTATAGAAAATATGATACGGACTACCTAAACGGATATCATAAAGTATCAGACAGCGACTGGATTCCATATCCGAAAAATGGAGTAATAACGGTAACCTCAACTTTTGATAATTTAATCTTCTATCCAAGCAAAGGAGCAAATTAATATGTTAAAATATGCAAAAATAATTAATGAAGAAACAAAACAATGCGAAGTCGGTTTGGGAACAAATGCGGAGTTTTACAAATCAATAGGAATGACACAACAAGACGTTGAACAATCCGATGTTGATAATTGCTGGTATTTAAAAGAGTATTGTCCGCACAAATCGGAAGAAGAAAAAGAACGTGAAGAGCGGGAACGTATTAATCAATTATCGCTTACAAAGCGTGAAGTATTTCTTGCTATTTACAGGGATAAACAGATAACTCCCGAACAAATCAGGTCAATGTTGACAACAGATGAGGCAAGGATTGAGTTTGATTATGCTAACGACTATTTCAGAGGTAATCCGCTAATCGGTCAATTAGGTGAAGCTTTAGAGTATACAAGTGAACAACTGGATACATTATTTGAAACAGGAGAACTATAGAGGACGGTTGGGTAGCTAGGCAGCTGGGCAGTTGGGTAGCTGGGCAGTTGGGTAGCTGGGCAGTTGGGTAGCTGGGCAGTTGGGTAGCTAGGAAGTTGGGATGGCAAGATGGCAAGATGGCAGGCATAATTTACCCTCACCAAGAATTTTAGCAAAACAAGTTTTGCAAAATTCTATCCTCTTTCAATTGAGAATATTTAAAAAAATAAGGTGCAAAAAATTGCACCCTACAAACTTACTACCTAGTAGCCCAGCTTCCTAGCTGCCTAGCTGCTCAGCTACCCTCCTACCCGCCTGCCCTCCTAGCCGCTTAGCTACCAATAAAGGAGATTAAACATGACAACTTGGATAAATAATAATGAACTTAAAATTGATTTTGAATCGGAACCTTTAATAGGAATAAGGTATTTTTTACCTTCTATGACAAATGAAGAAAAAAAATCAATTAAAAAATATCCGTTTATTAACAAAACACTATTGAATGTTTCTGTAACAGACAAAATTAAAAATCGTTTTTATAATTTTACAATTCCCAAAGGGTATTGTTTTGACGGAGCATCAGTGCCCCGTTTTTTTTGGAGAATTATCGGATCAAATACGGATAATAAATTTCTTGTAGCCGCAATGGTGCATGATTATATGTGCGAAAACCACGAATGTATAAATTTTGACAGAGCTCTTTCTACAAAAATTTTTGATTCACTTCTTTCTTTCTCTCAAGTCGGTAAGGTTAAAAGATTCTTTATGAAAAATTCGGTCGATATTTTCCAAAAATTTTTTTGTAAATGGAAGTCTTAATACTATTTTATTCTGAAAATATTTCCGATATTTTCGTTTGCCTTAACCCAGATTGTATCATCATCTGAAAATGGTTTTCTGTCTTTGTTTTGCCTGTTTGATTTAATTGACTCTTTGGCATTATTGTTTTTTATTGTATTTTTCTTATTCATTTCAAATTTATCTCAAATTTTTATATTCATAGTTGTGAACTATTGTATAAAGAAAAATTTTTATTATCAATATATAGTTCATATAAGTGAATAATTATGAGAAATGAAAAATTAGGAAAAATTATTTGTAAAAGAATATCGGATTTGATGCGTCAAAACAATCTTTCCGTTGAACAATTGGCTTATCAAAGCGGTATATCAAAGGGCGGATTGAGCGAGATTGTCAGATACAAAAAAGATCCGTCAAATTACACAATATTAAATATATGTTTAGCTCTTAATATTACTATGACTGAATTTTTTGATTTTGACGAACTGAATAATTATACAAAAGAAATTAGTTAAAAGAGTAAAAAAGTGTAAAATTTTTAAACTTTTTTCTACTCTTAGTATCACTGTGTCTTAATTCTTCTGATTTAAGGCATTAAATCTGTTGAAAGGAAAATATGGTTAAATATAAATTATTAAGCAAACAAAAAGAATTTATGGAAATTCCTCATTCAAATTCGCTTGATGTTGCAATATATCAAGGCGGATTTGGAAGCGGAAAAACTTGGTGCGGTTCTTTGCTGGGTATATTATTGGCAAGAAAATACCCCGGTTCACGAGGTCTGGTCGGCGCAAAAGAATATGAACTGCTTAGAAAAACTACTCTTGTAAGTTATTTGGAACACCTTGATGCCTTATGTTATGTGGAAGATAAAGATTATATTTATAACAAAATTGATAAAATAATCAGATTTTCTA
Source organism: bacterium (assembly GCA_024408765.1). Classification (GTDB taxonomy): domain Bacteria; phylum Cyanobacteriota; class Vampirovibrionia; order Gastranaerophilales; family Gastranaerophilaceae; genus CAG-196. The sequence continues at coordinate 10,587 of JAKSUR010000026.1, read as the reverse complement.
ACGGTTCCGAGATACTTTTTACATCCCTTGATGATCCTGAAAGATTTAAATCGTTGAATCTTCATTGGGCTGAAATTGAAGAAGCGTCACAAATAACAGATTCTTCCTTTAAGCAACTTTTGGGCAGGCTAAGAAACACATACAGAGGTAAAAATTGGGTCGATTTCAGATACAGGCTTTTCGGGCATACAAATCCTCAACCTGACAAAGGTTGGATTTGGCGACGTTTTGTGGAAAATCGCAAGGAAAATTACAGGCTGGTAATTTCTCCAACGACAAATAACATTTATTTGCCACAACATTTTATCAGTTCTTTGAAAGAAAGTTTTGATGAAGAATATTATAAAATTAACGTGTTGGGTGAATTTGGAGATTATTCTTCAGGACTCGTTGTTAAAGGGTTTAATGATTTAAACAAATTAAAACTTAAATATAATGATAAATTACCGCTTTACCTTACTTGTGATTTTAATGTAGATCCGATGTGCTGGGCTTTAGCTCATAAAGATGACGAAAATGTATATTTCTTTGACGAAATTGTTATTGAGAAAACAACAACTCAAGAATGCATTGAAGAGTTTATAAGACGTTATCCGAAGCATAAGTCTGAAATAATAATCAATGGTGATGCTTCAGGTGATAACAGAAGCACTCAAAGCGAATATACAAATTATGCAATAATTAAAAACGCTTTGTCTGAATATGGGTATACTGACGTAAAATTTCGTCTTAGAGATTATAATCCGCCTATAATGAACAGAATTTCCGCTTTTAATGCAAGAGTAAGAAATTCAAAGGGTGAAAGACATCTTTTCATCGACCCGAGGCATTGTAAGTGGATTTTGTACAATATTTATAATCTTGCGTTTAAAGAAGGTACAAGCATTGTCGATGTTCCTACACATTCTCAAATAAAATCAAGTCCTGATTTTAAGTTTTTAGAACATCCGTTTGATGCAATAAGCTATTTGGTTGAATATTATTGGCGTCTGAGAGCTTAATTTAACAGCGGTATAGGAACAAGTCTGCGATAAAATTTATATTCGTTGTAACTTTTGGGAAGCATATTCCAATATCTGTATATGATTTTTCCTTGATTCGTTAGTTCTTCCGCAACTTTATCCGCAATATCATCATTATTTGCAAGATATGGATAACAAAACGGGCTTTGGGGTATCTTTTTTATATTTATTAAATTTGTATTTCTATGTATTTCATGCAGAAGTTTAAATTCTTCTCTTCTTTTTGTTGGGCAAATCGGCTTTAAAAAAGCCGATTTGCCCTTTTTTTTTGCCGTTTTTATGTACAAATCAGAACCGTTTTCAACAGGTAAAAATTTTCTTGCTGAATTAAAACACGCAAATCCTTGTGGCGGCAGATAATATGCATGTTCTTTATCTACTATTAATTTGGAATAAATCTTTTCCAATTTATTTACATTTTCGTCACATATTCCAAAATAATTAGGATAAAGAATAAAACTATCCTTCGCAAATTCTTTATCAGGGTGAAATTCATCATCTATATGATAAAAAATCGGAGTACATCCTTCCTCGAAAACTCTGTGTCTTATAACATCACAAAGATAATACGGAATGTGCAGTTCTTTTATTTTAAATTCATTTATTAAATATCCGAGCGAGTCACGAGCATATTTGAAATTTAGTTTTTCATACATATTTTATATCGCCAATGATAATATTATTCCTATAACAAAAAATATTGAAAAGTATATCATTAAATTTCTTGATTGATACATTCTGAACATAAATGAAGATTCACCACGCTCTTTTAGTTTCGCAAGGTTTTCCATCGGAAAATGATACCATTTTCTTTTCGGTTCTTCTTCATGGTTTATTGAATATACAACCAACGATTTGTATAAATCAACCGCAAGCGGTATTGTTAGAAAGGTTAAAAATACTTGCCAATCAACTATATCCATAATACAAAGCAGTACAACAGATAAGTATGCAAATATCAAAAGAAATTTTAATACAACAAGTGACTCTAATTCCGAATTGAAACGATTCGCAAGTGTTTTTTTCCCTTCATTAAGGTCATATTCATAATCCATTACCGTATGAATATATAAAAGCACAACCGTCATTATCGTAGAAGGTATGGCAAGCAAAAAAACATCCGCAGAAGTTGTACCGGTCATAACATAATACATACCTCCGTATAATATAGGGCCATAAGCAAGTGCTACCATAATCTCCGACATACAGATTCTTGAAAAAAACGGGTACAACAACGCTATAGCACCACCTGCAAGCATATAATATAATACACCGATTCCGCATTTGAAAAATAAAAATCCGCCTATAAATAATGCTATCGACAAATAAAGTATTATAACATTAATAATCTGTCCTTCCGTCATTTTTTTGCTTATCAAATATCTGCATTTTGTCTTTTGTGAGTTTTTTAAATACTCCTCCTTATCAAAATTAACCATTTTTATTAAATATTTGTAATCAAAAAAATCGTCAACAAGGTTTGTCGCTAAATGTACAAAACAAATTCCTATAAATGCAATTATTCCATATAATATGTTCCCAAAATTGATTATTGAATATGTAAAAATAACCAGCCACGACAAAATTGTCATTGGAAGTGAAAATATCCTTGAATATTCCAAAACTTGGATTGTTTTATTTAACATTGTTATTACCTTTATTTATGCGACACCATTATTAAGCAAATCGTGAATGTGAATGACTCCAATCGGTTTTTTACCATCAAGTACAAACATATTTGTGATTTTTTTATCGTGCATTATTTTTAAGGCTTCTGCTGAAATCATATCTTTTGTTACGGTTTTGGGATTTTTAGTCATAAGATTGATTGCTTTTTCGTTTAATATAGAAGAGGATAAGCACCTTCTCAAATCACCGTCCGTAAGCATGCCTGTCAAATCTCCGCCGGCATTAACAAACCCCACGCAACCTAAACATTTTGAAGTCATTTCAAGCAAAACTGACTGCATATTTGAGTTTTCGTCAAGCAGAGGCATTTCTTGTCCGCTATGCATTAAATCACCAACACGTTTAAGTATTGAACCCAATTTTCCCCCCGGATGTCTTACATTAAAATCTTCTCTGGAAAATCCTTTTCTTTCAATAAGCCCAACGGTTAATATATCTCCAAGTACCAATGTGGCAGTTGTCGAGCTGGTTGGGGCAAGTCCGAGCGGGCATGCCTCCTCATATTTAGGAAGTTCTAAAACTACATTTCCCGCTTTCCCAAGCGAGCTTTCGGCATTTTTTGTGATAGATATTATTTTGATTCCGAATCTTTTGCAATAATTTATTATATCAATTAATTCTCTTGATTCACCGCTGTTTGAAATAGCTATAACAACGTCTTCTTCTGTTATCATTCCTAAATCACCATGACTCGCCTCGGCAGGATGTACAAAAAATGAAGGTGTGCCGGTTGAAGCGAGTGATGCAGAAATCTTTTTTCCGATATGACCGGATTTTCCCATGCCTGTTACAATAATTCTTCCGGTAGCATTTTGCATTAAATCCAATGCTTCAGTAAGATTCTTTAGTGCTATTGAATCTTTTAATCTTGAAATTGCTTCAATTTCAATATTTAAAGTGTGAATTGCGGATTCTCTGTCTGCCAGACTCTTTTTTTCAATACCGTTTTCAATTGCGGTTGTCATTTATTAACTCCTTAACCTTGTAACAGTTACATAATACAACAAAAAAGGACTCTTTCACAAGTCCTTTTTCGTATATTTTATGATTCCACATATTCTCTCAGTCGTTTACTTCTGTTCGGGTGTCTGAGTTTTCTGAGTGCTTTTGCCTCAATTTGTCTGATACGTTCTCTTGTGACACCAAACAATTGACCTACTTCTTCCAGTGTTCTCTGCCGTCCGTCATCCATACCGAATCTGAGTCTTAAAACATCTCTTTCACGAGGTGACAGTGTGCAAAGAACTTCTGCCAGATCTTCTCTTAAAAGCTCCGAAGCGACTGTCTTTATTGGTGCATCGGCTTCTTTGTCCTCAATAAAATCACCAAGACGAGAATCTTCTTCTTTACCAATCGGTGTTTCTAATGATAAAGGTTCTTGCGCAATTTTAACAATTTCTCTTAACTTTGGAATTGACACTCCCATTTCAACCGCTAATTCTTCTTCGGTCGGCTTTCTTGAAAGTTCTTGAGCCAATCTTCGTGTAACTTTTTTAAGTTTATTAATTGTTTCAACCATGTGAACAGGTATACGAATTGTTCTTGCCTGATCGGCAATCGCTCTTGTTATTGCTTGTCTAATCCACCATGTTGCATAAGTTGAAAACTTAAAACCTCTTTCATGGTCAAATTTTTCAGCCGCACGAATCAATCCGAGATTTCCTTCCTGTATTAAATCCAAGAACAACATTCCCCTGCCGACATATTTCTTTGCAATTGAAACAACCAATCTTAAGTTCGCTTGTACGAGTTTTCTTTTTGCAATAGCACCGGCACTTCCGCCTTGTATAATTTTTCGTGCCAATTCTATTTCTTCGTTTGTTGAAAGAAGTTTAATCCTTCCGATTTCTCTTAAATACAATCTGACAGGATCTTCAACAGCTACGCCTCTTGGTGTTTCTATGTCAGAGTCGGCATCAGCTTCGGTTTCGGAATCCGAGTCTATCATATAAAAATCATCACTTTTTATTCCGTCTAATTTTGATGTTTCTATAATATTTTCTATATTATCAGTGCCTAAATCGGTGCTGATATAATCATCACCATTTTCTTCTTTGTCGGAATCAAAGTCCAACAAATCCATGTTTTCTTCTTCAACACTTATTACTGATGATCTAGAATTTCTTTTTTGTACCATTTACTTATCTCCAGTCCTTAATTTGATTTCGTCACGCAGTTGCATTTGTAATCTCAGTGCTTCCATGTCGTCATTATTGACTTTTTTGTATTGCTGACGGAGTAATTCAGCATTTTTTTCGGTGTAGCACTTGTTTAACCTATATATATTTTCCCTTACAGCTTGTTCCAATTCTTCCGCATCTAAGTCATTGAACGCTTCTGACATATCAACAAGATCTGTTATTATTTTCGTTATATCATCATCCTCAATAAATTCTGTATAGAGTTTCTTACTTAATTCCCTAACATTATTTACTGTATCAATAAATTTGTCAATTGTATTTTTTACAATTATTAACTTTTCATCCCGAATGATGTCATTAGGTAATATTTCGGTTAGTTTCTTATAATTTTTTGTACCTCCGACTGTTAGAAAAACACTCAATAAATTTTTTTGCGCTTTTTCTTCAAATTGTGAAGATTTTGTAACAGAATTATTTTGAGGTTTTGAAGGAACGGGTTGAGCATAATTGTTTTCGGATTTTTTTAGTTCTTTTAAGATTGCATTTTCATTTACATCAAGAACAGATGCAACCATTTTTACATATTCCGTTTGTATTATTTTGTTATTGATATCACTTAAAATTTCAATAACTTTCCCTGCAAGTTCTGATTTTTCTTGCGGAGTATTTGCGTTGTTTCGTTCCTTAAGTACATTGTTTAACAGAAAATCTATCAATAAAGGTGCTTCTTGTATGTATGTTTTAAAAACATCCGCTCCCATTGTGCGTATAAATTCGTCAGGATCTTTTCCTTGTGGAGGTGAAATTACACGAATTTCACACGAATATTTGTTATCAGCATATGCAGATATATGGCTTTCGTCAAATTGTTTTATATTTCCAAGTGCGGAAAATGTTTCTTTAATTACTTCTCCGCCTCTTTTTGTTGCATTTACTCCCGCCGAATCAGTATCAAATGATAAATATATTTTTCTTGATTTGGTATATCTGCTTAAAAGTTTGATATGTTCAGCTGTCAAAGCAGTTCCGCAAGAGGCAACCGCATTTTTAATCCCGTGAGCCTGTGCGGATATTACATCAAAATATCCTTCCATAATAATTACGGCATCTTCGTCTTTTATTGTGTCTTTTGCAGTATAAAGTCCGAAAAGCGTTTTGCTTTTGTTATATATCATTGAGTCGGAAGAATTCAAATATTTCGGGTTTTGACCTTCATCAACCGCTCTCGCCCCAAAAGCTATGTAATCTCCGTTTTCGTTCTGTATAGGGATAATAATTCTGTTTCTGAATCTGTCTATCCAACCGCCTTTATTTGATTTTAATATTAATCCGGCTTTTTCAAGAACTTCGTCCTTAAAATCTTTTTTTAGTTCATTATATAAAGCGTCATACTTATTTGGTGCCCAGCCAAGAGTAAATTCTTTTATAATTTCATCGCTTGTATTGCGTTTTTTTAAGTATGTCATTGCTTTTGAAGCATCTTTATCCGTTTTTAATTGTGTATTATAAAAAAGTGCGGCTTGTTCACATGCTTTAAGCATATTGTCACGCAAAGTTTTTGTTTCTTGGGACGGATTCATTTTTTTTGGTAATTCGATTCCGAATTTTTCGGCAAGTTCAAATATAACTTCTTTATAAGGACGATTCTGAATTTTTACCAAAAAATTCAACGCATCTCCGCCTGCACCGCAGGAAAAACATTTATATATTCCCTTAGACGGACTAACTGACATAGAAGGATGTTTGTCTTGATGAAACGGACAAATTCCCCAATAATTTGCACCGCTTTTTTTTAAAACGACGTATTGTGATATTGTGTCTACTATATCCAGCCTGTCTTTAATTAACGAAATTGCTTCTTCAAATGAACTAGCTACAACCATAACGCACATTCTAACATGAATTTTTTTTCTTAACAAGTGGAAGATGCGGATATGGGTGGTAATTTGATTAGGAGGGCAAGAAGCTTGAATGTAAAGATGTCGGCAGTTCAGAGGTCAGGAAGTTCGGAGGTCAAGAGGGCAGGCTTTTATATAGCCGGACTTCTTGCCTTCTTGCCTTCTTGCCTTCTTGCCTTTCTGCCGTCTTTACATCCTGTTTTTTGGAAAATTGCATCATAATTTCCTAACTTCATTGCATAAACCAATAGTCATATATTTTACAATGTAAATAATTTGTAACATAATTCAATTCACAGGCAATTTTTGATAACAAAGTGTTTTTATTAATTTGGGTAGAAGTGTTGTTATGAATATTCAATCAAATTATAGCTATAATATATCTATGCAAGGAAAAGGGCTTAAAACAAACAAGCCCGAAGGTAGTTCATGGAAGAAATTTAAGAGAAAAATTAAACAAAAAGTATTAGACATTTTACCCGAAAAGACTTTTAAGGGAGAGAATTCCGAAACGGACAAATATACTGATGTAAATACGGTATTGTCAAGACCTGACGTAAATCGTTTGATTATGGGCAGTACGGCGATTCTGACTCAACCATGGATTGACAGGTACAATCACAGAGTTGACGAGGAAACAAGAAAAGTATCAATGTACAGAACTATCTCAAAAATTATTGCAGGTACAGCAGTTGGTATCCTTGTCAGAGGTTCATGTTACAAGCTGGTTGATAGGATGACACAACTTAACGGAAATAAAAAATCAAGTAAAGCACTTTTACCAAAGGCTTGGATTGAAAAATTTGAAAGAAATCCAAAACAATTAAAGAATTATAAAAGCGCTTTGTCAACCTGTATGGCATTGATTATTATGGGTTTCTGCACAAATTTCCTTCTCGATGCACCGTTGACACTTTGGTTAACCAATAAATTTACAGATAAAAATAAAAATAGAAATAAACAAAATGGAAAGGAGGTCTTAAATGGCTAATCTTTTCCAATCCGGCCTAAATTGGATGGCAAAAACATTTTCAAAAGATACATCAAAAATGCTTATTATAACAGGTGTTGCAGGATGGGCATTGTCCTCTCTTGCTCAAATAGGTGCAATTCTTGTGAATCCAAAAATTAAGGATGAGCAAAAAATGTTTCTTCTTCCGCAAGAGTTTAGTGATGCTATTATGAATATCGGTGCATTTTTTCTGGTAACACAAGTAACTAAAAAAACAGTCTCAAAATTATTTTCAACAGGTAAGTTTACAACCAAATCTGTTCGTAAATTTTTAAACGAGCATAAAAATGTTTATGGTGACAAAGTAGGAAAGCTGGACTTCAATATTGAAGAAGCCCTCAAATATGAAACCAAAGGATTGTTGAAGAGTCATCAAAATATGGCTAACCTTGGTACAACGATAGCTACAGTCGGTGCAAGTATTCTTGCTTCAAATGTAATTACACCGATTTTAAGAAATAAAATGGCATCAAGTATTCAAAAAACCTATCTTTCAGAAACAAATGAACCTAAAAAACCAGAAGTCACCACAAAAATTAGCAATTCGGTTACTCCGATTCAGTCTGCAAGTTCAATGAAAATATGATTGCAATTCAAACAAAATTACTGTTTCGAATTTAAAAAGGTATGCTTTTGTACATCCAACGTACGCTGAAGGAATTTTCAAACTTCTGTTAAGAACGTAAACTTTTTTTAATATTTTGATGACATAAAAACATGCTTAATATAATATTATGTTAATCGGAATAAAACATAAGGAGTGTTCTCGTGACTAATAAGAAGATTGAAACCGTATATCCTGCACAGAGTGCATTTTCAAGTGAGGAAGATGCGTTTACGGCACTTTCTACTTCTGCTTTATTAGCAAAGAGTTCTGTTCCTTATTCTCACAGAAGAATTGCCGATAATTATGTTATAATAAAACGCATATACAGATTTCAAGCTGTTCAGAGTCGCGTATCAAATTCTGAAAGACAATTGCTTCAAAAATATGATTTCAACACACTTGAATTTTCAACAATAAAACAAGTTAATGAAGAATTGTCTTATTTGAAAAAATGGTCTGCTTCTTCAAATGAAATGCTTAGGAAAGATGCAGATACAATTTTGCAAATTCGTTCAAAAGAGTTAAAATACATTGTAGCAAGCAGATATGCCTCAATAACAAGCGAAATTTATAACGGTTACAAAGCTTTGGAAAGATATTTTGAAGAAATTTCAAAATTTTATTCTTCTGCTATGTAATAATTTTTAATAATTTTGATAAAATAAGCAAATTTAATCTTTTATGCGTTTTATATGCTCAGAAGGTTTATTATGTTGACATCTGTAAATAATAATGTGGCAAATAATACAAGATTTTCTAACGAAAATCCTAAATTTTGTCATTCACATAAATCGATAAAAACAAGCAATTATAAACCGTCAGAAAAAGCGGTTATATTTACTACAACATCATTGGGAGTGTTAGGAAGTCTTGCAATTCTTGCTAAGTCTGCAAAATATTCTTTAAAACCTTCCGATATGTTTAAGAATATTAAAAATTCATATCTCGCAAAAACTGATTTCGGAGCAAAAGAAGTTATTGCAATGGGTGCAGGTTCTTGCATCGGAGGTTTGGCAGGCGGTTTCATTGTGGACAAAGATAAAAATAATCGAAAAAGCAAATTGAGAGAATCTATAATGCAAATAGGGAATGTATCTATTCCGATTTTAACAGTGCATTTAATGGTGGAAAAGATTTTTAAAAATGCTTCAAAAGGTGCAAGAGCTTTTGCAGGGCTTGGCGGTGTTTTTGCAGGGGTTACAATTGCAAATTTTGTTATGAATAAGTTTAATAATATAATTTTTAATGAAAATAACGATGAAAAACGAAAAATGAAAGTGACAGATTTTTCCGCTCACGTTGATGATTTTGTTGTAGCAGCATCTTATATTTCAAAATCAGATTTTGTGCATACGCTTGGACGTGTTATACCGATAGCCTTACTTATTCCGGGCTTGGAGGTCGGTAATAAAACCACTGTAAATAAGTAATATGCATTTGACTAAATCAATATTTAACGTAACATGATTTACAGAGGCTGTATCCATACTTAATTTTCTATGTATAAGGTAAGATTGTGGTAAATATAAACAACAAAAAGACAATGGTTAAATCAAGAGGTAAAGTATATACTCCGGATTTCATAGTTGATCACATATTAGATTTATCAAATTACAAAGGTGAAACAATATTAAAAAAGCATGTTATTGATAACAGTTGCGGTGACGGTGCGTTTTTGGTAAAAATAGTTGAACGCTATATAAAAGAAGCATTAAATTCATCTTTGACAAATGAAGAAATAATAAATGATTTAGAAACATATATCCACGGTATCGAAATTGAACAAAATGAACAAATTAAGTGTATAAAAAATGTTTCACAAACAGCAAAAAAATATAATTTAAAAAATGTATCTTGGGATATAATTTGTGCAAATTCATTGGAAGTAGATAAATATAACGGAAAAATGAACTATGTTTTGGGTAATCCTCCATATATAAGAGTTCATAATTTAGGTGAGAGTTTTGATGATGTAAAAAAATTTCAATTTTCTCAAAAAGGTATGACCGATTTATTTATCGTATTTTATGAAATCGGATTAAAAATGCTTTGTAAAAATGGAATTTTAGGATATATTACACCGAGTTCACTGTACAATAGTTTGGCAGGTAAGAATTTACGAAAACATTTTGTAGAAAACAACTGTATTTCAAAAGTCGTTAATTTAAAACATAATCAGGTTTTTAATGCAACAACCTATACAACCATAATGGTTTTA
>JAKSUR010000025.1 GCA_024408765.1 bacterium | reverse complement strand
ATTTCATCCTCAACTCCTGCTTCCGCAAGTCATTTTTTGACTTTTTCCGCATCCTTTTTTTTGTTACAAATTATTTGCAAAATATTGATAATAAGTTTTATTCTTCATTAATCATTTTGACAAAACGGTAGGTATCTTTGTAAAAATTATTAGATACACAATGAGTAAATAAATCTCCAATATCTTCTTTTTCCCTCACAATAGAATAAACTTTTTTATCGGTTTGATTCATTACCGCAATTCGTTTCTCTTGTGCAGAAATTTCTTCTATCATAAATTTTGCACCGATCATTACAGGTGGAATTTTACCACCGGCACGCACACCATTTACTATTTTTGAGAAAAACGATAACATATATATTACACAGTTATATCACACACTAATTTAAAACACATTTTAGGACTTTTTTGCCGTTTCTACAACTTTTTTGTTACAAAATTTTACAAAGACAAATATTTGCTGTCAATTAAATGCCTTCATGATATGCTGTTAATTGCTGACTATGCAAATAAGTACAATAGGTTGGGATTTTAAGCCCGACGAATACAAAGAAGGAGAATAAAATAATGGCTAGTAAAAGAGTATGGCTGTTTAGAGAAGGGAACGCTAATATGCGTGCCGAACTTGGCGGTAAAGGTGCTAACCTTGCAGAAATGACAAATTTAGGTTTGCCTGTGCCTCCGGGATTGACAATTACTACTGAAACTTGTATGGATTACATCAATCACGGTAACAAAATGCCGGAAGGTTTGATGGAAGAAGTTAAGTATGCTTTAAAAACTGTTGAAGAACAAGCAGGTAAAAAGTTCGGTGATTTAACAAATCCGCTTTTGGTTTCTGTTCGTTCAGGCGCAAGAGTTTCTATGCCGGGTATGATGGAAACAATTTTAAACTTAGGTTTGAATGATGAAACAGTTGAAGCAATGGTTAAATTAACAAATAATCCTCGCTTTTGCTACGATTCATACAGAAGATTTTTAACAATGTTCGGTTCTGTTGCTTGGGAAATGGACAGACAAAAATATTTTGAGTCGGAAGTTGAAAAAGTTAAAGCTCGTGAAGGCGTAACTTCTGACACGGAAGTATCGGCAGAAGGCTGGAAATCCTTGATTCCTATATATAAAGCAACTATTAAAGAAGTTACCGGAAAAGAATTTCCTCAAAACCCTTATGTACAACTTCAAGAAGCAATTGAAGCAGTATTCCGTTCTTGGAATATTCCTCGTGCAGTTGCTTACAGAAATATGAACAAAATTGACCACAATTACGGAACAGCTGTTAATGTTCAAACAATGGTATTTGGTAATATGGGTAATGATTGCGCAACAGGTGTTTCATTTACTCGTAATCCTGCAACAGGTGAAAATAAATTCTATGGTGAATATCTTGTAAACGCTCAAGGTGAAGATGTTGTTGCCGGCATCAGAACTCCAAAGCAAATTGCAGAACTTGAAACAGACATGCCTGATATCTACCGTCAATATGTTGATATCGCAAAACAACTTGAAAAAGGTTATCATGATGTTCAGGATATGGAATTTACGGTAGAGCGCGGTAAACTTTGGATTTTGCAAACAAGAAACGGTAAAAGAACAGCTAAGGCTGCCATCAAAATTGCCGTAGATATGTATAATGAAGGTATTATAACTAAGGAAGAAGCAATCAACCAAGTTGATCCTTATTCAGTATACCAAGTATTATTACCTTGTTTTAACCCTGATAAAGTTAAACATTCACACAAAGTTTCAAAGGGTGTAAACGCATCTCCGGGTGCAGCAGTAGGTAAAATTGTATTTGATACAGAAGAAGCTGCAAGACGCGGTGAAGCAGGTGAAAAAGTTATTTTGGTTCGTATCGAAACTTGCCCTGATGACATTCACGGTATGGCTGTTTCACAAGGTGTACTTACTCTTAGAGGCGGTGCGACTTCTCACGCAGCAGTTGTTGCAAAAGGCATGGGTAAACCTTGCGTTTCAGGTTGTGAAGACTTAGTTATTGATTTGGCAAAAGAAACAATTACTTGTGCAGACGGAACTGTTTTCCAAAAAGATGATATTATTTCTCTTGATGGCGGAACGGGTGAAGTTATGGAAGGTGCTATTGAAATGGTTCAAGCAGGACTTGATTCTGATTTTGAAACATTCTTCTCTTGGGTTGACGATATTAAAGAACTTCATGTAGAAGCAAATGCCGATACTCCAAAAGATATTGAAAATGCTAAGAAATTTGGAGCAGAAGGTGTCGGACTTTGCAGAACAGAACACATGTTTATGGATCCTGACAGACTTCCTTGGGTTCAAAAAATGATTATTGCAGGTACAACAGAAGCAAGAAAAGAAGCTCTTTCTCACTTGTTACCAATGCAATACTCCGATTTCTACTCAATGTTTAAGGCATTAGGTGATAAACCTCTGACAGTTCGTTTATTAGACCCACCGTTACATGAATTTTTACCTTCTAAGATTGAATTGGTAGAAAAAGTCGCAACAAAGAAAGCATTAGGTCAAGATTATTCGGAAGATGAAAAAATGCTTGAGATTGTTGAAAACTTGTCTGAATCTAACCCAATGATGGGATTGAGAGGTTGCCGTCTTGGCTTAACTTATCCTGAAATTAATGAAATGCAGGTTAGAGCAATATTTGAAGCATGTTGTGATTTGGCAAAAGAAGGTGCTAAGATTCAACCTTGGATTATGATTCCTTTAATCGGTCATATTAATGAACTTAAAACTGCAAAAGCCACATTAGTTGCTGTTGCAGAACAAGTTATGGCTGAAAAAGGTATCAGAGTCGAATACAAATTCGGTACTATGATAGAAATTCCTCGTGCAGCTTTAACTGCAAAAGAAATCGCTACAGAAGCCGAATTCTTCTCTTATGGTACAAATGACCTTACACAAATGACATTTGGCTATTCGAGAGATGATGCAGAAGGTAAATTCTTAAAGAACTATGTTGAACAAAAGATTTTACCTTCTAATCCATTCATTACTCTTGACCAATCAGGTGTTGGAAGATTGATTGAAATGTCAATTAATGAAGGAAAAGAAGTTAAATCTTCGCTTCTTGGCGGTATTTGCGGCGAACATGGAGGAGATCCTGATTCTGTTAAGTACGCTCATAAAATCGGACTTAACTACGTATCTTGCTCACCATTCCGTATTCCGCAAGCTAAATTGGCTGCTGCACAAGCTGCAATTGCTTGCCCGAGAAAACAATTGGCAAGCGTGTAAAGAATGTAAATAATAACTGAACTAAACCCTAAAACCGACTTTTTACTTTGTCCGGTTTTGGGGATTTAGTTTAGCAAATCTAAAATTTTGCATATTTTTATTAACATCCGTATTTATCTAATAATTTTTTAATCTGGTTGGTAAAAATAACAGGTACATTTTCTAATAATTTCTTTGTCGCAGGGTTCTTTTTCCTGTTGTTTTCAAAATGAAGTTCTAATGCTTCTGCAATTATAGCAACTTTATCCATTTGGGTATCAGCTTTATTTATTTTTTTTGTAAATTTTTCAGTTTGTTTCTTGGTTAAACCTGATAGTTCATATGTATGCTCATTTGAATCACCTTGTCCGTTTTTGCAAGAATATGAAAAACAAAAACAATCTCTCATACGTGTTCCTGCTAAATCGAAAGTTGGATTAAAATAGCAATATTCAGTGCATTTAGGTTTAATGCACAACTCTAGTGAGTTCGCAATTACATCAATATGTCTGCTATTTTCAAAAGTTCTACCATATTTTTTAAATTTATTCAGAATTTTCGCAATATCAATTTTTGTTATAGTTTGAATTTGACTATCAGGTGTTTTATACACATTGGGATTTTGCTTTAAAAATTTTTCAAAATTATTTCTTTGTATTATAAAAGAACCAAAACCAGTGTTGTTGTTATTGTTGTTCATAGGTAAAATATTCATCTTTTTCTCCTTTTAAATAATTTCTATATAATAAAAACTCGTAAAAAATAAAGTTGCTATTAAAAATTATTTATTTTACGGCATATTATTATATGAGTTTGCGGAAAAATTTAAAAAATTGCGAAAATGAGTTTCGGATTTCATCCTCAACTCCTACTTTCGCAAGTCATTTTTGACTTTTTCCATATTTTCATATATATGTTCATAATTAATAAATCAAATATTTAACGAGTATTTACATAATTTAAAATACCTTCCGCAATTCCTTTTGCTGTATCTCTAGGAAATGACGGTGATTTATATATCATTGAATCTAAAGGATTAGTCATATATGCATTTTCAACAAGGATTCCTAAATAATCAGTCGGTCTGATAACTGCAAAACTTGCTGTTCTTACTCCGTCTTTTCTTGTTTTAATTGCGTTTGTTACAGAAGTTTCGACAGCTTTAGCAAGGTCTTTTGAATTATTGTTGTAATAATAAACACTTGTACCTCTGTTTTTATGTATATTCATTTCAATATCAGGAATTGAATTCAAATGTATACTTACAAATATATCAGAACAATTCTCTTTGGCAATTTTCACTCTGTCATCCAGCGAAATATATCCGTCACATTCTCTTGTCATAACAACACATGCACCCATTTGAGTCAAAATATCTTTAAGTTCATTTGCAATCAAAAGATTTATGTCTTTTTCTTTATCTCCCAGACATCCGATAGCACCGTTTTCTGTTCCACCGTGCCCTGCATCAATTGTAATTGTCAAATTTTCGAGGGTTTTATTTTCATGGGCAGGTAATGAATTAACTTTAAATACATATATTCCGTTAATTAAAGCGATTTTGTAATAATATTTTTTAGGTTTTTTTGCTGTAATAGTATATACAGAATCTTCATTAACAAAAGGATTGTATACTTTAAAGAAAATTTCGTGTTCTGTTTCTTCAATTGTATAAGGCAGTTTTTCATTAAATTCTATTGTATGTGAAGATCCGTTTTTAAAAGTTTCACTATTTAGAGTATTAAATTTTGGTTCAAAAGTTTTTCCGGGTTCAAAAAATTCTTCTTCACATTTTTTTACGGAATCTTTTGCAATCCAACCTTCTTTATCCTTTGAAAGTTTAACTCTGTAAAAACCGTTATTTTCTCCATTAACAATTAAATTTGTACCTTCAAACAAGTGCGAAATTCTATTCATTCCATAATCAATCGGAGTGTTTCTTAAAGGAGTGTTGTCATTTTTGACTGTTACACGATACGGAGGAATTTCTTCCGTTACGGGTTTTATTGCTTCTTGTTTTTCACTTTTATAAAATTTATAAATATGAGTATTATAATCTGTTTTTAAAAGTATTCTGTTTTCACCGTTTTTTAGTTTAACAGTATATGCAAAAGCACCGTTTGGTGCAATATATACATTTTCGTCATTAATTGTTATGTGTTCGTTTTTATTTGCTTTTCCTACAAAAAATGCATAGTTTGTATCAACTATATTTTTTTTATCTTTAGGCAATACCAATTCATAGGAATATACAGGATTAAGCCAATTAATCAGCAATATTAAAGAAATTAAAACTCTCCTCATGGTATTCATAATATTATAAAATTTACCTCATTGCAATTTTTATGGTACACTTTATTTATGAGTGAAAATTATATACCTTTATACAGAAAATATCGTCCTCAAACTCTCGATTCTCTTGTCGGACAAGAACATATTAAAAAAACTTTGACCGGTGCAATTGAGCTTGGGAAAATATCTCATGCATATCTTTTTACAGGCCCCAGAGGAACCGGTAAAACATCTACAGCAAGAATTTTAGCAAAGTCATTGAACTGTAAAAATGGGCCGACTGTTCATCCTTGTGGTGAATGTGAAAGTTGCAAAGATATTACAAATTCTATTCCAATTGATGTTATTGAAATTGATGCCGCCAGCAACAGAACAGTTGAAGATGCACAAAATATTTTAGAAAAAATACAATATGCACCGGTTAACGGAAAATACAAAATATACATTATAGACGAAATTCACATGCTTTCGGATAAAGCGTTTAATGCTTTGTTAAAAACGCTTGAAGAACCGCCTGAAAATGTAATTTTTATTCTTGCAACAACGGAAGTACACAAAGTTCTTGATACAATAAAAAGTCGTTGCCAAAGATTCGATTTCACAAGAATTACAACAGAAGATATCGTTAAACATTTGAGAGATATTTCTAACAAAGAAAAAATAAAGATTTCTGATGATGCTCTTTTTGCAATTGCCAAAAATTCAGCAGGCGGAATGAGAGATAGCATATCTCTTTTAGATCAATTAAGTATTTTAGGAATTTCTAATGAAGTTACGGTTGATGATGTAAATGCAATTCTCGGCAGAATTTCTTTTGATTCATTAAATAAAATTACAAATGAAATTATAAATTCATCACATTCAAATGCAATAAAACTTTTAAACGATATTTACAATTCCGGAAACGAACCATTACAGATTCTAATAAATTTAAGCGAATATTTTAAGAATCTATTGGTCGCAAAAACATGTTCAAAAGAATTAATTCCGGAATTAACAGGTTTAAATGAATTTCAGATTGAAGAATTATGCAGACAAGCTCAAAAACTTGAATTGCATCAAATTATATTTTTAACTGAAAGAACATCGTATTATATAAAAGAAGTAAAACAATCAACAAATCAACATTTGTGGCTTGAAGTCGGGATTATTGATTTATCTAACATGACAGAAAATACGACTTTGATAGATTTGCAAAATAGAATTTGCGCATTGGAATCAGGCGAGGTTTCGATAGAAACACCTTCAAGAGTTCAAACAGTTACACGCCCTGCTCCGATACAACCTGCAAAAACAGAGCAAGTTATTACAAAATCTGTTGAAATTGCCACAAAAACATCTGTTCAAAATGATGAATTTACACCACCGCCTATGGCAAAAAAGTCTGATAGTAATGATATAAATTCACTTTGGCAAAATTTGCTTGCTAATATAAATATTAAAAGTGCCCCTACCTATGCTATTTTGCGACTTGCAACGCCGGTTGAAATTTCAAAAAATAATATAATTATAACTTTTACAAATGAAATGAATGTTGCAAGAGCTAATGAGCCTAATAAAAAACAATTAATAGCAGATGCCGCAAAAATGTTATTTAATGTTTCTGATATACCGATAACAGTTAAGCTGGCTGATAAATCTGAAGTTGTAGCCACATCATTGGCAAAAACAAAGTCTAATACTGAACAAAAAACTGAAATAATTCTTGAAACCAAACAAGAGGAAGAAACATCGACTCTTGAAGAAAAAGAACTAAATGTTATCACACAAAAATCAGAAACCCATTCCGAATCGGATCAAGAAAAAATGATAATTGATCTTTTTGATGGTAAATACGTAGAATAACTTTTAATATGACTTTACTTTAATATGTTTTTCCGATTCAGTATAATCTATGTTTATTTCTTTTTTATTGCAATATCTTTTTATCCTGACAATATCTCCTGTATTGTTGAACAAACAATCAATCAAGGTAAAACCGGTTTGTTTATTATCTTTTCCTTCAAGATATCTTGCAGGTTTAAGAGTATTTATATTTCTAAACAAAGTTTGAAAAGATTTTCCGTCTTCTGAAAATTCTGAAATATTGTTTACTATACCGCCTTCTGATAATTGAATTAATGTGTATTTTCGGCTAATTTTTGCGTCAAATATAGTGATATTTGTTTTTAATTTGCTCCCATTTCTTGTAATTGGTTCGATTTTTACACGTAATCTGCCTGTAATTTTGTCGTGTTCTAAAATTTTTGATATTGAATATTTAGAGTCCTCTGCATTTGGATTGTAATAATAATCTCTTATAACATCACTATCAAAATCTCTTATGAATAAAAGATTTCCATCTGGTTTATAGAAATATTCTCCGTTAATTTCATCAGCATTAAAATTATATTCCGGCATGCTTACAGGAGCTACATTATTTAAAATTCTTACTACTTCAAGTATTTGTGAGAGGTCGCTATCAAATTTTGGACGTGGTGCAGTTTTTGTATATTCATCCATTGCACATGAAGCCATGCTTGTTTCTGCAACAAGGGGATTAGAAATCATATTGTTTAGATTTTCAATGCCTGCTTGAGCTTGGTCTATTCCTACATTTTTTTCAACCATCTGATGTTCTTTCACAATTACACTAATATATTAATATAAAAACCTTTAAATTACAAAAATTGCTTTTTTTTAAAATTGCCTGTTATTCTTGAGATATTTCTTAACATTATCGGATAATGATATGTTTTGCAACAACATGTTATATCGCTTCAAATCACCGATATTTGTTGCTTCTTGAAGCAAATCTCTGCTTGTTTGAATTTGTATTCGTGTTGATGATTCTTCACTATCTTCTTTTTTTGAATCAATTCTTCTTATAACCGCATCAATATCTGTTGATGTGCCAATAGAATACTTTTCTGCAATTTTTTTTACGGGAGCTCCTGCCGGTAATCTGTACAACCATTGAGCCGAATATTTATCGTTTTGTGAAAGCATTGCATTACCGTATTGATGAGGAGTATACATAATATCCTCTTTGTATGGGCTGTGCCCAAGGCCTATTGCATGTCCTACCTCATGTAAAATAGTATGATATACTTCTATATCATTATCATACTCTTTGTGAATTCTGCCGTCTGTTAAACCGATAGAAACCTCTGCTCCATATAATCTTCCTACTGAATCCCAATTGAAATAACAATGTCCAAGAGCGTTTCTGTCAACTCTTTTCCAATCAACATTTATATTTGATTCTAACAGCACATTAGTAATTCTAAATTGTAATTTTCCTCCGCATGCCGATTGCCATGCTGAAAATGCATCCATAACCATTTTTCTGTATTTGTTATCTTCTCCGACTTTTGTGTAAAATTTCATAGGTGCAATGTAAACAATGAGCGGATTAATTGTCCATCTCATTATTGCACCGTTTTTTACACTTCCGTTAAGATATGTTTTAGGCATGTATATACTATATCACAATTTTTAAATCTTTTGCAGTAGAGTGATTAATTTTTTGTCTTGTCAATCAACTTACTTTTGCCCCATTTGAACAATCTCCTGATTTCCGAACCTACTTTTTCAATCAAGTGTTTTTCGGATTCTTTTCTTAATTTCTTAAAATTTTCACTGCCTGAAGAAAATTCATTCATAAATTCTTTTGCGTAACTTCCGTCTTGAATTTGTGAAAGAATGTTTTTCATTCTCAACTTTGTTTCTGAATTTATTATTTGACAGCCCCTTGTGTAATCACCATATTCGGCATTATTTGAAACCGAATAGTGCATGTCTTCAATTCCGCCTTCATCAATCAAATCGACAATAAGTTTTAATTCATGACAAACTTCAAAATATGCCATATATGGTGAATAGCCTGCTTCAACAAGCGTTTCAAAAGCTGTTTTAATTAAATAATCACACCCACCGCAAAGAACAGCCTGTTCACCGAATAAATCCGTTTCGGTTTCTTCTCTGAACGTAGTTTCAATTACGCCGGCTCTTCCAGAACCAATTGCTGAGGCATAAGAAAGTGCTATTTGTTTTGAATCTCCTGAAAAGTCTTTTTCAACTGCTATTAATGACGGGACTCCTTTGCCTGCAAGATATTCACTTCTTACAGTATGACCAGGAGCTTTTGGTGCAACCATTATAACATTTACACCGTCTATTGGTTTAATAAAACCGTAATGAATATTAAATCCGTGTGAAAACATCAAATATTGACCTTTTTTCATATAAGGTTCAATTTGTTCTTTGTATACTTTTGCCTGAATTTCATCAGGGATAAGAATTTGAACAATGTCTGACCATTTTACGGCATCTTCTATTGACGCTGTTTTCAAACCGTAATCTTTTGCTTTAACATCAGATTTTCCGCCTAATCTTACTCCAAAAACCACATTACAACCTGAATCAACAAGATTCATGCCTTGTCCGTAGCCTTGCGATCCGAATCCAATTACAGCTATTCTTTTTGATTTAATTATTTCTTTGTCAATTAAATTGTCTGTATATATTTTTAAACTTTCCATAATTATTCTCCTCGACCTAATAAGAATTATAATACTTTAAAAATATAAAATAAAGTTTATTATTTTGTACATTTTTGTGGCTTTTCATATCCACGTGCAAACTTTTCTTGTTGCTGACGTGTTAAATATGTCTGTCCTTCTTTTACTCCTAACCAATCAAGAACGGAGTTAAAGTTATTCATATAGGCTTTACTTGCTCTGCCACTTCTTGAAAACTCCCACATATTATCAAGCCAAAAGTGAGCAAATTCGTGCGGTAAAGTTGAAAAATCAGCAGTTTTAAATAACTCAATAGCCTTTTCAGAAACATTATAAGAACCCCTATTAACCTTTTTCTGCTTAGGTAAGTTGGTTAGTTGGTTTAATTCATCAGGGTTGAGATTTTCTGTATTATCGGTTATAATATTATTAGAACCATTAACAAGTAGAGCAGAATTGGACTGCTGCCCCTTGAGGTTTGACCTCTCGGTTATGATGGACTGTCCCCCATTCTTGTTAGTGGTTCTTATTTTTGTTTTTAATCCTTTATCACTAATTATATACCAACCAACAATTTCAAAATTATCTTTATTTTCTGCTAGTTCAATAACTACATTATCATTTTTACCATTTCTTTTGGCAATAAAATCAAAGTAATTTTCTTTATTTTGTGGGTTTGTTTGTAATATTATTTCAGCATTATATAGCCCATTAAAAATTATTTCATTGTTTTCATCAACTAATATTTCTTTATGGTGTGTTTTATTTTTTTCAATAATATTTTTCTTTAAAATAACAGGTTTACTTTTTTTACCTATTAAAGCTAAATCTTTAGAATCTAAATTAGGTAAAGTTTTATTTTCTGTCGGATTATTATAATAGTCATTTGTTAATCCTGTTTCGTCTTGAAACAGTTTAGTTTGTCCGTTTTCATCCATTTTAACGGTATCATCTGTTACTATTTCCGCATTAACATCCATTTGCACAATCGGAGTTTCGGCAATAGTTTCCTTGCCTGCTTGTAGTCTTATTTTACCGTTTTCAAACTTAATATCGCTTGCTTTCAATACTCCATCAATAGAGCAACCTCTTTTGTTTGCTTCGGCTAATACCTGATTAGCAAACAGTTTAGAGGTATCGGAAACATATTGAGCGATTTCGCTTTCTTCCATACCCTCAAACGCACCGGCATTGTTTATTGCATCATAAATTGCACCTGACATATTGTCATAGATTGCACCATGCTTTGCGTTTAATTCACATTAAAGTTTGTATAGTGCAATTATTTGAAATCAATATCATTTTATAAGTAATTTAAAATATACTTTCTTGAAAACATTTTGCATAATCAGCATAAATGTTTTTATAATAATAAGATTTTTTGCAATCTTAAAAAAATAAATTTTGGTCTTAAATTCAATAATATAGCAAATTGTTTAAATAAGTTAAATTTGATATAAAGTCCTATATTTATAAAAACAATTCTTAATAAAAATTAATAAATTGCTCAGAATTAAATAAAATAGCTTGCATTAGGATTTTTAGCAAATATTATTAATAAAGATGCATTATTATGCATTAATTGAAAGCCGAAAATAGAGGAAATTTAATGGCAAAAGACGTAATAGAAATAGAAGGTACGGTTCTTGAATCAATGCCAAATGCAATGTTTAGGGTAAAATTAGAAAATGACCATGAGATTTTGGCACATATTTCAGGAAAAATAAGGAAAAATTTTATAAGAATACTTCCGGGTGACAGAGTCAAAGTTGAAATGACACCATATGATTTATCGAAAGGAAGAATAACATTCAGACTTAAATAAGTGCGAATATATAATATAAAGGAAAAAAGAAAAATGAAAACAAGAAGTTCAGTAAAAGCAATGTGCGACAAGTGCAAAGTTATTAAAAGAAAAGGCAGAGTTGCCGTTATTTGTGAAAATCCAAAACACAAACAAAGACAAGGTTAGTTTTTGAATAAAGTGTCTGTGATTTTTGAATAAATTTTAAACACTTATTCATTTATTCACCTATTCACTTATTCACTAAAACAAAAATCAGTTTAGTAGAAATTAAAGATAAGGAAAAGAAAAACATGGCAAGATTAGTAGGGGTAGACTTACCTCGTAACAAAAGAATGGAAGTAGCGCTTACATATATTTACGGTATTGGGCCTACTCGTGCAAAAAAGATTCTTGAAGTGACAGGAATTTCACCTGATTTAAGAACAGATGATTTAACTGAAAATGATATTAAGGATTTGCGTAATGCACTTTCGGAATATCATATCGAAGGTGACTTGAGGCGTGAAGTTGCTATGAATATCAAGCGTCTTCAAGAAATTAATTCATACAGAGGTATGAGGCACAAAAAAGGGCTTCCTTGCAGAGGTCAAAGAACTAAAACTAATGCAAGAACACGCAGAGGCAAAAAGGTAGCTATTGCCGGCAAGAAGAAATAAAATTATGCATAGAGTGAGTGGCGAAACTGCAAAACTCGAAGTGACACGAAGCAAAATAAAGTGAATGACTGCGAAGTGTGAAGCAATAATTTTAGATTTAACATTAAGCTCAAAAAAATAAACAGTAATTAATTATAAGGAAAAAGAAAAATGGCAAGACCAAAGACTACAAAGAAAAAAGAAAAGAAAAATGTATTGCAGGGAGTTGTTCATATTCAATCAACTTTTAACAATACCATTGTAACTTCTACCGATATGCAAGGTAATGCTATTGCTTGGGCAACAGCCGGTGCAACAGGTTTTAAAGGTGCAAGAAAAGGCACTCCGTTTGCAGCTCAATCCGCAGCAGAATTGGTTGCTAAAAAATCTATTGACCAAGGTATGAAAAAGGTTGAAGTATACATTAAAGGACCGGGGTCTGGTCGTGAAACAGCTATAAGAGCTATTCAAGCGGCAGGACTTGAGATTACATTAATCAAGGATGTTACACCTATTCCTCATAATGGGTGCAGACCTCCTAAGAAAAGACGTGTATAGTATAATGTGTGATAAGTGATGAGAGATTTTCTTATTCACTTATTAACATATTTACTGATTCACTTAACAGTACAACAGCGGGGGCTAGCTTAAGCCAAAAAGTTAACCATAGATGCCTCGCAAAAGAAAAGGAGAAAATAATGGCAAGATACACAGGACCAAGTAACAAACTTTTCCGTAACTACGGAGTAAAAGATTTATCAAACAGAAAGTTGACAAGTTCAATGAGACAAACTGCCTCCGGACAACACGGTGCGGTTAGAAAAAAACTTTCTGAGTATGCAATTCACTTAAATGAAAAGCAAAAAATAAGATTAACATATCTTGTTAGCGAAAAACAATTTGCAAAATACTACGAAACAGCTGCAAGAAAGAAAGGCGTAACGGGTACAATCCTTTTACAACTTCTTGAATCAAGATTGGATAACATCTTGTTTAGAGCGGGTTTTGGAGTAACAAGAAAACAATCAAGACAAATCGTTAATCACGGTCATGTTCTGGTAAACAGCAGAAAAGTAGATATTCCATCATATTTAGTTAATGCAGGTGATGTAATTACAATTAAAGCTAAGAGTAATGATTACTTAAAAACAGTTATGAGTGCAATCGATTTATCATTAGCACCATCTTGGCTTACTATTGACAAAGATGCTTTGAAGATTACATTTGAAAGAATTCCTCAAAGGGAAGAAATGGATCCTGACTTTAAAGAACAACTTGTTATAGAGTACTATTCAAAATAGGCTGATAGGAGAGAAAAATATGGAATTAAAAATTAAAACTGTTAATACGATGGCAGGTTCAGACGGTTCACAATACGGTAAGTTTACCATTGAACCACTTGAAAGAGGTTTTGGTACAACTATCGGTAATGCACTCAGACGTGTATTGCTATCAAGCCTTGAAGGTGCTGCCGTAACATCTTGCAGAATAGAAGGTATTACCCATGAATATACGGCTATTCCGGGTGTTTTAGAGGACGTTATTGATGTAATGTTAAACCTTAAAGGTTTGGCAATTAAAATGGATTCAAAAGAGCCTCAACATTTGAGAATAGATATTGATAAACCGGGTACAGTATTGGCAAGTGATATTCAATTACCGTCAGGTGTAAAAATAGTAAATCCTGACTGGTTAATCTGTACAATTGCAGAAGGTGGTTCATTCCATGCTGATATTATTGTAGAGAATGGCAAAGGGTATGTTGCTAATGATGTTCCGAGAAATACAAAAGCAGGTGTCGCAATAGATATGTTACCTATTGATGCAACATTTATGCCGATTAAACGTGTTAGTTACGAAGTTGAAAATACTCGTGTAGGTGACAGTATTGATTTTGATAAACTAACTCTCGAAATTTGGTCTAATGGTACGGTTGATGTAACATCAGCTTTATCACAAGCAGCTGAATTATTAATTGAACATTTTGTTCAAATAGCATCAATTTCAGGTAAAACAATTATAAGAGAAGTTACAGAATCAGTTGCAACAGAAGCAGATGAAGAAGTTTCAGAAGAAGCGGAAGAAGCGAATGAGCCTTCAATTACATTAGATGAACTTGAATTATCAGTAAGAGCATTCAATTGTTTGAAAAGAGCAAGCATAAATTCTATGGCTGAACTCTTGAAGAAATCAGAACATGATTTATTAAACATAAAGAATTTTGGTAAAAAATCGTCTGATGAAGTCATTGAAAGATTACATCATTTCGGTTTAGATCTCGCTCCAAGTCCTGAATTAAGTGATGACGGAGAGATTGTTGAATCAATCGACTAATAGCAGAAAATAAATAGTAAAAGACAATAAAGGAAAGTAAAAATGAGACACCAAACAAAACAACATACGCTTGGTAAAGCACCGGACCAGAGAAAGGCTCTGTTGCGTTCATTGGCTACCGAACTTTTGACTTATGATGAGATTAAAACTACTATGGCGAGAGCAAAAGCTCTTCAGCCTTATGCAGAAAATCTTATCACTTTGGCAAAAAAAGGTGACTTGAATTCAAGAAGATTAGCAGGAAGATATATTTATGATAAAGAAATCGGAAAGTTAATCGATACTGCAACAGGCGAATTATTTGAAGAAGCACAAGAAGGCAAAAAGCTTGCTAAGCAAACAGTATTGAGAAAATTATTCAGCATTTTAGGAGCTAAATATTCTTCAAGAAAAGGCGGATATACAAGAATTTACAGATTACCGCCAAGACGTGGTGATGCTTCTGAAATGGCATTAATTCAATTGGTATAATAATGCGATATGCTCTTGACGTTCAGTATAATGGGAAAAATTATTCAGGCAGTCAAATTCAATTTGAAAATGGCGAAGAAATAAAAGAACCGACCATACAGGGCGAAATAGAGAAAGCAATTAGTACATTGATAATTGGTGGCAGAGATGTCACTGAAAATAAAAACCGACAGGTTAAAACAATCTTTTCCGGACGAACCGATAAAGGTGTAAACGCATTAGGTCAGGTTTTACATTTTGATTTCGATAAAAATATTGTTGCTTCAGATTTTATCTATCATTTGAATGAAATCTTACCTTATGATATATCGGTTAATAATTTGCGAATTGTTTCAAATGATTTTCACGCTCAAAAGTCTGCAATATCCAGATATTACAGATATGAATTTATCAACAGACGGTATAAGCAAGCGTTTGATGGTGATATTTTGAGAGTAAAATTTTCTGTAAATATTGAGAGAATGCAAAAAGCACTCAATTATTTGCTGGGTGAACATGATTTCACAAGTTTTAAAAGTTCCGGTACGCTAAACCCAAGCAAAGTTTGTATTTTAACAAGAGCCGAAGTTGAAAAACAAGGCGATAGGGTTTTCATTCATATTGAGGGAAACAGATTTTTATATAATATGGTGAGAACTAGTGTCGGTACGCTTCTGGAAATAGAAGGTCATAACCTCCAATCGGAGTTTATGAAAGAAGTTTTGGAAGCAAAAGACCGTCGTAAGGCGGGACAAACAGTGAGTCCTTATGGATTAACACTGGTAGAAGTAAAATATAATACTTAATGGAGAAATAAAATGAATAAAACATATTCAGCAAAACCTCTTGAAGTAGAAAGAAAATGGTATTTAATTGATGCGGAAGGCGAGATTCTTGGTCGTTTAGCCACTCGTGTTGCAAACATTTTAAGAGGAAAAAACAAACCTGAATACACACCAAATGTTGATACAGGCGATTTTGTAATCGTTATTAATGCAGAAAAAGTGTTGGTTTCAGGTAACAAAGAAACAGATAAAATATATTATCACCATACAGGTTATCCTGGTGGATTAAAATCAGCTTCTGTAAAAGAAGTTAGAGAAAAAGATGCAACCAAATTGATTGAAAAAGCTGTAAAAGGTATGTTGCAACACAATACTCTTGGTGCAGAACAATTTAATAAATTAAAAGTTTATTGTGGTTCTGAACATCCGCATGCAGCTCAAAAACCAATTGTTCTTGAAAAGGAGGCTAAGTAATGGCAGAATCTAAAGAAATTATGGCTACAGGTCGTAGAAAATGTGCTATTGCTGTAGTTAAATTAGTTAAGGGTAAAGGCAGAGTTTTTGTAAACGGTAAGAAATTACAAGATTATATAGGAAATATGCCTGCTGTTGAAATGATGGTATACAGACCGCTTGTTTTGACAGAAAATCAAGATAAATACGATATCCGAGTAAAAGCTGTTGGTGGTGGTATTGTAGCACAAGCTGCCGCTATCAGACATGGTATTTCAAGAGCATTGCTTAAATCAAATGAAGAATACAAAAACATTCTTAAATCAGAAGGTTTGTTAACTCGTGATTCTCGTGTTAAGGAACGTAAGAAATACGG
The DNA here is from genome assembly GCA_024408765.1 of bacterium. Lineage (GTDB taxonomy): Bacteria > Cyanobacteriota > Vampirovibrionia > Gastranaerophilales > Gastranaerophilaceae > CAG-196. Next base: position 1,901 of record JAKSUR010000025.1, on the reverse strand, counting down.
TAGAAAAAGAGCTCGTAAGAGATTCCAATTCTCTAAACGTTAATCTTATAAAAAAAAGACTTCATACGAAGTCTTTTTTTTATTAAAATGCAAGATAAAATATTAAACTTTTAAGTGTCCTTTTTTAAATAATTGAGCCATATCCTTAAACTTTTTTTCTTCAGGAGTTTTATGGCAAAAAGACTATACAACATGTATCCGATAATTCTTAATCCGAACTTGGAAAATATAGGAACACTACCTTGAACAGTATTTGGCACTTTTGTTACAAGTTCAAAATGATCGACACCTATTTTTGCTAACTCTCTTGATGAATTTTTTGCTGTTTTATAATCACCTAAAAGAATAGAAAGTTGAGTTTCAGCTTTTAATTTTCTTACTTTATCAATTAGTACAGATTCATTATTCAAAGTAGATGTTGTATTTACTCTCATATAGCCTACCTCGCATATTATATTCTATCAAATCCGGTATATTTTCTTAAAACATCAGGAATAATAATTGTGCCGTCAGCTTGCTGGAAGTTTTCAATAATTGCAGCAAATGTCCTTCCGACAGCCAATCCTGAACCGTTAAGTGTGTGAACAAACTGAACTTTACCTTCTTTGTTTCTATATCTTATATTTGCTCTTCTGGCTTGATAATCACCAAAATTTGAACAACTCGAAATTTCTTTATAAGTATTATAAGAAGGTAGCCAAACCTCTAAATCAAAACATTTGTTTGCACTAAATCCTATATCAGCCGTACATAAGGCAACTCTTCGGTATGGCAAACCCAATAATTCTAAGCATTTTTCCGCATCACGGGTAAGTTTTTCGTGTTCATCTTTGCTTGATTCAGGCGTTGTTAATTTAACCATTTCAACTTTGTTAAATTGGTGAACTCTTATTAACCCTCTTGTATCTTTGCCGGCAGAACCTGCTTCACGCCTAAAACACGGAGTATAAGCCGTCATATATTTAGGCAAATCTTCTTCTGATAAAATTTCATTTTGATAAATATTTGTAACGGGAACTTCTGCTGTCGGAATCAGGTATAAATCTTCATCAACGCATTTATACATATCTTCTGCAAACTTTGGCAATTGACCTGTGCCTGTCATAGTGGCTGCATTTGCCATAAAGGGAGGCAAAATTTCTTCATAATTTTGTTCATCTGTGTGTAAATCAAGAAAAAACTGTATAATCGCACGTTCAAGCTTAGCGCCTTTGCCTCTGTATAGTGTAAATCTCGATTGTGATATTTTAACACCACGTTCAAAATCGACAATTCCTTTTTCTTCGCATAAATCCCAATGAGCTTTTGCTTCAAAATCGAATTTAGTAGGCTCTCCCCAAGTTTTAATTGTCGGATTATCCTCTTCTGATTTACCTATTGGAGTTGTTTCATCAGGTATATTTGGTGTGTGAAGCAGAAAAACTCTTTGAGCATTATCAAGTTCTACTTGTTTTTCTTCAAGAGCTTTAATTTCATCACCCATACTACGCACTTCTTCTTGGATAGAATCTGTATTTTCCCCGTTTTTCTTCATTAAACCGATTTTTTGAGATTCATTTTTTCTTTTAGCACGAAGTTCATCAGCTTGAGTCTGAATTTTTCGTCTTTCAGAATCTATTTCCAAAACTTTGTCAATTGACAATTCAGGATTTCTTCTTTTTAAAAGCTCATTAATTTTTTCAGGATTTTCTCTTATTAATTTAATATCTAACATTCCCACTACCTCATAAACATATATAAATTACGTTAATTATTATAATTCAAATATAAAACAATGTGTATAAAACCTTTTTAATTTGTTAAAATGAATATAAATTTTAATGACAACGATTAAAACAAAAGCCCGACTTACTCAGTCGAGCTCTTTTATATTATATATTCAGTACAATTAGCCTTTTTTT
>JAKSUR010000024.1 GCA_024408765.1 bacterium | reverse complement strand
ACCAATCCGCCTGAGAATGACACCTATCCGCCTGGGAATGACACCAATCCGCCTGGGAATGGCAAATTTTATGAACAAAATTTTCTACAATATATAAACCAAAATGACCCTAAAGTGGTTTATGACAAATACGGATCAGTTCATGAGGAATACTACCAAAAAGGCAAGAAGACACGAGAGATTCAGCGTTATTCAGACGGCAGTGTAAATTGCTACTGGGATTACAAGTACGACTTACAAGGCCACAATACACGAAAAGTTGAGTATAAGGCAGACGACAGTCTAGATCACTACGATGATTACGAATACGACTTACAAGGCAAGAAGACACGAGAGATTCGGCGTTATTCAAACGGCAGTGTAAAATACTACTGTGATTACAAGTACGACTCACAAGGCAAGGAGACACGAAAAGTTGAGTATAAGGCAGACGGCAGTGTAGATTGCTACTGTGATTGCAAGTACGACTTACAAGGCAGGGAGACACGAACAGTTTACTATCGTGCAGACGGCAGTGTAATGGAGTACGGTGATTACGAATACGACAAAAATGGCCACATGACACGAGCGATTTCTCGTCTGCCAGGCGGCAGTGTATTATTCTACTATGATTACGAATACGACCAACAAGGCAACATGACACGAGAGATTGAGCGTAACTCAGACGGCAGTCTAGATACCTGCCGGGATTATGACTCCGACGGCAAGGTGACACGAAATATTGTGCTTCACGCAGACGGCAGTCTTACCTGCTGGGATTATGAATACGACCAACAAGGCAACATGACACGAGAAATTTTGCGTAAAGCAGACGGCACGGAAATCTAATAAATTTTTCCGTATTATAAGTTTGTAGAAAGTAGGGTATGCTTTAGCATACCGAAATCATACCTTTATTTCGGTAGATTGAAGTCTACCCTACTCACTTACTTTTGGTAGTGTTGTAATTTTAGAAGTGTATAATTTTGATTATCTTTTACAATAGAATCTACTACTACGAACTTTTTGTGTATTTGTAACGAAATATCAAGACGAATTTTGAGGGTTGACAATAATGCGGAAACACTTGTAAAATATGCTATATGATATGATATGATATGATATGAGGCAAGCTGTGTCTTGTTTTGGCAATTTTTATGCTCCAAAAGACTTTATTAATATAAGCGATATTAATTAGGGAGTACAAAAATGGCAAGTGTTCAATTTTTATTAAACAATACGCTAGCAGGTTCAATAGCACAAAATTTAGATGCCGCAGACGGTAAAAAAGATGGTTATATCGATAAATCAATCTGGAATGAATTTGTAAAAAATAAAGGCGGTAAAACAATAAGTAACTATTAATATTATTTGCCTCTGCAATTTTGTATAATGTTGTTAATTGATGGACTTTTATACCTCTTTCAATCGTGCTTATTATAGATATGGATATATCGTTTTCACTCGCTATATAAATTGACTTTTTACTCCTCGCAGTTCTTTAACAGTTTCTGCCAAAGCATTCAATAAAATTTTTTCACTTACATAAACTGAATAATAAATGTAAAATTATATTATAGCTTTCACGAACGTGATAATGTTAATATTAAAATATAGTATTAACTTTTTATTTTTGTTATAATTTTTGCGAGAAAGTTTATATTTTTTTGATAACTATGGCAAAAAAAACGGTAAATACATTTCAGAATTTAAAAGATGCAGGTGAAAAGATTGCTATGCTTACTGCTTATGATTATTCAACGGCAAAAGCATTGGATGAAGCAAATATAGACGGCATATTGGTTGGCGATTCTTTGGCAATGGTCGCTTTGGGGTATGAGAACACTTATAATATATCAATTGATGAAATGCTAATTTTTATAAAAGCGGTTGCAAGAGGTGCTAAAAATTCTTTTATCATAGGTGATATGCCTTATATGAGTTATAATTTATCAATTGCACAAGGGTTGGAAAATGCTTCAAAAATGATTAAAGCCGGTGCAAATGCCGTTAAACTTGAAGGGTGCAATGAGCATATAATAAATTTAACTAAAAGATGTGTGGAGTCAGGAATTCCTGTCCTTTCACACTTGGGGTTCACACCGCAATTGATGAATACATTAGGCGGACATAGAATACAAGGAAAGACTGCCGATAAAACCGAACAGATACTTGAATGTGCAAAAAGGCTTGAAGATGCAGGTGCGTTTGGGGTTGTATTAGAGTTGCTTCCGGCTTTGAGTGCAGAATATATCACAAAACATTTGAACATTCCTACAATTGGAATTGGTGCAGGTGTAAATTGCTCGGGGCAGATTGTTGTTTCTGATGACATTTTGGGTAAATATACAGATTTTACTCCAAAATTTGTAAAAAAATATGCAAATTTGCATGATACAGTGCTTTTGGCAGTGGAAAATTATAAAAAAGAAGTTAAATCCTTATCTTTTCCGTCAGAAATTGAGTCATTTGAACTAAGTTCAGCTGAAAAAGAAAAATTATTTATAAAATAACAAAAAAACAGAAATAAAATAATTAAGTTATGTAAATATACGTTTTTTGAATATCAATTTTATCTCTCAAAAATACTTTATATAAATAGAATATAAAGAGGATTTTATGGGATTAAATGTCGGCACTATTAGAAGTGTGTTAATCAAGTTTGATAAAAAAGAATTTTGCAAAATGTTTACAAAAGCTCCATACAGAGCTTGCACATTGCCGAAAATTCTTGCTACGGGTAAATCTGCAATAAAAGAAGAAAAAGCATTGGCAAAATATTGTTTAAACAATCCTCATTTATCAGCAGAAACTGTATTAGAAGAATTCAATTGTGTTACTAAAAATCTTGACGCTACAACTAAAACGATGCTTTTGGATTTGGCAGAAAATAGTAAAATCAAGTTGTTAACGCAATCAGATAAAAAAATGGTTTTTTTATTTAATCGTAGTTGCAATGATACAATTACATTGAGTAAAACCGATGGCGTTTTAAACTATTTAAAAAATGGGGGTAAAGATGCAGAAAATATACTTAAAGAAGCTTTAAATATACAAAAGGAAGGAAAATTATCGCCGGAAAATATTTCTGAAATATTAAAATTAATGAAATATGATGAATCGACAGAAGGCTGTATTGAATTGTTAAATGCATTAAAAACAGGTGTGGTAAATAATTCCCAAATTAAACAAGCTCAATTTTTGATAACAAATAAGATACCATTGGAAATATTTAATTTTAAAAATATATCTAAATACAACAAATCAGATCTTTTGCAATGGTCAAACAATATGCAAGGCTGCAGAAACAAAGAATATATTTCCGGCGAGTTATATAATGCTATTAATAAGGAACTACTAGCAATTGTAAAATTAAATGAGGTATCTCCTCAAATATCAAGAAAATTTTTGGCTGAATTTGCAAATATTTCAAAAGCTTTTGAAAATGATGCATATCAAATTGAAAAATTATTTAATGCTGGCGGAATAAGTACACAATATTCCAGAGAAGCTTTAAAAACGGATATACTTGGTAAAATAAAACACCTTTCTGTTAAAGAACGAAATGATATATTATCGAAATTTGGGCTTGAATACGAAGATAAAATTATAAAAGGTTTACCAATTTATATTAAAAACAAAGATTTATCATCTGAAATGCTTGCAATAAACGAATACATAGGGAAATTTTTATCATCAGAAAATAAAGTTGTTGTACCAAAAGGGTTTGAAGAGCTTGGTACTGCAATAGATGATATTTGTACAGCAATTCCGGAATTCAAATTTACAATTGGTGCTAAGCAACATACTACGCAAAAATTTCCGCTGGCTGAGCACATGCTAAAAGCTTTTCAAGAAAATGTGAAAAATCCTCTTTATAAAGAATTAAATCCGACAGATAAAAAAATTCTTGGAATCACAACATTACTGCACGATTTAGGGAAATCGGAAAAAATGGTTTGTCCGGGGCATGCACATGCTTCGTCAATTTATGCAAATTCGATTGTAGAAAGAATGCCACAACTTACTCCAATGGAAAAAGATAGAATAATTAATTTGGTAGAAAATCACCATTGGTTGGAAAAAATTAATAATAATATTAAACCTGAGCAAATTGAAGAATTTGTAAAAATTTTTAGAAGCGGTAATGATATTAAAATGGCAAAAATATTTGCCGAATCTGATTTAAAAGCTGTTAATAATGACTTTTGGAACTCATACGGCTATAAAATTAATTCAAATGTAACGCATGAAATTGAAGAAAGAATTCTTGCACTACAAAGCAAAAGTAGAATTATACACACCGCAAATGTAAATACAGAAAAAGCTTTGAATTGCGGAGCAGAAATACGCACTTTGGGTCAAGGAGAAAACTCAACCAAAAACCTAGTTGTTGATGCAAAACAATTAGGTTTGGATAAAGAATATTTTGGCTACCATGCCGGAAAAGAAAATGCATTAATAACTGCTATTAGCGGAAGTGGGTATGGCAATGATATGGCACTATCGTTTAGCATAGGCAAATTGGGCTCATGTGCAACATTTAAGGATTATAATCAATTTATAATTTTCGATAAATTAAATATGAACACTATAGGAAATATATCGCAAGGAGCTTTAAATTCTAAATATGACAAATCTTCTAATTACGTGTATCGTTGGATGAATACAGATAAAAAATTTGTAAACCAATTTAAAAGCAATTATCATCATGAAATATCAGATAATGAGTATGCGTTAATATCTAGAGAAGCACAGTCTACCGAACTATCTCTAATTCATTCAAATCCTAAAATTCAAAAAATATTAGGAAGTGAAGAAAAAGCTCTGGATTTTGAAAATGCTCTTAAAAAAACAGAAAACTATTTTACGAGTACGGCAACAAATTATTCTGAAGCCGTAGCCACCGATTTAAGAGCCGGAGCGGTCGGTGTAAAGGGAAAAGCAGAAAATTTAGGCTATGATTTTAGAAAATTTTTAGCCGACAATAATATAACAATTGTTGAAAATGTTTATTAATTTTTAAGTTTTAACCAAATTTTTAGTGTGTTATAATTAACAAGTAACAGTGAGGGTTATATGTTATTAAACACAGTAGAAAATGTTAAAAATAATATTTTGGAGTGGAAAAAACAAGGTTATACCATTGGTCTTGTACCAACAATGGGTGCATTACATGCCGGACATTTAAGTCTTATTAAAAAGGCAAAAGAAACTTGTGATAAAGTTGTCGTGTCTGTTTTTGTTAATCCTATCCAATTCGGGCCATCGGAGGATTATGATAAATACCCGAGAACGCTTGACGCTGATACAAAACTTTGTGACAGTGAAGGCGTTGATATAGTATTTGCACCTTCTGCAGAGGAAATGTACGGAAAAGGTCAAAGACTTTCCAATGACACTTTAACTTATGTTTGTCCTCCGTTTTTCTATGTAAATAAGCTTTGCGGCAAAACAAGAACAGGTCATTTTGACGGAGTTTGTACGGTTGTTTTAAAATTATTTAATATTGTACAGCCCGACAAGGCATTCTTCGGTCAAAAAGATGCTCAGCAAGTTGTAATAATAAGAAAAATGGTAAATGATTTGAATGTTCCGATTGAAATTATACAATGCCCAATTGTTAGAGAAGATTCAGGATTGGCACTGAGTTCAAGAAACAAGTATCTGTCGGATGACGGTAAAAAAGATGCTCTTGTTTTGAGTAAAATTTTGAATAATGTAAAGCTTTGTTATAAAAAAGGAATTACGGATATTTCATCATTAAAAGAAACTGCGTATGCTTTTTTAACTGATAAGCATGATTTGGAATATCTTGAATTTGTTGATAAAAACACGCTTGATGACAAAATTAAAGCAGATGATTCCACTATTGTTTTAATAGCATGCAGAGTTGAAGGAGTCAGATTGATAGATAACCTTTATTTAGGAGAGTGCTGATGGAGAAAAAATTGAATATTTTTGACTTTTTCAGGAGTTGTATTCATTTTTTTAAAATTGTTGTTTTGTTTTTTATAACACTTCACTTTTTATATTGGACTGAACATTTAATTGATGCAAATTGGACTTGGATGAACTTTGCACGTCCTGTTTTAAATTTATATGTGGAGTTTGGTGCATGTATTACAGAGGAATCTATAACCATACTGGGAACAACTTTTGAATACAAATATATTCTGGCAACCGGCTTTTATCTTATTACTTATTTTGTTATTAATATTTTAAACTATGTTATAAATGAACTGGAATATTATATTGAAAAGGTAGTATTGTTTTTTAAAAAATTCAAAGAAAAATCCTTCAATAAAACTTTAACAAATGAGCAAATCAAAGAGGAATTAAGTATAAAACAGTACAAAATTTTTGTAAAAACATCAATTAAAAAGAAATTTAGAACTGAAGATTTTAATTACAATTTGGAAGAACAAAATCAAATTATGAATGAATTTCTGATAAAAAAGACAGGAATTCTGCCAAAGAATTTTGAAGGCGGTTTTTTATATTCATTTAATGATTTTAGTCAAATAGACAGCGTACTGAGAATGTTTTTCAGATTAATAAAATCAAAAGCCCCATTGGATTATATTATAAATGTACAAATTGACAATGATAATAACAATGGATATGTAAATAAAATAAAGTTACTTTCGGATTTGGAAATACAAAATAAAATTATAATGCTTACAGAAACAGCATATAGATATCGTTTTAATGATTCAAAGAAATATAAAACAGTTCAACTTGGACTTTATCAAAAAATTTCACAAAACATTGAAGTATGTGAATTTATAGAATATTAAAAATTTTTAATGTAGAATAAAACAAAAAGGGGAGTATAATTTATGAGATATGATGCAGGCGAAGTTATAACAGCAATGGTAACACCTTTCAATGAAAAAAGAGAAGTGAATTATGAAAAGGTAGAGGAATTGGCGTCTTATTTAGCCGACAACAGCTCGGATGCCATACTTGTAACCGGTACAACCGGGGAATCACCGACATTAACTTTTGACGAAGAAATTGAAATATTAAGCAGTGCGAAGCGTGGAGTCAGCAATAGAGCAAAAGTTATTATGGGTACAGGTTCAAATTGTACTCAAACGGCTGTAGCAACTGCAAAAAGGGCACAAAAAGAGGGAGCTGATGCAATTCTATCGGTTGTCCCATATTACAATAAACCTTCGCAAAGCGGTTTGATTGAACATTTCTCGGCAATAGCAGAATCGGTTGATTTGCCTGTTATTTTGTATAATATACCGTCCAGAACCGGTGTAAATATGTTACCTGAAACCGTTAAAACACTTGCAAAAAAATACCAAAACATAGTTGCTTTGAAGCAAAGTTGTTCGGATATGGATATATTAACGGAGTTAAGAACAATTTGCCCTTCTGATTTTGCTATATATTCAGGGGATGACAGCTTAACGCTTCCGATGTTATCATTAGGCGCAAATGGTGTAATTTCAGTAGCTTCACACCTTTTCGGTAATGAAATTAAATCAATGATAAGAAACTTCAAAACCGGTGATATTACAACGGCAAAGAATATGCACATTAAGTTATTTCCAATATTTAAAAAATTATTTATGGTTTCAAATCCTGTGCCTGTAAAAGCAGCATTAGCAAGCAAGGGTTTAATTGAAGAATATGTAAGACGTCCTCTTGTTGAAATGACAAAAGCAGAAAAAGCAGATTTATTATTTACATTAGACAGTATATAACTATTTGGATACTTACTATAAAAGTTTTTGTTTTATAATTAACATATAAATATAAAAGGAGTAAATAAATGAAAAACAAACTTGTGATGTTTTGGGCAATTGTATTGATTATAATTGCTTCAATAGTGACAATTTGTGTGAAACCGACTAAACTCGGGCTGGATTTGGTTGGCGGGTCACGATTGGTTCTGGAAGCACAAACTACGGATACAATATCTCACATTACACCGGATATGATGTCAAGCTTACAGTTTGCAATTGAAAACCGTGTTAATAAACTGGGTGTTTCCGAAACGGTTGTACAAAGATCCGGTGACAAAAGGCTTGTGGTTGAAATTCCTGATGTTTCAGATCTTAATCAAGCAAAAGCATACTTAGGGGAAACAGCAGAGCTTGATTTTAGGAAACCTGTTATGAAAAATGATTCGGAGCAATGGGTTTCAACGGGTTTAACGGGTAAAGACTTAAATAGTGCAAATCTTAGTACGAATTCTCAAAACGGTCAATGGGTGGTTGATTTGGAATTCAATTCGGCAGGTACAAAGAAATTTGCAGAACTTACAAAAAAGATGGTAGGTCAACAAATGGCAATTTTCTTTAACGGAGAATTGCAATCAGCACCTGTTATAAGAGAACCTATTACCGGCGGAAGAGCTCAAATTTCAGGCGGTGATAGCGGTTTTGCTTATGAAGAAGCTAAAAAAATGGTTGACCTTTTAAATGCAGGCGCTTTACCGATTCCGGCTAAGATTATTGAAGAAAATACAGTTGGGCCGACACTTGGTGCGGATAGTATTGCCAAATCAAAATTAGCAGGAGCTATCGGCTTGGGGTTTGTTATGATATTTATGGCATGTTATTACAGAGCCCCCGGATTGATTGCTGATATTGCCCTTATTTTATACAGCATAATGCTTTTTGCTTTATTCAAGGCAATTCCTGTAACGCTCACGTTGGCAGGTATAGCAGGGTTTATCCTTTCAATCGGAATGGCGGTTGATGCTAATATTCTTATTTTTGAAAGAACAAAAGAAGAACTGAAAGCCGGCAGAACGCTTTTTACTGCAATAAATTCGGGATTTGACAGAGCATTTACAAGTATTTTCGATTCAAATATGACAACGATTATTACTTGTATCATTCTGTATTGTTGTGGAACAAGTATAGTTAGAGGTTTTGCGTTAACTCTTGCGATTGGTGTCATTGTTTCAATGTTTAGTGCTATTACAATTACTAAGAACTTTATGCACCTCGCATTTGGAACAGGGAATCTTAAAAATCCGGCGATGTTCGGATTAAAACCTGAAGAAATAGGTGAAGGTTTCCAAGCGGTTGAAACTAAGAGAGAAAAAGCAAAATTCGGTATATTAGATTAAAGCTTTTGATTAGTGAGGAAATAAAAATGAAAATAAAATTAGATATAGTAAAATACAGATGGTTATGCTTGTGTATATCAGCAATTCTTTTGTTACCGGGAATATGTTCTATGGTGTATTCAATGATAGTTTATGATACACACACTCCGATAAGAGTTGGTATTGATTATACAGGCGGAACTACATTGCAATACAGTGTACAAGAAGCTATTACAAATGAAAGACTTTCAGCTGTAAGAAAAGGACTTGAATCAAAAGGAATAGAAAATCCTTCTTTGCAGATAATTAATGTAAACGCTGCAAATGACGATAATTTAAGAGCAATACTTGCCGTTAGAACAAAGTTTATTGATGAGCAGTCAAAGGATTTGGAATCAATAAATTCTGTTATGAAATCAGAATTTAAGTCACCGGAATTGGTGCAAGTAGCTTCTGTTGGCCCGACATTAGGCAAAGAATTATTCAAAAATTCTTTGATAGCATTATCACTTGCACTTTTGGGAATCATTGCATATTTAACATTCAGATTTCAGTTTGATTATGCACTTTCTGCGATATTAGGTTTGGTACATGATACGATTTTTGTTCTGGGTGTTTTCTCTATTCTCGGACTTGTCTACGAGGTTCAGGTAGACGCTTTGTTTGTAACGGCATTATTGACGGTTATAGGTTTTTCAGTACACGATACAATTGTTGTGTTTGATAGGGTAAGAGAAAATTTAAAATACTATTCAAAGAAAATGACATTTAGTGAAATTATGAACGGAAGTATTAATCAAACTTTTACGAGAAGTATCAATACTTCTTTGACGACATTAATAACGCTGGCAGCATTGTATTTCTTTGGCGGAGTAACAACAAAAGATTTTGTACTTGCCATGATGCTCGGTATACTTATCGGTACATATTCAAGTATTTTCTTCTGTTCTACGCTTGTTGATATTTGGGAGGATAGAGAACTTTCAACAAAAGCAGTATCAGCATAAATTGTAAGATAAAATAAGTAAATCTGATAGATATAAACAAAAGAGTTTCTGCGTTTTACAGAAACTCTTTTAACTTGAAAATTTAACATGAATTGCTACTTTTATCATCTTTTTTGAATCCGTTTGAAAAAATCACTTAAATATAAAAATGATAAAAATATTAAGAAAAGTTAAGACAACAGTCAATTTTTACAGATAAATATACTTTATATATATACACAGGGATTTTTAAGGAGTAATTTATGCCATTTGCTTATGATACACAACCACCATTTTGGTGGCAATATAATCCGACATTTGGTTATGGTACACAACTACCATTTTGGTGGCAAAATTCGTCATTGAATTTCAATACAAGTAGTACAAATGTTACATTGTCGGATGAACAGAAAAAAGAGAAAATAGAAAATAATAATAAAGAAATAGAAAAATGGGAATCTCAAAAACAACAAGGTTTTTGTTGTAATTCTACAATGTTTGAAAATACATTAACTCTTCCGTCAGATGCAAAGGTGACTGTTAATGAAAATGGTACGAAAGTCGTTACGGCAACGGCAACTGATTTACAAGCCAGGTTAAAGGAAAGTGAAAACACAATAAACAATAGCATAAAAAAAGAAGGCGGCAGTATTGAGATAAATCAATCAATTAAAGAATATAGAAAAAACACACCTTGGTATAAAAGAGCAGGTCGTGCTGTATGTAATGGAGTTCAAGGGGTCTGGAAACTTGCAACAAACTTCGTAGGCTATGAGGACGGCAAATGGAATTGGAAAAAATGCCTCAAAAATGTAGGCATTGCAGCCGGTGCAATTGCACTATGTGCAATCCCAGGAGTTGGGCCTATAATTTCAACTACATTATTAGCAAGTGGTGTAGTTGCAGGTGCAATTGGTGTTGGAAAAGGTATTTGCAAAGCAGTAAACGCTGAAACGACTGCTGATTTGGATCACGCTTACCAAGATATTGGCTCAGGTGCATTTATTGGCGTAACATCCGCTTTTGGAATTAAAGGTATTTCGAAGATGAAACCTACTACTGTATCTCCTAGAACAGGTTTATTTGGTGGTATTAGAACCAAAATTGCACAGGGAGGCAGAAATCTTGTAGATGCATTCAAGCCAAGAACTTGGAAAGAAGCATTCAAAAATACCGGCAATGAAATGAGTACTGGATTTAAGACCTTTAAAAGGAAGTCTCGTCGTCCTGATAGTGTTAATGGTTTTTGGAAAACTTATGGTGGGAATTTGAATAATTCATTTGTAAAACCGTTAAAAGATGAATGGAAAGATATTAATAAGAACATCATTGAGAAAAGAATAAAATTTAGAAGACGATATGGTAAGCGGGCAAAATGGGATGCAAAGAAATTTTATCAAATACCGTTTGATTTGGTTAAAATTCCTGTGGTCGGAGCTTTTAAAATTATGGCTATTCCATTTAAACCTTGGCAATTTGTGGGTAAAACATCCGCAGGTGCAGAATACAGGTTCCGACAAACATTTATGCCCGAATATGAATCGTATATGTTTGGTAAAACTCTTTCAAAAGAAGAAGCTGAAACAACATTAGCACAAATAAAGCAAACAAGAAAAGAACTTGAAGAAACGATGAATAATATAGATAATCAAATCAAACGACTTCGTACGGAGAATAGGGACTTAAATTACGCTTAATACGCTCATCTCGCAGTCTTTGCAATTGAATTTTAACGGATAAATTTTCGAATGGGAATCTCTTAAAAACAAGTTTTTAGGAGATTTACACATGTTTAAAGCATATTTTATACAATGCTTGGAATGCATTAATTCTACTTGCCGATTCGGTTTTTGAGTTTCAAATGACGGTTCAAGAACTTTTACTCCACACTTTTCATAAAACCTTTTTGCTGAGTTATTGTGAACATTTGCTCTAAAATCAACTTCTTCTTTGTAATATTTTGCGTACTTTAAGATTCCTTGATACTCTTTATTTTTTTCGTATGTTTGAACTCTTTTTTGCATTAGATATTCGAAAGTATCCCTTCTTAATCGGTTTATATCGCTAATCGGCATAAACGGTAATTCTGAATTTGGGGCGATTTTTATATCTGCGATATAAAAATCGCCCTCACCTGTTTTCAAAAACTGTTTAACAAAACTTTCTTTCATTTTTTCAGGATTGTTTGCTTTTTCTTTTCCGATTAAATCTACTGTTACAGAAACCTCGTTTTCATCCGTTAAAGTTAATTTGTTATTTTCATCAACTTCAACCAAAACTCCTATTTGTCTTTTTACCGGCTTTTTTATTTCTTTTTCAAATTTTGTATCAAAATTTCTGAAAACATCATCACCATTTTTCAGATTTACTTTTTTATTGGGATAAATTATTATACCGTTTTTATCAGATGTATAATTATTAACTAAACATCCGTCATCATTAAAATATAAGCCGTCTTGCCGATTAATTTCTTTTTTCGTTTTTATTATAAAACAATTAACTGAAATAACTTTTCCTAAATATTCACCTTTTGACTTTGGCGATTCTAAATTATAACAGTCTTTTCTTTTATATAAAAAATAATCCGTAAATCCTCGATTGAAAGTTTTTTCAGGATTAGGGTTAAACTGATAGTTCGATTTCCCTGACGAAATCTTATTATCTATAAGTTTTCTGTAATATGAAACAATATTTTTTACATAACTTGTGTCTTTCAACCTGCCTTCAATCTTAAATGAACAAATTCCTGCATCAATCAAGTCATTTATTGCTTCACTTCCGTTAAAATCTTTTAAACACAATGGGTAAATATCTTTTGCAATAACATTTCCTTTATCATCAATAACATCATATTTTTTACGGCAAGGTTGCGCACATTCGCCACGATTTGCCGACCTTCCGCCTATATATTGGCTCAAATAGCATTGTCCGCTCATTGATACACACAACGCACCATGTATAAAACATTCCAACTCTAAATTCGGGTTTTCTTTATGAATTTTTTTTATTTGTTCAATCGAAAGTTCTCTTGCTAAAATCACCCTTTTTACACCAATCGAATTAAAAAAACTTATTTTTTCGGGTAAATAATTATCGCATTGTGTGCTTATATGTATAAGCGGACATTTTGGAGGAAGATTTTTTATCAATTTTTCCAAAATTCCCATGTCTTGAATAATAATCGCATCGACACCTATTTTAGAAAGTTCATTTATAAAATTTACAGCTTCGATTAATTCGTCATCAGAAAGAATTGTGTTTATTGTAACATGCACTTTTGCCCAAAATTTGTGAGCATAATCAACAACTTCTTTTATATCTTCCAAAGAATTTGGTGCATTTTTTCTCGCTCCAAAAGCATATCCTCCGATATAAACGGCATCTGCACCACAATCTATTGCAGAAATCGCTGTTTCTTTATCCTTTGCAGGTGCAAGAAGTTCAATTCTTTTATGTTTTTCCACGCTTATTTCCTTTAAAAAGCCTTTATCGTTTGAAGCAAATATAGATTATCTTACTACATTCTTTTACCAAAAATCGATTTAAAAAATTGAGCTAATCCTCCGCCATTTTCTGCCCTGTCTTGAAATTTTTCATAATTATCCTGAACAAATTTATTACGAGGATCAACGCTTTTGAGCCTTTCCATATAATCCATTGCTCCGGAATAATCACCAATTGAATCTCTAAATACCGCCAGTTTTTGAAGTGCATTGGCATTATTAGGTTCTACTTCAACTAATTTCTCCCAAAATTCGCAAGATTTTGTATAATCTTTAAGTCCTTCCAACTGAACAGCTATTGTTTCAATTATTTCAACATTTTTTGAGTCAAATTGATATGCTGTCATATATTCATTAAGAGCAACTTCTTTCTCGCCTTTTAAAATGTTGTATTTCCCCCAGTTTAAGTGTTCATTGAAAGAGTCACCTGCTTCTTCGTATATCAAAGCTCGCATTTGATATATCAATGGCGAATTAGGCGCAAGTTTTTCATATTCATTAATTTCCGAAAAAGCTTCATTATACATTCTTTTTTGAAAATAATACTGTGCCAAAAGAGAATGCATTAAAGGTTGTGTGTTATATTGCTCTTTTACTCTGGATAATATTTCAAAAGCTTCGTCATTTTGTCCCAAATCCATCAATGCACGAGCTTTAGTTAAATCGTTTTTAGTCAATTCCAAAGCTTTGTTTGGCTGAGAATTTCGTATATAATAACCTGAAAGAATTTCTTTAAATTCTTCAAATCCGCCTTCTTTTAAACCTCTTTCCAAAATTTGAATTGATGACACTATGCCTTCTGTTTTTTCGTAAAGTTCGGCAAGTTTAATATAAGGCATAGGATTTTTTTCATCATCATCGGCAATTCTCAAATATACATCAATCGCTTCCTGATACTTTTCATCACTTTCACAAACACTCGCATACAGATATCTTGCAGGAAGTGCTTCTTGATTATCCTTTGCATTATCTATTGCTTTCTTATAATCTGATTTTGCATAACTCATTTGTTGCTGAAGAGCGTGCATATTGCCTCTTAGCAAATAATATTTGAATTTATCTTCACTTTGAAAAATATCAATAAGTTGTTCGTGCGCAAGAATGCTTGACGGATCAACTTCAAGAATACGACCGTAATATGCTTTTGCATCCTCTTTTTTTTCAAGAATTAATGCCAAATGTGCAAGTTTAGTTAAAAGTTCAACGTCACTTGAATTATGAGCGAGTTCTTTTCTGTATTCCGCATAAGCTTCTTCGTATTTTTCATCCATTTCAAATTGTTCTGCAAGTTTCATTATATTCTCCTAATTAAATTTATTTTGAGCAACAGACATCCCTTCTTTAAAATAACATACAATCCCTTGTTTTGCTATTGTTAAAGTGTTTTTTAAAGTTTCTAATTCTTCGCTTGAAAAATTTTGAAGAACAAAAACTTCGGAAGGCAAATTCGGCTGAGGCCCGATTCCTATTTTAAGTCTTGCAAAGTTCTGAGTTCCGACATGCTGTATTATTGATTTTATTCCGTTATGACCACCATCGGAACCGTTTGCTCTAAATCTTATTTTGCCTAATGCCAAAGCTATATCATCATAAACAATCAATATATCTTCTACGGAAATTTTATAATAATCCATAACTGCACGGACAGCTTCACCGGACAAATTCATAAAAGTTGTTGGCTTAATTATCAAATAATCATCCTCTCCGTTTTTAAAATTTGTAATAAAGCACTTTAATCTTGAATTTTCTCTAAAATTAAGGTCACTATTTAATGCAATACTGTCGACAAGCATAAAACCTGCATTATGTCTTGTAAAAGTATATTTATTTCCTACATTTCCCAAGCCTGCAATAAGTTTCATCTGAATCTCCGCATATTTTTCATCATTTGGTGCATTGAAAGCTTTCCTGCATTCTGTTGACCGATTTTGCTTCCCATCTTTGACATCATACCCTTTAAATCAGACATTCCTTTCATCATTTTTCTCATTTGTTCAAATTGATTTATAAATTGATTAATGTCATGAATCGGTATGCCTGAACCTTTTGATATTCTCCGTTTGCGAGAAGTGTTCATTAATTCGGGATGTTCACGTTCATCAGGTGTCATAGATTGTATAAATACTTCAATCCGCTTGAATTGTTTTTCGCCTTCGTGAGAAATCATTTGCCTGTCATCTTTTGAAATTTTTAATCCCGGAATCATTCCCAAAAGCTGATCAATTGAGCCAAACATTTTCATTTGCGATTGCATTTTTAAGAAATCATTAAAAGAAAATTCAGCCTTTGCCATTTTCTTTTCCATTTCACGGGCAGATTTTTCGTCAAAAACTTCCTTTGCCTTTTCTACCAATGAAACAATATCGCCCATTCCAAGAATTCTGTCGGCAATTCTTTCGGGATAAAACTCCTCCAATGCTTCAAGTTTTTCTCCGGTACCGGTCAATTTTACGGGTTTATTTGTACAATAAGTTAAACTTAATGCAGCTCCGCCTCGTGTATCACCGTCAAGTTTGGTTAAAACTATACCTGTTATGCCAAGTTGTGCATCAAAGTTCTCGGCAACATTGACGGATTCCTGACCTGTCATAGAATCAACAACCAAAAGTTTTTCTGAAGGATGAAACATTCTGTCAATAATAAGAAGCTCCGCCATCATATCCGTATCTATTTGCAATCTTCCTGCCGTATCAAGAACGATAGTATTAAATCCTTTTTCCTTTGAATAATTTATTGCTTCTTGAACAATAGTTTGAACATCAGCACCTTCTTTTGAAAATACCTCAACCTCAATTTGTTCACCTAATGTTTTTAATTGAGTTATCGCAGCAGGACGGTAAATATCACATGCTACAAGTAAAGGGTTTCTTCCTTCTTTTTTTAGTTTAATCGCCAGTTTTGCGGAAGTTGTTGTTTTACCGCTACCTTGAAGTCCAAGCATCATTATTATATTCGGATGTCCTGAATAATCGATAGGGCTTAAATCTTTACCTAAAAGAGTTACCAATTCATCATGTACTATTTTTACAAGCTGTTGAGAAGGATTTACTCCATGAATAACATCTTCGCCTTCAGCTTGTGCTTTTATATTTGAAATAAACGATTTAACAACTCTTAAATTAACATCCGCATCCAATAATGCTCTCCTGATTTCCCTTAAAGCATCTTGCATGTTATCAGCGGTTAATTCGCTTTGACCTGAAGCCTTTGCTATTATATCCTGCAATTTATCAGATAAAGATTCAAACATCAAAATATCCCTTTACACATTACTCACTGCAAAAGGATAACATAAACATGGTTGATTTTTAAGTGAATATATTCATGTGATTTTTAATATTCTCTTGCAAAGTATTTTGAATAGACTCTTTCATATTTATTATGGCTTGATTTCTGGTTTCAAGAGTTTTCATTCTAAGATCAATAGCATTTTCTTTATCTGTTATTTTGCGCTTTTTATCTTCATATTTCAGCAGTTGAGTATCTCTGTATTCAGAATTGCTTACCTGTACCATTTTGGAACAGTTTGTGGCTAAATCTGTACTATAAGTATTATCATATGAATACGATCCTGATGAATCATTTAATTCCCTGTCAACGCTTGTTACATAGAACATATTGTTTTGGAACATTTCGTTTAAATAAGAAGGTTCAGATACATTTGAACATTGTACCCAGCCTTTTTCTGCTATTGATGAGAATAATGCATCATAAAATTTTATTAAGCTTGACTCATCTGCTGTAAACAACAGGTTGTAATTGTTTAATGAAGCCTCCATAATAGACTTAGCTTCATCTCGCGCCGTTTCCCATTCATCATGTTTTTGTTTATATTGTGTGTATGCCTCAGTATCAACATCATACCATACGGGGTTTGTATTTCCGTTTGGGTCAGTATATTCAGCACCTGCAAACTGTCCTCCTTTTGCTTTATATGCACCTTTAATTCTATCCATTAATTCTTTTACCGTTACATCAGTAGCACCCTCGCCCGTTGTTGCGACTTTAACAGCATCACATGCTTCTTCAAATTTAGTAGAACCTTCCATAAAATATTTGCTGAGTTTATTTTTAATATCATCAATTGTTGTTCCTATGTTTCCTGCTGAAATTTTGCTGTTTGAATCATCATAAGCACTGGCCCAGTCGGAAATTCCGCCTGATGAACCAATTTTACCAAGTAATTCTTTAAATGAATTGGTATTTTGCTTTATAAAAGCAGTACGATTTAACGGCTCACTTTCTTCCAATTCTTCCAACGTACGCTTATTATCCAAAAATGCAAGATAATAACCGTCATAATTTTCAATATCTTGTTGACTTAAACCTGTTATAGCTGCTAAAACTTCACTCTTATGGTCTTCCCAATTGGCAGGCGCTCCTGTCGGTGATATCATTTCAGCATATTTCTTATACTTGTTATCAACAACAACCCTTCCTGATTGATCTGTTATCAAATATGGTTTGTTTCCATTTGCGGCACTCGGACTCATTAATGTAGAATATGTTAAATCTACATAATTTGCACTACCTGTTAACCATTGAAATTTTTTAGCACTTGTTGCTGATTGATATTCTCTTGAAACCACATTCATGCTACGGGTAAGGCTCATTTTTTCTAAGGAAAGATGTTGCAATTTGCGACTGTTGTTATTAAATTCAACAGTCAATTGCAATAATCTTGATTGTGAAGCCGCCATTCCCATAAATTGTGTCGCTTTCCTTTACAGTTTTCCCTTGTTTGCATGTACTACGGCATAATTAAATCAAAACTTTAAACTTAATCACAAATTGTTACAAAAATTTACATTTGTGTCCAGGGCAAGTTCAATAATGAAGAAGAAAAACAATAAATTTAACTGAATTTCCTGTGCATAATACTAATTTAAAACCTTTTTAAAAAGTAATCTATGGTGTTATATCCATAAAAATGCCAATAAAATAATAAATAGTTGTTTAATTCTGCAAATAAAATTTTGCAAGATGGGCTAAAACATCATAAATTGATTAAACATTTTACTATACTTCGTGTTAAAACTACAAATCGCCGAATATAAATATTAAAATATAATAAGTTTTAAGATTTATATTTAAAAATTTGGAGAATTGTTTGATGTATTTATGCAAATTAGCATAAATACTTGAAAAATGGAATAAATATGTTATTATAAATCATGTAATAATAAAAGGAGACTGAATCATAGCTAACGAAGACAAAAATGCCGTGAAAAATACAGGCAAAGACAAACCTCTAATAAACGAAAAAATCAGAGCAAAAGAAGTAAGATTAATTGATGAAAATGGCGAAAATCATGGTGTAATTCCAACATCCCAAGCATTGAAAATGGCAGAAGAAGCCGATTTGGATTTGGTTGTAATCAGTCCAAACCAAGCACCTCCAGTTGCAAAAATATTAAATTATGGAAAATATAGATATGAGCTTGAAAAAAAAGCAAAAGAAGCTAAGAAAAAGCAACATGTCGTTGACATAAAAGAAGTGAAGGTACGTTACAAAATTGATACACATGATTATGAAGTCAGATTAAAGAATATAAGAAAATTTATATCACAGGGAAATAAAGTAAAACTGGTTGTAATGCTAAGAGGACGTGAAATGCAACATTCACACTTAGCATTAGATTTGGCGAATAAATTTATAACGGATTTAGCCAATGACCCTATTACTGTTGAAAAGAAGCCAATGATAGAAGGTCGTAATGTCACTGCTTGGCTTGTACCACAAAGCTAAATAATACACCTTTGTTACTAAATCAGTTATATTTAAATATTTTTCTTGATTAAAAAAATTCAGCGAGTAAAATTATCTTATACTTGTTGTAAGTATAAATCAAAAATGTGCCGCAATAGCTCAGTTGGTAGAGCAAGGGACTGAAAATCCCTGTGTCCTTGGTTC
>JAKSUR010000023.1 GCA_024408765.1 bacterium | reverse complement strand
TATTTTACTGATAATCGTCGGCCATGTGACGTTTGATGGATGCAATTGTTTTATCAGGGTTAAGAATTGCTTGTCTTTTTGCCAATTGACCTACTAATCTTTCACCTGTTTTTGAAAAACCAACTATTGAAGGTGTTGTTCTCATTCCTTCAGCATTTGCTATAACGGTTGGTTTACCGCCTTCCATAACTGCTACAACCGAGTTTGTTGTACCCAAGTCAATACCTATTGTTTTTGCCATAATTAATATCTCCTTTTCATCTTATATTTTCTTGACATTAACATTAAAACATCTTTTTTGAAGAATATTAAAAAAATAAACATTTTTTTAACAATTGGCGATTGTTAAAATATTTTTTCTTACATGTATTGACATACCATGGTATAATAACTATATGTTTACTGGTATTATAGAAGAGCTTGGTAAAATCCGGCATATCACAAAAAACAAAATTGAAATTGAATGTTCTGAAGTTTTACAACAGACAAAAATTGGTGACAGCATTGCTGTAAACGGAGTTTGTCTTACTGTATGCGGATTAGAAAATAATATTTTTACCGCCGATATTTCTCAAGAAACCTTTAATGTAACAACATTCAACCAATTAAAAACAGGTGATTTTGTTAACTTGGAACGTGCCATGTCGGCTAACGGTCGTTTTGGCGGTCACATAGTTTCAGGACATATAGATGCTACAGCTATTTGTAAAAATTTGATTCGTAATGGCGAATTCTATACTTTAACATTCGAATTACCCGATGATTGCACCAAATATGTTATAAAAAAAGGTTCAATAACTATAAATGGTATCAGCCTTACAATAGCTAATGTTGAAAACAAAACAATAAAAATTGCCGTAATTCCTCATACTTATGAGAATACGACTCTTAAAACAATGAAAATTGGTGATTTTGTAAACATTGAAGTTGATATTATGGCTAAGTATATTGAAAAATTTTTATCAACGAGTGATAATAAATCTAAAATAGATTATAACTTTTTACAAAAAAATGGTTATTTGTAAAAATATAATGTAAAAACAACTATGACAAACAATTATTTTAATACAATAGAAGATGCATTAGAGGATTTTAAGAACGGAAAGCCTCTTGTTGTCGCAGATGATGAAGATCGTGAAAATGAAGGTGACTTAATTATTTCTGCTCAATTTGTAACGCCTGAATTTATAAATTTTATGGCAAAAGAATGCAGAGGCTTGATTTGTTTGGCTATTTCACCTGAGATTGCCGAAAAACTTGAACTTCCGCAAATGGTTGAAAAAAATACGGAAAGTATGCAAACTGCATTCTCGCTTAGCATTGATGCACACCAAAAATATGGTGTAACAACAGGTATCTCCGCTTTTGACAGAGCAAAAACAGTAGAGGTTGCCATTGCGCCTGATGCTGTTCCTTCTGATTTAAGACGCCCGGGGCATTTATTCCCTTGTGTTGCAAGGAAAGGCGGTGTATTAAAAAGGTGCGGTCATACAGAGGCAGTTGTCGATTTAGCAAAACTATGCGGTCACAGGTCGGCAGGTGTTATGTGTGAAATCATGTCAGATGATGGCAGAATGATGCGCAGAGATGAACTTTCAGAATTTGCGAAAAAACATAATATAAAGTTTATTACTGTATCAGACTTAATAGCTTATAAGTTAAAACGTGAAAAGTTTGTCAAACGTGAAATAGAAGTATTTTTACCAACACAATTCGGCGATTTTAATATTATCGGATACAAGGATTCAATTACCGGATGTGAACACGTAGCACTTGTAAAAGATGACGGTTCTGACAAAACACCGTTAATCAGAGTTCACAGCGAATGCTTGACGGGCGATATTTTTCACAGCCTTAAATGCGATTGCAATTGGCAACTTCACAATGCATTAAAAATGGTAAATGAATACGGAAAAGGCGCGGTTATATATATCAGAGACCATGAAGGTCGTGGAATCGGATTGATAAACAAATTAAAAGCATACAAACTTCAAGAACAAGGTCAGGATACAATTGAAGCAAATGTTTCTTTGGGTTTTGCACCGGATTTGAGAAATTATGGTGTAGGTGCTCAAATTATTCTTGATTTGGGATTTAATAATTTTAACCTTATAACAAACAATCCAAAAAAAATTATAGGTTTAAAAGGTTATGGTTTGACAATTAACGAAAATATAAATATAAAATCAGAAATTAATAAGTACAATGAAAGATACATCAATACAAAACGGGAAAAGATGCATCATATAATGTAGAGGAAATTTTATGATTGAAACAGGATACGAAGCGAAAATTTTAGACAGTAGTTTATACAAAATATTCAAGGGCGTTTATAACGATTTTAAATCCAAAGCAATAAGTGAATATAAGTTTGAGCTTGCACCTTTAGAATATGAAGAATTTATTGATGCTGTCGAAAAAGGTTATTTAAAATGTATTGTACTAAATGAAAACAATATACCTACGGCTTTTTTGGTTTATACAACTTCAATATCCGAATCTATTGAACTGAATATTATACATTGTCTGGGGAATGAGGATGAAACAACAAAACAAAGAGGTTTAATAGAAAAGTGTTTGGAATTAACCGAATCTGACAGACAAGAAAAGGTTGTATCATACCCTATGATAGGTCATCAATCCGTATATACAGCAGATATCGCTAAATATGGATTTAAGTTTATAGGATTAGCTGTTCTTAGGTTTGTAATGGGAAATGCGTCATCTGAAAGAATTTTAGAAAATATGAAACTTCCTGAAAAACCTGAAAGATATAAATTGGTTAGCTATTCGGATATATACAAAAATGATGCTATTCGTATTATTCATGAATCATTTAAAGATACACCTGATGCGGTTTACGATACAAGATATAAAAGTATTGAAGGCACTACGGATATAATAAACAAGATTACCGAAAGTATTTATGGCGAGTTTTTGCCGGAAGCAACATCGGTGCTTTTGTGTGATGATAAACCATGCGGATTTGCATTTGCCAATATTACAGGCGGCAAAATCGCAAATATTCCTCTGGTAGCAATCGAAAAAAATCATAGAGGTAACGGATTTTCTGCATTGCTTTTGAATCGTACAATAAAAACAATGGTGGATTGGACTCAACTAGGACAAAAAGATTTTAGTGAAGTAAATGTAACTACTGAAACAAATAATTATAAAGCATTAAAAATGTATAGAAAAATAGGTTTCAGAGAGGATTATTGTTATCCTCAAGCATATTTAATTCAAAAGCATAAAAAATAAAATTGTGTTATAATAAATGTCGAAATAAATGACGAAAAATGATAATTTCAACAAAAGAAACTGTGATAAGAAAGGAGAAGTATGAAAATTTCAAAAGAACTTTTAGTAATGGCCGGTGTTATGGTAATTTCTACAGGTGTAGCATTTGCTGATGAAAATCTTCAAGCTTATGCACATCCTACACTTTTTGGTTCACAAGGTCATTCCCTTGTAACGTCTGATAATGACGTAATTATCGGTGGAAAAATTTACAGACCATGTCAAGCAAAATCAATTGCAGGTAAACAAAATGTAATTGTTGCACGAAATGCTAAAACTATGCTTGATAATATGCAAACAAAAATGGATCAAAAAAGAGGTGCATTATATGATCCTAAAATGCCTGTTCTTCGTTCAGAATTGGCTTACCTAATCTCAGAAGGTTTAGGTTTAACAAAGGCAGCTACTGACAGCTATTCAGATGTTGCGACTTCTTACTGGGCAAAAGAAGAAATTGACAGAGTATTAACACAAGATATAATGATTGGTTATCCTGACCAAACATTCAAACCTGACAAAGCTATCAATAAAGCAGAAGTATTTTGTACATTTGCAAAAATGATGAATGTTGAAGCAAGCAAAACTGCAGTTCCGGTTTTGAATGGCAGACAACTTAAATATGTTCCTGAATGGGCATATGCTGCAACAAATGAAGTTATTGCATCCGGAATTTTGGGTGTATTACCGGATCAAGATAAAGTTATTAATGACGAATATCTTTCAAAAGAACAAGTTGCATTCTTGATTTCAGCAATGAAGAAAAATTTTAGAATTGATCTTTCAAATGGTGCAGTAGGCTGTGCAACTAAATATGAACAATCTGTGGTTAAAATCAAAATGAGCGAAAGATTGAGTGCAAGGACTTCTAATGCAAATGACACATTTACTGCTAAAACAACACAAGATACATCTGTCAATGGAGTTTCTTTCCCGGCAGGTTCAACTGTTAAAGGTAAAGTAACATCTGTTGTAAGACCTGGTGTAAAAAGACCGGGTTATATTGAAGTTTCATTTGAATCAATTTCCAACGGTGACAATTGTGTAGAATTCCCACAAAAAGCATCAAGCGCACAAGTTGACGTAGTTAAGAATCCTAATATTGTTTCAAGAATATTAGGCGCACCATTCTCAATGGTTGGAAGAGTAGCAGGTGTTGCAGGAAGATCTGTTTCAGAAACAGCAGAAATTGTTGCCAATGGCACGGAAGAAATTCTTGGCAATTGCTCTGATTCAATGTCTGATACATTCTCGCTTCATCCTCTCAAAGGTTTGAAGAGTGTTGGTTCGGGCGTAATTGCTATCGGAAAAGGCGTATACAACATTTCTAAATATGCTGTATCCGGAACTTTTGGTGTTCTTTACGAATTTGTTGATGAATGTAAATACATTATTGTTCCAAACACATCTAACGATTCAAGTCTAAATCCTGATGAAGAATTAACAATTATATTCTAATTAAGATTTGAATAACTAAAAAAACGGCGGATTATGTTAAATAATCCGCCGTTTTTGCATTAATAACTATAGCAATTTAATTCATTTTTTAATTTACCTAATGCTCTTGCCTCTGTTTGTCGTATGCATTCTTTTGTCACACCATACATTTTACCGATATCTTCAAGTGTTTTTTTAGCAAAATTTTCCAGTCCGAATCTCATCTTAATAACATTTTGTTCTCTTTCTTTTAGCGTAGAAACGACAGTGGCTATCTCTCTTTTTAATTCTTCATACTCAATATTTTTTTCAACACAACCTTTATCATCAGCTACTATATCAGCAACTGAAAGCTCACTGCCGTTATTAGCATCAAAACTACCTTCTATTGACACTGTGGAATTGTATGCTGAAAGATAGGAATCAATTTTTTCAGGTTCAATATCCATTTTTTTTGCAACATCACTATTTGAAATTTGACAATTATAACTTTTTTCCATTTCAGCTTTAACTTTTGAAAATTTCGAAAGAGTTTCTTGCACGTAAACAGGAATTTTCATACAATATGATTGTTCAGAAATTGCTTTAAACATAGCTTGTTTTATCCACCATGTTGCATAAGTTGAAAATCTGTAGCCTAAATCAGGATTAAATTTTTCAACTGCAATCATTAAGCCTAAATTTCCTTCCTGAATTAAATCAACCATAGGTAATCTTGAAACATGAATAGCTTTTCTTGCAATTGTAACAACCAGCTTTAAATTAGATTGTACAAGTTCTCTTTTTGCAAGCAAATCTCCGTTTTTAGCTTTTATTGCCAATGCTTTTTCTTCTTCTACATCAAGTGGTTTTATTGAATTAATTTTTCTCAAATAGTCGCCTAAATTTGATGCATTTGTTGAGACAGATACATATCCTGCTTTAAAAGGATTTGAAACACAGCTGTTTTTGATAGGGGTAAATTTTTTCATAATGCAGACTCCATATTTAGTAGTACATAAATAAGGAATTAAATAATAGACACTTAACACATAATCCTTATATATTCAATATATATCATGTGTATATAAACCTCAAGTGTTTTATTAAGATTTGTTACAAAAATAATACCTTTAAGTAAATATTTTTACAAAACTTAATAGTTTTACGTTAAATTTTGGACTCATATCATATTACAACAATTTTGAATATGAATGGTATTACAATTTTACTTTACGAACTCTGCTTTGTAATTTTGGGACGAAATTACTTAAACAAAACTAAAACAGCCGATAAAGGGACTTGAACCCTTGACCTACTCATTACGAATGAGTTGCTCTACCAACTGAGCTATATCGGCTCATCTGTGTTTTAGTATACTATAAAAATTATAATCTTGCTATTATTTCTTTTGTAAATTTGGAACAAGAGTAATTTCCGCCTAAATCTGCCGTCTTAATTCCATCTCTCAGTGTTTTTAAAACAGCATCTTTAAGTTGATTACCGGCTTGAATATTTCCTATGTAGTTAAACATTTCTGCTTCTGAAAGAAGGATTGCAGTGGGATTAGCAATATCTTTTCCTGCAATATCCGGGGCAGATCCATGCACAGGCTCAAATACAGCATAATCTTCGCCTATATTAGCACCTTGAGCAATACCAAGTCCGCCAACGAGTCCTGCACAAAGATCAGAAACTATATCACCATACAAATTCGGAAGCAAAAGAACATCAAATTGATTCGGATTTTGTACAAGTTGCATGCAACAATTATCCACTAAAATTTCTCTGAATCTTATATTTGGATACTTATTAGAAATTTCTCTTGCACTATTTAAAAATAATCCGTCTGAAAGCTTACAAATATTTGCTTTAGTAACTACACAAACCTCTTTTCTGTTATTTTTAACCGCATAATCAAATGCAAATTTAGAAATTCGTTCAGAAGCCTTTCTTGTTATTATTTTAATGCTTTCTGCTGTATTTTCGTCAACTTGTCGTTCAATTCCGGCATACAAATCCTCTGTGTTTTCACGCACTACAACAATATCAACATTATCAAACCTTGTTTTGACGGAAGGCAAGTTGTAGCATGGACGCAAATTTGCATATAAATCCAGTTCTTTTCGCAGTTGAACATTAACCGAGCGAAAACCTTTACCGATAGGAGTTGTAACAGGAGTTTTTAAAGCGATTTTATTGCGACGAACGGATTCCAACACCCTCATTGGTAGCGGAGAACCTTCTGATTCAATTACATCCATGCCTGCTGTTTGAATATCCCAATTTATATCAGCATTTAATGCATCTGTTATATTTATTACAGATGCTGCTATTTCCTCACCGATTCCGTCCCCTTTAATTAATGTTATATCCATTTATGCTTTTACTGCCTGTTTCTGTTCAATATATGCCTTTAATCCTTGTGCTAATTGATCGGGACAACTCGTTGATTTGTTTCCGCCAGGAATATTGGACAGTTTCTTCACAATTTCGTGTATATTCATTCCTTGTACTAATATTTTTATTCCACCTAAATTGCCTGAGCACCCTCCGATAAATTCAGCATCCAAAACAATATCATTCTTAATTTTTATTTGCATAAATTTACTGCATACACCTTGTGGAATAATTTTTAATATATCACATCCATTATCGCTCTCAATATTAATTTCGCTCATATTCACTCCTTATTTTATACATAAAAATATTATACATGTTGTTTAAATATTTTTCAAATTTCTATGCATTTAAACTCAAATTATATGTGGAATGAATTTGCGAATACAATTTTACGGCAGCATCAGAATTACTTTTTTTAGCGTAAGCCATAACCACTTCCATTCCTTTTGCATTCATTGAACCGTCAATTTTTGAAACATCAGGCTCATCTTTACTCAAAATATCTGCTGCGAGTACACTTGCACTATATTCAGGAATATCTATTTTGCCGTCTTTGTTTATATCCAGTGCAGAAGCTGTATAATCTTTATTCGGAAGATAATTTTTTTCAAAATCTTCAACGGTAATATTATCAGCACCCATTTCCTCTTTTGCAGCGGCAAAAAGTGCATCTTTATCAAAATTACCACCGGGCATATATCTGTATTCATATTCTAACGGAGGAAGAGAATTTAAATATTCATCATTTTTATTTGCAAAAACTTCTGCCTTGCCGATATTTTCATCTATTGTACCAATATTTGGCATAAAATTCAGCATTGGTGCCTCATTTTCCATTGCAGATTTTAATGGAGTCATTACAAATTCAATATGATTAGCCACAGAATTTCTGCCATATTTTTCCGAATCATTACTTACTTTGCCGTCATAATAACCATTTGCACCATTTATTTCAAATGACATATTGCTTATATTCTCCACACCATAGTATTACTGTATAAATAAAACAAGTGAATATCAAAAATTGCACAATAACACTGTTAAAAATCCGATAAACAGTCTTAAATTCAACAATAGCTTAAAATTTTCGTATTAACAAAATTTAACAAATTATTGCTACAGAATTAAAATTTTAATACACAAAGGTGGATTCAACAAGTAAGCGGAACGCTTAGGCAGAAAGAGCCATTTTATTAGGGGTTTGAATCCCAAAACTTTTAACGGTATGTTGTTAATCCAATTCCTGTTTTGTATATGTGATTATATATTGAATCTTTTCCTAAATAATATTCGGTAGCTTCTAATATATGATTTTGTATTTTTTTTCTATTTTACTTTCAAGACGCTACACTTCTAATTAGATATTTTGAAATAAAAGGATATTAACAATTGTAACGAAATTGTAAAAGTATGAAATTATAAAAGTTTTATATACTTTTTATATATAGAGGTATAAGATGCCAGATAGTAGTATTTCACCAATAAAATATTGTGGTATTCCACAGCAAGATGCACGGGGTTTGTCAGAAGATAAACCTGTTAACAGTATAATGGATAATCTGAATACTAATTCCGAAATAAAACAATATTATACCGAGGCTGAATTAATAAAATTATTAAAAAGGGAATTGGGTATAGATGAAAATAATAAAATCGACTTAAATACAATTATAATAGCATTTACTAATTATAAAAATGCAGATGAAATTTTACGACTTAATAATGATGAAATTAAGAATATTGTTGCAAAAATAGCAAGAGATTACAAAACTGCGATAAATACCGGATGGTCGTTAGAAGGAATCGCAAGTAGACAACAAAATGGTGACAAAAAAGGGTTAAGTGAACGACTTGCCGACTTTAATTCTGAAATAGGAGAAAAAGGGTTTGCAAATGTTTCGCCGAAAAAGCAAAAAGAAGCAATTAAAGCATTTTTTTTTGTTTTTTTTAATGATGAGAATAACAAAGATAAATCACATGATAAAATTGTAAAACTCCAAATGCAAACCTTTGGTAGAATACTTATTAACTCAAGCGAAGAAGAAAAAGTCGCTTTTAAAGAGGTAGTAAAGAACTTATTATCTGAAAATATTTCTCAAGGTTTAAAAGAAGTGTTGGAATCACTGGATTTAGAAGCTGATAAAACTGCATTCGCAAACAGTTTTACGGCAAAAGATATAATTGAAATAAGTGAAACAGAAGATTATTATGGTAATACGCCGACTAATAATGATTTAAAAGGTATTACTGCGACAGTTACTTCATATAAAGATAAAAGACATATTAAAACTACACATAAAGCTCTAAACAAAATAACCACTAAGTTTATTGAACAGAATAAAAATGCCCTGAATGATATAAATACTAAAATTAGTAAGGGCGAAGAACTAACAGATGAAGAACAACAACTTCTTGATGAATTGAACAGAAAAAAGGCTATTTCATCAGGTGAAATGGTCGGTGTTCCAAACAATATGGAAATTACCGCTGAAGATAAAAAATATTTACTGGGGTTAATGAACGAAGATAACTATAATCATGGTGAAGATTATTATCGTGATGTAATCGAAGGCATAAAATCCTATGTTGATGAGCACGGTGATGAACTTAATATTACAATAGACGAGTTCAATGTAATATTGGATAAAGCAACCAATAACAACTATTCAATTCTATCTGGAGATATAAATGCACCAATTAGTCCTCCTGATTCAAGTTCACCACGGGAAACAAATATAAATAATGGTGGCTTAGGCTTTACGATTGGAGATAAACCCAATGTAAACCCGGATCCTACTGTTTATTATCCGCAGGAGGATTCTCTTCCCATAATTGTTGTACCAAATTCCAAAACTGCAAATGACGTAGGCGATAAAAATTATAAGCGAGAATTATTAAATTCCGATAATCCGGAAGAACTTAATAACTACATAAAGAAAGTAGGACTTATTGGATTTATTGAGTTTTGTATGAAAAATGCAAAAAAGGGTTCAAATGCATTCAATATGGCAATAAAATACTTTAAAAATATGTCTTCCGCAATGAAAACCGTAGTAATTTCATTTATGCAAGATACATCAAGTATTATTGAGCTTGCAAAAACAATGAGTTTGGAAGAACTTAAACAAATAAAAAGGGGTCCAAATATCTATGCAACAAAAATGCTTGAAATGTTTAAAGAGATGAAGGAAAAACAATTATATTAGTGAATGTTGTTCAAATGTTTAATTAGTGTAATAATAATTTTATGAATATTATAAAAGATATTATATATTATATTTTTTCCTTACAGGAAAATCTTTTGAAAGCTAAGCTAAATAAGACACTGGGTGCAAAAAACTTATCAAAACGCAAAAAGTTTTTTCAAAACGGTTGTACATTAACACTTGATTCTCTTGCAGAAGATGAAAAAAATAAAATGGAAGAAGAGCTGTACAATCTTCTAAAACAAACAAACTATGAACCTAAAAAACTTTTAGAATACATAAAAAGTCAAGGAACGTCAGTATATTACATAAAAGATGCAAAACAGATTTATTCAATAGGTGAAAATGAAGGCTTTATATATCCGCAAAAAGGCGGAAAAGCTTTATATATTTCACTTCTTACGGGAAACGGATTTAAGCTTAAAACAAACGAAATGTTTGTTTTAAGCAAAGGTGAAATCAACAAATTTTATTTTATATATCATTTTTACAACTGGTATGCTTTTAAGCATGGTGTTTTCGGAGTAGACTCGGATTCGATAGTTTTGCTTAACAGATATTTGTTTAACGCTTCCGATGAAGATATCAACAAACTTCAACTCTCTGACATATACAAATTAAAAGATGCCATAAAACAAGACAAGGCTTCTATCGAGTTTGTATTTAAACTTTGTCGAGATTTGGAAGGTGCAAAAAGCGCATTGAATAAAATCAAAGATAACGGGGCAAGTATTTAATTATAAACAGCAAGTTTATATTAATGTAATACTTGCTATATTTATTAAGGTTTTATATAATATTTGCATAAATTAGT
Source organism: bacterium (assembly GCA_024408765.1). Taxonomy (GTDB): domain Bacteria; phylum Cyanobacteriota; class Vampirovibrionia; order Gastranaerophilales; family Gastranaerophilaceae; genus CAG-196. The sequence continues at coordinate 10,827 of JAKSUR010000023.1, read as the reverse complement.
GTCAGATTTATGATTTTTTCATATATAAGGAGAGAAGATTTATGAAAAACACATTTTTTAAATCACTGTTTGCATCTTTTTTGATGCTGTTATGTGCTCCTTCATTTGCAGGCGAAGCCTCTCTCGTAGTCCCAAACATTAAGGAAGCAAGTGTAAGTGACTATAACCTTTTGGTTATAGGGCTTATTGTTTCTATCGTTGGTGTAATATTCGGACTGATTGAGTTTTTGCGTGTAAAAAAGGTGCAAGTTCATGCCAGAATGGAAGAAGTCGGTAATACTATTTTTGAAACATGTAAAACTTATCTGATTCAACAAGGAAAATTCCTTCTTGTATTAGAAGTTTTGATTGGCTTATGTATTGCTTTTTATTTCTGGTATTTACAAGGAATGAAACCATCTTCGGTATTCATTATATTAGGATGGTCAGTCCTAGGTATACTTGGTTCATACCTCGTAGCTTGGTTTGGAATCAGAATGAATACTCTTGCAAATTCAAGAACTGCATTTACCGCACTTAGAGGAAAGCCTGTCGATATCTTGGGTATACCTTTAAAAGCAGGAATGAGTATTGGTGTTCTGTTAGTATCAATAGAACTTATTATGATGCTTGTTATTCTGCTCTTTGTCCCGGGAGAACTTGCAGGTGCATGCTTTATAGGTTTTGCTATCGGTGAATCACTTGGTGCATCGGCACTTCGTGTTGCAGGCGGTATATTTACAAAAATTGCGGATATCGGTTCTGATTTGATGAAAATTCAATTCGGCATCAAAGAAGATGACCCAAGAAACCCCGGAGTAATCGCTGATTGTACAGGCGACAATGCAGGTGATTCAATCGGGCCTACTGCAGACGGATTTGAAACTTATGGTGTAACAGGCGTTGCACTTGTTTCGTTTATATTACTGGCAGTTGCGGGACAACAAAATCAAGTACAATTGCTGGCATGGATATTTACAATGAGATTCCTTATGATTATAACCTCGGTTGTTTCATACTGGATAAACGGAGTTGTAACAAAAGTTTATGACAAAACTACAAAGAAATTTGATTTTGAGTTTCCTCTTACAAGCTTGGTATGGATTACTTCCGTATTGTCAATTGTAATGACATTCTGCGTAAGTAAGACTTTACTTGGCGATTTACCTGAAAACTTATGGTTGACTCTTTCAATAATAATTTCTTGCGGTACATTAGGTGCAGCTCTTATACCTGAAGCAACTAAAGTATTTACGAGTCCGCATGCAAAACATACTCACGAAGTTGTTACAGCTTCAAAAGAGGGCGGTGCTTCTCTTACAATACTTTCAGGTATTGTATCAGGAAACTTTTCAGGTTTTTGGATTGGTTCAATTGTCGTATTATTAATGGGACTTGCATATTTTGCAAGCCTACACATTCCTGCTGATACGATGATTTATCCGTCAGTATTTGCTTTTGGTCTTGTGGCATTTGGTTTCTTAGGAATGGGGCCTGTTACAATTGCAGTAGATTCTTACGGGCCTGTTACAGACAATGCGCAATCAGTTTATGAATTGTCATTAATTGAAGAAGTCGACGGTGTTAAAGAAGGCATTGAAAAATATTATGAATTTACACCTGATTTTGAAAATGCAAAAAGATATCTTGAAGAAAATGACGGTGCGGGAAATACATTTAAAGCAACATCAAAACCCGTACTTATCGGTACGGCTGTTGTTGGTGCTACAACAATGATATTTTCATTAATTCTTGTAATAAAAGAAACATTGCAAATAGAACCTGAAACAATACTTAACCTCTTGAATCCATACACACTGTTAGGATTTATAGCAGGCGGTGCTGTGATTTACTGGTTCTCAGGTGCATCAATGCAAGCTGTTACAACAGGTGCATACAGAGCGGTTGAATATATTAAGGAAAATATTCATCTTGGTGAAGCGGATGAAAAAAGTGCAAATCTTGCAAATTCAAAAGAAGTTGTAAAAATTTGTACACAATACGCACAAAAAGGTATGTATAATATCTTTATTGCATTGTTTGCATTTGCACTTGCACTTGCATGTCTTTCTTCACCAAACGGTGATGTTGCAACACCGGTATCGTTCTTCGTTAGTTATCTTATAGCAATTGCCGTATTCGGTTTATTCCAAGCGGTATTTATGGCAAATGCAGGCGGTTGCTGGGATAATGCCAAAAAGATTGTAGAAGTTGATATGGCAGAAAAGGGAACTGACTTGCATTCGGCAACGGTTATCGGTGATACGGTTGGTGATCCTTTCAAAGATACTTCATCAGTAGCAATGAATCCGATAATTAAATTTACAACATTATTCGGTTTGTTGGCAATGGAAATTGCTATTAACCCTGCTTTCCAAAATTATGCTAAACCGGCAGGTTTAATATTGCTTATATTGGCGTTGATTTTTGTAATTCGATCATTCTATGCAATGAGGATTCCTTCAAAAAAATCAAACTAATATAGTTGTTTGTATTTAATAAAAAGAGAGTATTTGTAAAATTATGAATACTCTCTTTTTATCTATGATAATATATTGTTATGGATTTATTTACACAATTGGAAGAATCTAATAAGCAGATTCCGCTTGCGGAATTATTAAGACCCAAATCTTTGGATGAATTTTTGGGACAGTCAAATGTCGTTTCTCCAAATTCTCCGCTTATAAATTTACTAAAAACACAAAGGCTTTTTTCTATTATATTTTGGGGAACTCCGGGGTGCGGAAAGACAACCCTTGCAAGATTAATAGCATCTAATGTTACTGCACAATTTATAGAGCTTTCGGCTGTTTCATCAGGAATAAAAGAGATAAAAGAAACTGTTGAAAAAGCGAGAGAAGCACTCAGAGCCGGTCAAAAAACGGTTTTATTTATAGACGAAATCCACCGTTACTCAAAGACTCAGCAAGATGCCCTTTTGCCTCATCTTGAAAACGGGACTTTGTTTTTAATAGGTTCAACGACAGAAAATCCATCTTTTCAGGTAATTCCTGCACTTATATCCAGGGTTCAGATAATAAGGCTTAATCCTATTAATAATATAAGTATGGCTAAGATTATAAATAAAGGGTTTCAGTATCTTGAAAAAAATTATCAGCCGATTCAATACGAAGAAGATGTAACTAAATTTATTGTAAATATAGCTCGTGGGGATGCCAGAACAGCTTTAAATTTGGTTGAAAACTCATATTTTGCAAGCAATTTTTCAAATGACACAAGGTTTTTATCGGTAGAAATTTTAGAAAATATAACCGGTCAAAGAAATACAAGATATTCCGAGCAAGAGCATTATGACTGCGCCTCTGCGTTTCAAAAAAGTCTAAGAGGTTCTGATGCCGATGCGGCGATTTATTATCTTGCAAAAATGATAGAAGCTGGAGAAGATCCGAGATTTATTGCAAGAAGGTTGATTGTTTGTGCAGCAGAAGATGTTGGAATTGCCGATCCAAATGCAATGAATATTGCCGTAAGTGCATATAGAGCTGTTGAAATAATAGGACTTCCCGAAGGAAGAATTCCGCTTGCTAATGCGGTCGTTTATGTAGCTAATGCACCAAAATCGAACAAGGCTTGTGTCGCAATTGATAAGGCTTTGGCTGATATTGAAGGCGGTAATGACTTTCCGCCTCCTATGCACCTGAGAGATTCGCACTACAAAGATGCTGAAAAATACGGATTTGGAAAAGGATATGTGTACACGCATGATGCGCCTGATGTTTATCAGCAATTTTTACCGAATGAAATTAAGGATAAAAAATATCTTATCTAACATTTTTTCATATCAATAAGTATTTTAACAGTATCTTTTAGAAGCTCAATTGCCCATTTAAGAATTAAAATACCCCCTAAAATTCCGACTATAGAATCAAAGAATACTAATCCTAAGTATTTTCCTGCAATAAGAGCTGCGATTGCAAAAATTGAAGTCAGTGCATCCGCTAATATATGGTAGTATGCTGCTTTAAAATTGTAATCCTTATTTTTACCATCAGAATGATTTTCGCAAGGCCCCATAATTACTATGCAAACGGCATTTACTAAAAGTCCTATAATTGCGACAATTATAGCTTCATTAAATTGTATATTTAAAGGATGAATAAATCGTTCAAAAGCTTCTGCTATTATCCATATGCCGGTAAAGCCTAAGAATATTGAACTTGTGTATGCTGCAAGTGTTCCGATTCTGTCTGTGCCGTTTGGAAACAGTGGTGAATTGCTAAGTTTACGAATTAAAATATATGCAATATAAGTTAAACTCAATGCAACGGCGTGTGTTCCCATGTGATATCCGTCAGCCAAAAGTGACATCGAATGTGTAAGATAACCGTATAAAATTTCTGCAAACATCGTAACTACTGTAAATATAATTACAATAAGCGTTCTTTTTTCATTTTTATCTGAAACTTTACAAATATTTTCTGTCATTATATCAAACCACCTAAAATATTAATCCTATTATAATACAAATAAAATTTATATCCTTTAAATTTAAACTTTTGAGTAATAAAAATTCGATTTATATTTCATAAAATGTAACTATGAATTATGTAAATAAATTGCTAAAAGCTTTAAAGTATAATACAAATCTTAATATTGATAAATGGACTTTAAATAATCAAGTTGTATCAGACATGAAAAAATGGGTAGCAAACATTGTACCTGCCGACCTTTTAGAAAGAACTGTTAAAGATGCAGTCAATTCTTTGATGACACTCAATCAAGACGGTAATTTTTATAAAACATTTCCTGATAAAGTTTTAACACCTGATTATGGTGACAATTGGGGTGTAACTTCAAACTATATAGAAATTAATAACCGAGCAATTGCCGAGATGAGCGGAAATTTATGCAGAAACGGACTTATAAGTACAATAAAACTTCTTCCTGCAATTCCTCCAAGCGCAAAAAGTTGGTCAAATTGCATTATTCTATCTCAAATTTTTCCTAACATTTATGGGGACGGATATAATAAACCTGCGGAAGAAGAAAATTCAATATATGGGATTAAATTAAACTCAGGTTATAGTCAAAATATTATTAATTATGAAATTAAAGAAACAATAACACCAAATGAACAATTTACCGCTTTTAATAATTTAGCACATTTTCATGGGCTTAAAACAGGGTTTAGAACTGTAATTTCTGCCGATCAAATAAAAATAGGTTTAAAAGACGGAAGTGATATAACATTTGACTGGACTAACAATGAACATTTTGAATTATTTATAAAAGCGCATATAGAACTTATAAATACAGGATTCGAAGCTATATTTATTGATTCTGCCAAGCATATAGGCGGATATGATATGCAAAATTACACAGGAGTTGGTGCATTGCCTTCTTATGAACAAATGCAATATATTATTCACGAAATAAGAAGCAAAAGCGGAAATACACACTTAAGTTTTGTCGGTGAAAAAAGCACAGGTGATTTTGCGAGATATGAAAAGCTAGGATTGTCAACGGGAACGGGATTTATAGAACCTAATGATTTTCATACCGTGCGTGATGAATCAATTGAGTATAAATATTCAAAAAATTATTCGCCAGGAATTGAAGTTTCAAACGATAATGACGAAGGCGGAAGGAGTTATGAAGAACGCCTTAGAAGAATTAATAATTCGATTTTTGCTTATGAATACCCGAGCGATAAATTAGCAAGCTTTATGCAAATGGAGGATTTGTTTCCACTCAGATATGACACAAATACTCATCAACTTATGATGTCGAATCCTTCATATTCAATTGACGGAACACCGTTTAGTCATTGGAAAAACCTTTTTACAACAGATGACGGACGTGAATATAACAAAAAAGTTGCAGAACTTTTTAGTCACAGTCTGAATTTATAATATAATCGAAAGGAGTCAATTATGACATTTAATCCGCTAAAAGAAAAAGGCTTACGTTTGGAAAAACAGCTTAGAAATTGGCATCAAATAGTAGGCAATCCATACAAAAAACAACATGCAGATTGTTATACAAGAACAAGACAAATTCTTATGAACGGAATAGAAGTAGAGGCTTGGGGATTTAAACACCAATTAAACAGATTTATGCAAAATCTTGATTTTGAGGATAGAGTAAATCTTTCAAGAATCGGTAGAATAGAAAACCAACAGCAAATAACTTGCAATTGGCTATCACCTGCCGATCAATCCGTTTTGGAAACGACATTGGGTTATGAACAGGTCGCAGTCGATTTAACAGCTTGGCTTGCGCAAAATGAGCCTGATAAATATGTAAAAGAGACTTTTAATTTTGGCTTGCTTGAAGATTTTGATCACTTGTACAGATACGCACAATATGCTTATATGCAAGAAGGAGTTGAGCCGAATGATATAGTAAAAGGTCAAACGGATGTAATTGTTGGCAGGCCGACTCAACACCATCACAATTGTAACGGGCTAAGATTGCGTAAGAATTATGATAAAAATACAGCCACTCCGCAAACCAAAGTTAATATACTTACTGTTTTATCAGGCGAACAACAAACTCATAATTTTTATGCTGAGCACGGATTTATGTATGGCGATCATGTCCTTAGAGAAACTTATGCAGAGATTAAAGATGTCGAGGAAGAACATGTAACAATGTACGAATCGCTCATTGACCCCAATGAAACAATGCTTGAAAAAGCTTTAATTCATGAATTCACAGAGGTTTGTAATTATTATACTTGTGTAGAAGATGAAACTGATGAAGAAATAAAAAAATATTGGGAGATTTTCCTTGATATTGAATTAGGACATCTTCAAACAGTTGCTGAGATATTTAAAAAATACGAAAAACGTGACCCGGAAGAAGTTATAGGTTCTGAGATTGTAATTCCATGCAGATTTAAAAGCCAAAAAGCTTATGTACAAAAAGTGCTTGAAAAAGAGGTTCAAAAAAGACTTGCGCCTAATGGTGAGTATTATAATTCAATGGAAGAAATACCTGATGATTGGGTAAGTTATGATGTGCAGAAAAAAGTTGCCGAAATATCATCTCCGAGTGAAAATTGTATAAATGTTGTAGAATTTTATAATGACAGAGATGTTGTTGAAGCAAGTGAAACTTTAAAAAATAAAGAAGTTCAAATTTTAGAACAAGGCTTGCAGAAAAAATCCGTTGCGCAAAATACGGTAATGCCGGATAAATTGCAGGATATGATAGACACACACGAAGAACGTAAACAAGAAAAAGAAAAACTTATATAAACTTAAATAATAATGTAAAAAAGCATCGAACATATTTCGGTGCTTTTTTAATCACCAAAAATACCGTTTTTCTTGGATTTTTCTTTTGCAGTGTCTGTTTTGGGAGTATTAATAATTACCATAACTTCATCATCAGATGACATTTTCAAGTTATTTCTGGCGATGGCTTCTAAACCTGCAACATTTGAAAAATTGTTAATACTGTCATGGAGTTGGTCATTCAATGCTTGTGCAGCATTTTTAGTATTAGTAATTTGTATAATTTTTGCTTTATAAGAAATAATTTTAGAAATATTTAAAACTGCACTAATTGTTATTTGCACAAGGCATAACAATAAAATTACCGTCAAAAAAGAATAATAAAAGCCTCCTTTAGAACATTCAGATGAAGATTTTAGCCTTGATTTCTTCGCAGATTTCTTATTTTTATCGGTATTAACCACTTTTTTAGGCGGTTTTTGAGTTTTTCTTTGTCGTTCCATGTTTATTATTATATATAAATTTTTGACTTATTACAACTTAAAACCCGTTGACAATGACATAGATGAACTTTGTCGACCGTCTTTGTAATACGATTGAGCAACACCGAGTTCAAATTTCAAAGAATCGGCATATTTTTTCAAAGAAGGTGTATAAACTATGGTTAATTCGTTTTTATTTTTGGGTAAATTCATATAACTGCTGAATGAATTTTTTAATGTCAATCTGTCTGAAATGCGCCATTCGGGAACGATTCTTAATATATTATATTGCGTACCGATATCCTGATTCGCAGCTTGCCTTATTGAACTTGTGAGTGAAAAATATTTTGGGAAATTATACTTTATAAAGAAAGAGGTTGTATCCTCCATTTGTGCATAAGAAAGCTCTTGCCCCCAAGTTTGACCGTATGAAAACCCGCCGATGTTTTCCGCCAAACTGCCTGACAAAGGCATTATATCGGTTAAACCGCTTCTTATAGTCATTGATCTTGCAAGCGCACTTCTCGGAGTATTGGCGTTAGAAGTTATATTTAAGATTCTGACAGGAACGGTTAGCGTTTTTTGAGGAATATTAACCTTTGGCTTTTCTATACTATCATCAAGATAAATAGTTTCGACTTCATTGTCATCATATTCAATTTGACCTCTAAGTTTATACGTTTCTCTGACTGCATTAATGTCCTTTTCTGAACTTTCGGCAGTGATTGCTAATGCAGGATATAAATTAAAAAACATTAATAATATTATTAACAAAGTTCTTATCATACCACCATTTTAGATTAAACTTTTTCCCTTTTCAATCATATTGCTATATGATGACTGTCATCAATACCTCACCAAAGGATGAGGTCGATTTTGTTAAAATAATTATACCGAAACTAAGTAATAAAAACCGTACCACTGCCTATCGAAACATATAAATATTCGGTTTTGAGCTTAATATCTCTTTTTTAGAATTAATACACCCGCAAGGGTTATTTTAGTGCTGCTATGTTTCCATCCTGACACGGTTCAATATCTTACGCCATATTATTCTAAACTGTCAACAATATTAAAAACATTACGGAATTTTATATGTCCCTCACAGCAGGCTCTGCACCCCGCAATGCGTTCGGGTCGAGGGAGCCGCTAGTTCCCCGTGGAGTACGGCAATAACTATATTAACACTAAACTGAATAATATTCAATAAAAAGGTTAAAATCTCGGAGTTTTTTAAAAACAATAAACACACAAAAAAAACAAATGTCTTGTCAAGGACGAAATTATAATATTTGTAAATAGTTTGCAAAAATCAGATGATTTCGGGGTAAATGTAACGAAATGTAAAGACGAATTTTGAGGGTTGGCAATAAGGTGAAAACCCTTGTAAAATCTGCTATATGATATGATATGATATGATATGATATGAGGCAAGCTGTGTCTGCATTAGGCAATTTTTTGTTTTTCAATGTTTTAATAATGATAGGAATAGTAAAGGAAAAGGGAAATAATATTATGATTAACACAATTGACACAAAAGTAAATCAGGTTGAAGCACCAAATCAAGAACAAACGCAAAACAGACAGTATGTCACGATGCGTGGAAATGACTACGAACGCACACCTGATAGTGATACTTATGAATCGTCAAATAAAAATAATACAGGCAAAACAATAGGAATTGCAGCTACATTACTTGCAATCGGAGCAACGATTTATGCCGGATGTCATGGTAAGAATATCTTGGAAAAAGCGGGTAAAGAAACCGGCTTTATGGAAAATATAAAGACGGGTTATAAAAACTTCTTTAAAAAAGCTGAAAATGCAGTTGTAAATGCCGAAAAGAATGTTGAAAAGAAAGGCGAAGAAGCCGCTGCGGAAGCCAAAAAGAATGCCGAAGAAGCCGCTGCGAAAGCCCAAAATAAAATCGAAGAAACGACTGAAAAAGAAGTTGAAAAGAAAGTTGAAGAAACGACTGAAAAAGAAGTTGAAAAGAAAGTTGAAGAAACAGCTGAAAAAGATTATTACAAAGAATATGAACAAGAACTTGAACAAGAACTTGAACAAGAACGACAAATAATAGCAGATAGTGATAAAAAAAATGAAGAATGGTTGAGCAAGCAACGTAAAAACAAAGAAAAAGAGTATGATCAAGTATGGCAGAAGGGACTAAAAGAAAAAGAAGCAAGAGAATTAGCAACATTTCGTCAAACGACTGGAAAGAATATTCCTCAAATTAAAAGTGAACTACAAGATGCTAAGACCAATTTAAAGAACTTTGAGGATAAGTTAGCAAAATTAAAGAATGAGTACGCTAAATATAATAATCCGAATATGGTTGATGTTGAATCAATTGCAAAAAGAAATGCCCTTAATGAGCAAATTAAAGCCTTAGAGGAAAAAATTGAACATACTAAGTCGTTTATTGACAAATCAAGAAAAAACCTAGCTGATTTGAATAGTAGATGTGCTGATGATATTGAAAAGTTGGCTCGTGAAGTTGTTGATGGTAAGTGGCAAGGCAAAGAAACCGAATATAATAATGAACTAAATAAGATAGTTGATATTTTAGGTCCTAGTGATAAAAATAAAGCAATGTCAAGCTTACGAAATGAGATTTCTGATATAGCAGGTGATATTGAAAGAAGCGAAGCAAGTGCCATCCAAAAAAGTAAAGCAGAAATAAAAAATTTAAACAAAGAAAAGGTTTTTGATGATATTGCAACTGATTAACAAAAAGTAAATTATCTGTCAAATAAATACAACTCAAAGATGGTTGTCTGATACGACAACCATCTGCTTTTTTAATTAACTTTTTAATAAACAGGACGGGTGAAACTCAACATTTAAGCTGACAAAAGTTTGTAGGGTGCGAATTTTAGCACATTACTTTTTTGAATCCTCTCCAAATGGAGAGGATAGAATTTCGCAAAAATCCTCCGCACTCTGCTCACAGGTCGCTCGAACCCACAAAAAGGTGTGTTCTCATCCTCATCCCAAATAAAAAACCACGATTGGTTAAAAATCCAGAGGGGATGGGATTGTCTTGACCTGTTCGCATTAAACGTGTCTACGGATTTTCTTTTCAGAAACTTCGTTTCTTCCAAAGAAAAATCCTCCGCACTCTGCTCACAGGTCGCTCGAACCCACAAAAAGGTGTGTTC
>JAKSUR010000022.1 GCA_024408765.1 bacterium | reverse complement strand
CTCTTGAACCATCCTTTTTTTCTTTGTCTGGTTTTTAGGACTCAGTTCACTTTTTGGACACCCTCTTTTCTTCGGTTTTATTTAATGTTACCACGCATAAATTATATTTGTTTATCTTTAACTTTTTGTTTGTAGACATGACCTTTTCTTGCTTTTTGAATATGAGGGGTTTTTACTTCAAAAACATAAGCGGAACAAGGTGCTAAATTGACTCTTATTTCACCTTTTGCGACCTGAAATTCGCTTTCTTCACCATATTTAGGTGCCATATTTACGAGTTTTTGTTTGCTTTTTAACTCAGGAACAAGCACTGTGCCAGTCAATCTTCGGTTAGGATTTTTATTTGCAATAACAATTGCCGTTCTTCCGTTGTTATGTCTTGCGTAAGCAATAATTTGGTCTTTCAAATCTCCGACTTTTTCAAGTTCAATAAAACTACTCCTTCTATCCGCAAATAAATCTTTATTTTCGGCTCTCATTTTAAGAGTTTCTCTTAAAACTCTTTCCATATCAGGATATTCTCCGCCCGGTTTTCTTGAAAGATTAAATATATCAAGCTGATTTGAATGAACATCCATTGTATGATTATCTGTAACGGTTTCTTCACTATATTGGTCAGCATAAGAATAATCATAATAATCACCCGTCTGGAAACCGTCTACAAAATAAGGATTACACATCGGAATTGTTGATTGTATTATTGTTGTCATATTGCAGTAGTTTTGACCGCCATGAATCATTGCGGACTTGTCATCATGTGTCATAAATGAACCGATGCAAGTTTTCCCTGCCGGTAATCTTTTTGACATTTCAAGATTAAGTTTTACATAATCATTAAATTCTTTTGCCGTACTCCATTCGTGAAATATGTGATATTGACCGTAATATTCATCAAAACCTGCTCTTAGCGAATCTTCCGGTCTGTCATAAGGCATATTGACTTGAGGCGAAGCACATTCATAAGTATATGTTTCACCAAGCCAAGCAAATTCAGGATCTCTTTTGTGAGAATAAGGAATTATAATATCCCAAAATTCAGTCGGTTTCGCTCTCGCAACATCCGCACGAATACCATCTATCCCTAAATCTATACAAGCATCAACATATTGTTTATGCATTTCTAAAAGCTTAGGATTAAGAGTCCTTTTTGTTTCATCATCCCAAGGGTCAAACATTCTTATATCAGTCCACCCTTGAGGGGTTTTATCTTCACCGTTTCGCCCGAATGCCATTAATTCAGGTTCTGCTTCAAATAAATCAACCGATGCACAACTTGGAAGGTCAATCATAACTTTTATGTCACGTTTATGGCACTCGTCAATAAATGCCTTGAATTGCTCGTCAGGTGTTCTTTTATCATTTGAATCAATAAGTGTCGGGTCAATTGCCAAGTGTCCGTCATCCGTAACAAACTTTGCAGGTGCATACAAAGAACCTGCCGTTCCCATTGCTTTTTTCTTCCCTGTAGGATGAATCGGAAGTAAATGTATCGTATTAAACCCATCTTCTTTAAGTTCATCCAACCTGTTTATTGCACTTAAAAAAGTTCCTGGTTTTTCACCTTCTGAAATTGTAATTTTTTCATCACCGTTTTTATCAACAGCCGTAAACAATCTTGGTGCAATTGCAATCATGACAGATTCATTATTTTGAATCATTGTCCTTAAATTATTTTGATAATTTTCTGAATAGAGATTGCTTTTATCAACTTTTTTCACAACAGGTGCGTTTGAAATTGCAGTAGCTTCTAAATATTGATTAACAAGTTCACTGTTATTTTTTTCAACAAAAGTCTTTTTCCCATCACTTGACGGGTGCGCATTAAAGCTTAATATAGGAGTCGTTGCTCCAATCATAATGCTATTTGCTAACTTCATTTTTCACCTGCTTTTGTTTTTTCTCTGATTTATCAATTTTTTGTAAATTTTGCTTGTTTTTAAGTTTACCAAAACCAAACTGTGCTAACAATGTTACACCCAAAACGCTTCCTCCGAGTATTCCTACGGATTTTATCCACTTTCTGTCAGCATGCATTTTACTTGCTGCTTTTTGTAACATATCAACCGGGTTTTGTGCAACCAAATTAAACTTGGATTCACTGGTTAAATCGATATCTCTGTATATATTTCGTATTCCGTCATCAAGTATATGTTCGGGTTTTACAAAATATGTTCTATCATTTGCTACAACATTTTTAAATCTTGAAATATAATATTGCAATCTTTCAAATATAGACCTTCTTCCGTTAATTTTGCTCTTTTCCAGACCTTCCTTTGCCGTATCTGTTACTATTCCTTTTTGTTTTGTTGAACCGAAATTTTCATATTCCGTTGACCAGCCTATATTATAAAAATCTTTGTATTCATGAGGATTTTCTATTCCGTTTTTCATTGTGAAGTCAGGGTCTGTACCTTGCGTCATAGCAAGTTTAACTTGTTTTATAATATTTTCTACATAATTAGAATCATTAGCAGAAGAATATTGCATAAGTTCATTAGGGTTGGCAGCTCTTTTATAAAAATCCAAAGTATGCAATACACGGAAGAATGAATTCGCTTCACCCTGATATCTGTTTATCAATCTGCTTATTCTTATATTTTTAGATGAACCTTTTCCGTTAGAATAATATTTGAGAGCTTCTATATCACTTCCGCCTGAATGTCTGAATTTGTTTTCGGCAATACCATCAAGGATATCTCTCAAATCTTCATTAGAAGTAATTTCGGAAGTTGTTCCTTTCATAAGGCTTTTTGCGGTTTCCTTACCGATTCCCAAAGCTGTTAGTCGCTCACTTGTCTTGCCGTATACGAGTTCTATCCCGTTTATTAAATCTTTTATTTGTGAACTTTCAGTTGAACCGTGCAAAGCAGTTTCCATTTGTTCGAATATTTTACCCAATTTTTCAAAGGTTTCTCTGTATTTATTTTCATTTTTACAAAGCTCAGTCATTTTTTCATCAAGAATTTTTTGTGCAAAAGCTTTGTCATTACTCATTCTTTTGTAATCCTTAGGTGAAATTCCAAGTTGTTTTACAAGAGTTGTTTGGAATTTTTCGTAATAATTCGCTAAGACGGTTTCAGGTGCGTATTCAAATTTAAAGTTTTCGCATTTGTCAAGAATCTCTGCTTTCTTTGCAAAATCACCTATAACTTTTGCAAAATCAGAAGTTTTTTCAATTGTTTCTTTTGTGATTGATGATACTGGTTCAGCTGTAAAAGCATTTACATAATTCCCCAATTCTTGTTTTAAATAAGATTTATGTTTTGCGGCTACTCCGGTTGTTGCTTCTATTTTCTTGTTCGCCAAATCTGATATTTCCGACTTAAGACTAACAAATTCTTCTTCAGTCAACTCTATCCCTTTGGTTATATCAGAATCAGGTTTAATTAATTTTATGACAGCTTCAATTTCTTCTTGTGAAGGAATAATGTTTTCAATTACAAAATTTGATTGTCTGCCTCCAATAGATTTTTGAGAAGTTTCAATGATATTTTTCAAGGATTTCTTATCAAGTTTAATAAGCTTATTACTTGAAAGCAATTCATCAATGTCAGTTTTTATTCCTTCTGCTAAAATATCATCAGTATTCGCTGTGAGTAATGATTTTATTTCTTCAACGGCTTCCGCTGAAATTGTTTTTCCTTCATATTTTGAAAGAATATTTTTAACACTTTCGCCCAGAGAATTTTTTATATTACTTACATTATTATCCATTGCAGTAGCTTCTTTAAGCATCGCTTGAATTTGAGCATTATATTTTGTATTTCTTGATTTTTCAAGTCCGGGTGAAACGATATATTTTTCAATCCCCGAACAAAGTAATGCTGTCATTACAGGGGTAGCAAAACCGGCTGTAAGCATCCATAATGTATTATTCTGAGTTGCAATTTTCCTCATTTGCTCTCGTATTACATCATGTCTATTCTTTATATCTCGTGGAATTCCCATTCTGTCACCGATAGCATCAAGATCCTCGCCCTTATTTGCACCATTATACATATCGTAAGGAATATAGTTGCTATCTTGATGAACTGATTTTTTCCTTCCTTGATCGTCAATGTATTGTTTATCAATATCATAGCCATGAACAATTCGTGCAGGAGCATTTATTGCAATTTTCGGATACAAAGCCATTGATGTTAAAAATGCTGCAAGTCCAACATATTCCATTAATCTAGCCTTAGGATTCGTAGTTATTGAAGCAAGATAAGTTGCAATCCCAATACCGCCTAGTCTTAATCCTACATCATTCAATCTGCCGAGTTGATGATCATTGGCAGTCCCATAGAAACCGTTTTTAACGGATTTCATATCATAACCAATGTCTTTGAAGAAGTATTTTGTGCCGGTTGCCAGATTGTCATCAACAAGATGCCCTTTTGGCGGAAGCGGTTTGACTTTCCTTTTCGTTCTGACAATGCCTTCAGCTTCTCGATATGGCTTTACGGCCCTCGGTTGTTGAAGGTCTGTATTATTTGTATTCAATTGTACTGATTGAATTGCCATATTTTATATCACCGTTGTTTTCTTATTTCGATCTATCGTATCTTTGTTTTTATTTTTTGCCATATTTTTAGCTCTTATAATTGTATTTGCTGTCAAGAAGGTTGTTGCAAGTTTAGCAAAAGTTATTAAAATCTTTCCGGTATGCTTTGAAAAGAAAGACCCTTCTTTGCCTTTCCACATTTGTATAAATGCATTTCCAAATGATTTTACAAACGAAACAGTGCTTTTCGTAATATTTTTGATTGCATTAACATTCCAATCTTTAAATTTTTTAAAGAAGTTTGCATCTTTTGGAGCAGTATATTTTTTTCTATTTGAAATTGAACCGAAAAAGTCAAGCCAAGAATCCTGAACTGCAAGTCCGACACCAACAGCCGCCCAGCAATATGATGAAAGACTTTTTGCCGTATTTGATGTAGCAACAATATTCTGAATAATTGGTGATGTTTCGGATATGGAATCGTTTAAGTTATCTCCTAAGCCCAATTTGCTCGCAACATTGTCAAAATATTCTCTTTGCAACAAATCTTTACGGTAAAATTCCTTGCTGTCAAAAACTTTTCTTTGTTGGTGTTGAACCTCTATGTTCGCTTCTTCTCCCGCATTTTTTGGTAATGGATAAACAATGTTTTCATAAGGCATTTCTACATCTACGCCTGTTGCCATTTTTACGGGTTTTGTAACTAAACTTTTTGAAATATTTTTCATAAGTCCGTATAAAACAACCCCAAGTGCCATTTTTTTACCGTATGTCGAAGCTTTCTCTTTCTCAAATAAATTCAGGTGTTTATTTACAGCATTAAATACAAACATAAATGTTGCACTACCTGCCAAATAAGGAACTATTCCCATGGTAAGAAATTCGTAGAAATTTGAATTTACATCCCCCTTTAATCCTTTTATCGGATAATCAAGAAAAGCACTTGATGTCTTTTGAAATTTTTGAGCGGTTCTGGTTGAATAATTGTTTGGTAAAATACGTGTTTCATCAACAGTCTTTTTCTTTTCATCCGACTGCTTGGCTGAAAAAATTATTTCATTTTTAGAAGACTTTACTGCTTCCAACATACAAATTCCTACCATTACCTATATATAAAAAGTTAGCTGAAATATTTTTTTTGCTATTCTTAGGACATGTAGTTTACATTTTTTTACAATTGAAATCTATCAATCAAACTATACTCTTGAGAACACTTCCACATCAATATTATCAAATGTATTATCAAACAAAAACGCAGCACTTGCAACCATGGCTGCATTATCCGTACAATATTTCATTTGTGGTGCAAAAACTTTATACCCAAAATCTTGCAATGAAAATATTTTTCTTCTGATTTCGGAATTAGCAGCAACTCCACCTGCCAAAACAACTTGATTATAACCCTTTTCTTCAAGGGCATGTTTAACTTTTTTGTACAAAGTTGAAGAAACACATTCCTGAAAACTTGCACAAATATCGGCCAATGGTAAATCTTTTCCTTCAAATGATTTCACGAGTCTTAAGGTTGCCGTTTTTAAACCGCTAAAACTAAAATTATATCCGTCAACTTTACATTCGGGAAGTTTGAACGAAAAAGGATTTCCCTCATGTGCCATTTTATCCAACTTAGGCCCACCTGGATAAGGCAATCCGATAAGCCTTGCAACTTTATCATAAGCTTCTCCAACAGCATCATCAATCGTTTCACCAATAATATTCTGTTCTGAATACGATTTTACCTCTATAATTTGTGTATGTCCGCCACTAACCAATAGTGCAATAAATGGCGGTTTTAAATCCGTATCAATAAAATTTGCCGCCAAATGAGCATTTAAGTGGTTTATGCCTATAAAAGGTTTGTCATAAGCAAGTGCCAATGTTTTTGCAGCATTCATTCCAACAAGCAAGCATCCCACAAGACCGGGGCCTACTGTTCCTGCAAAGGCATCTATTTTATTTCCGTTCAAACCTGCTTGCTTAAAAGCTTCCTCTACTACTACATTTACTGCCTCTAAGTGTTCTCTTGCTGCAATTTCAGGAATAACTCCTCCGAATTTTTCGTGTGTTTTGATTTGCGAAGCCACAACATTTGATAAAACTTCTCGTCCGCCTTTAACTATTGCGCATGCCGTTTCATCACAACTGGATTCTATCGCCATAATAAGCGAATTTTCGTCTATTGTAACAGGTTTGTTACTGAATAATGTATTTTTAATTTTGTTCATAATATCATTATAGTACAATAAAAAGTTTATAATTAAAACTTACATTCGGAAACATGGTTAAATTTTTAGACAAAGCAAAAATAAGAGTAATCTCAGGTCATGGCGGAAACGGTATGGTCGCTTGGCGACGTGAAAAATATGTTGATAAAGGCGGGCCGGCAGGCGGTGATGGAGGAAATGGCGGTGACATATATTTCATAGCTGATGAAAATATGTCAACCCTTTTGGATTTTAAAATTAAATCTGTGTATAAAGCAGAATCCGGAGAAAACGGTGGAATCAAGGGTATGCACGGTGCTTGCGCCAAAGATACGATTATCAGAGTTCCGCTCGGCACTGTTGTAAGAGATTTAAAAAGCGGTAAAATTATAGCTGATATAATTGAACCTGAACAAAAAGTTTTAATAGCAAAAGGCGGAAGAGGCGGTAGAGGAAATGCAAGGTTTGCAACTGCACAAAAAAGAGCTCCTCAATTTTGCGAGCCCGGAGAACCCGGTATTGAAAGAGTATTGGAATTAGAATTGAAACTTATTGCGGATATCGGTTTATTGGGAATGCCAAACGCAGGTAAGTCAACTTTTATCAGCGCTGTAAGCTCTGCAAAACCTAAAATTGCTGATTATCCTTTTACAACAATTGTACCAAATTTAGGTGTAGTCAAGAAATCAGACGGTGGTTCTTATGTAATTGCCGATATTCCCGGGCTTATTGAAGGTGCATCAGATGGTGTCGGCTTGGGACATGAATTTTTAAGACATGTTGAGAGATGTCGTTTTCTTGTACATATAGTAGACTTGACTGCTGAAAACCCGTTGAATAACTACAAAATTATCAATAAAGAATTGGAAAAACATTCTAAGTCGCTTAGTGAACTTTATCAAATAGTTGTTCTTAACAAAACTGATGCGATTATGGAAGAAGAAGTTGATAAATATATAAGTGATTTTGAGAATTATTCAAGCGATATTTTTGCAATTTCTGCCGTTACAAGACAAGGATTAGAAAAATTACTTTATTTTATTGAAAAAAAGGTTGATGAAATTCCAAAACCCGAATTCGAAATAGAAATAGATGAAGATGTGGATGCATATAATAATGACGACAGCTCGTTTGAAATTGTAAAACTCGCAAAAGATGCTTATATGGTAACAGGCGGTAAAATAAACAGGCTTTCAAAAGTTACTGACATAAGAAACACTGAGCAAGTTATACGACTTCAAAATATTATGAAAAGTATGGGTGTATTTGATGAACTTCATAAACGTGGTCTTAAAAATGGCGATACAGTTCTTGTCGGACACCTTGAACTTGGTTATTATGATGATGAAATCTGGGGAGAAACGGATTCCAAATTGTAAAATTCAGTTTTTATATAAGAAATGGGGCGTATAGTTATGCAAAATGCAATCGAACAAGCAAAATTATGCATAAAAGATGTTCCGATAGGGTGTGTTATTAAAAGAAACGGACAAATTATTGCTTCTGCACATAACAGGCGTGAGCTTGATAATGATGTAACTGCTCATGCCGAAATTTTAGCAATTAAACTGGCACAAAAAGCTTTAAATACATCAAGGCTAAGTGAATGTGAACTCTATGTTACGCTTGAACCTTGTCCAATGTGTAGCTGGGCAATTATTGAAAGCGGTATAAAAACCGTTTATTTTGGTTCATACAATGTTCAATATGGCGGTTTGCTTTCACATCCGATTATTGGAGCAAATCGTTTGAAAATATACGGCGGTATATTAGAAGAAAAATGTGATAAAATACTGGAAGAATTTTTTAAACAAATAAGGAATAAAAATGATATCAAAAACAGAATTGGATAAACTCGTTTTAAAATATGAAACACCTGATTTTATAAAAGATGACCCGATACAATTTCTATATAGGGGAAAATGCAAAGAAGATTGTGAAATTTTAGCTTTTGTATCTTCGCTTTTTGCTTATGGCAATCGAAAAATATTTATAAAAAAACTTGAAGAAATTTTTGCAAAAGCAAATGGAGATATTAAAGGATTTGTAACAAACGGCGATTTTAATTCCCTAAAAGGCGTTGAATACAGATTTTCAAAAGATTATGATATAATACCTGTTTTTCAAATTTTATCGAAACTTTATAATGAATCAAAAGGGTTGGAAGAATTGTTTGAATACGGATATAAAAAAGGATTTTTGGATAACAGAATTTGTTCGTCAATCAATTCTGTTGTTGATTATTTTTATGCATTAGCACCAAAAACGGTTGGACAAGGATTTTATCACATGATTCCAAACCCTGCAAACGGTGGCGCTATGAAGAGAATGAATATGTTTTTAAGGTGGATGGTGAGAAACCCGCCTGTTGATTCAGGAATTTGGAAGTTTGCCACCCCTTCCGAACTTCTGATTCCACTCGATGTCCATGTTGCTCGTATTTCAAGAGCAATGGGCTTGTTACACAGAAAAAGCAACGATTTTAAAGCTGTTGAAGAATTAATGATTCCTTTAAGAAAATTTTGTCCGAATGATCCTGTAAAATATGATTTTGCAATGTTTGCACTCGGAATAGAATTAAATAAATATAAGACGGATATTAAAGTACATTAATCCAATACTATGGTATAATTTCTATAATATGAAGTTTAAAAATTTATCAAAAGAACAAATTTTAATATCTGTCAACAGACTGACAAGGTTTAAAAATACAAAAGAAAAATATTTGCGTGTTTTTTCCGACATATTGATTGAATGTCTGATAGAACCTAAGTTTAAAAAATCAGATATTTTAAATATGGATTATGGAGAAATTACACAAATTGCAGAAGAAATAATAAATACCGGTTTATTTGAAATTAATTGCAAAATCAAACCAAATTATGACATAAACCACATAATTAAAAATTATGAAAATTCGATTTATTACAATGATAATGAGACACAAAAATTTTTAAATAATAAAATTAATTTTAATGCAGTTATAGATTTAATTGCGAAAGATTCATCAATTAATCTATTATGGCTAAAGTGTTTAATTGAGAATTATACAATGCATGATTTAAAATTTTTAAGAGAAGCTTATGTCTTAAAGTATCCGATAGAAAAAGTAATATTAGCGGAAGGTATTACGGAAGAAATTCTTTTGCCTGAATTTTCAAAATATCTTGGTAAGGATTTTAATAAAAACGGAGTTCAAATCATAGCAGCCGGAGGTAAAAATCAAGTAGTAAAAATGTATTATAAGCTTATAAATGAAATAAAACTACCGATATACATTCTATTGGACAAAGATGCGGAAGAAAATATTAACCAAATAAAACCAAAACTTCGTAAAACAGATAAAATTCATACAGTAACTTGTGGCGAATTTGAAGATTTGCTTCCAAAATCATTAATTATAAAAACTATTAATAAACATTTTGAGAACTTTCTGACTGTTTCAGAAACGGACTTGATATCAGATTTACCTACTGCAAAGGTGCTTTCTGAATTATTCAGATTAAAGGGTTTGCATGAATTTAAAAAAGCAGATTTTGCGAAACTGGTGAGAGATAATATTAATGAACCTTCCGATATTTCAGAAGAAATAAAAAATATAATTAACGAATTAAATAATTAAAAGTTTTGAAAATTTATGTTTAACAAAAAAGTTAAAATTTCTATAATATTCGTACAAATCTTACATTGTGCTTGTAATTTTGAATGAAAAATAGTACAATAGACTGGTTAAGTAACATTAAGAGAGGTTAAATTATATGAAATTATATATGCAGGTTTTAATAGCACTCGGATTGGGGTTAAAAAGGAATTGGCATATTTTTGTAGGTTTGATATTAGGTATTATTAGCGGAGTGTGGCTTCATACTCATCAAAACCCTATGATTATGGCAACACTTGATTTTATAGGTCAATTGTTTATACGCCTTATTCAAATGGTGGTGATTCCTCTCGTTATATCAGCTATAGTTATAGGTATAACGAGCATTGGCGATAGCAAGCAACTCGGGAAACTCGGCACTAAGATGATATTTTATTATGCGATTATAACATTAGTAGCAGTGGTCGTTGGAGCCGGTTTGGCACTTCTTATTAAACCGGGACTTGGAGCAGCAACTTACATAACTTCTGATATAGCAACGGATATACAGTCACATGTGGCAGCGACAATTGAAGCTCAAAGAGGAAATTTGCTCAATATCATTTTAGGATTTGTACCTAAAAACCCGTTGTCGTCTATAGCGGCCGGCGAAATGGTACCGATTATTGTTTTTGCCGTATTTTTCTCTGTCGCATTAGCCAAGGTAGGTGAAATAAACAGACCATTTGTAAGCTTTTTTGAGTCAATATTTGCAGCGACCATGAAAATTACTGATTGGATTATGTGCTTTGCCGCTCCGGGTGTTTTCGCTTTAACGGCAGTTGCGGTTTCGCATTTTGGAATTGATATATTTATGGCTATCTCTAAGTATTTAGGAGTTCTTGCCTTGGGTTTTGGCATTCAAATGTTTATCGTTTATCCTATATTTTTGAAAATATTTTCTAAAGTGCCGGTGTTGATGTTATATGCAGCTATAGCAGAAGCTATGATGGTAGCTTTTGGAACAGCAAGTTCTTCAGCAACACTTCCTCTTACAATAGCATGTTGTGAAAAAAGAGGTATATCTCATAAAGTTACAAGCTTTGTTATTCCGCTCGGCGCAACTTTAAATATGGATGGAACTGCATTGCTCCAAGTTGTTGCGGTAATATTCCTTGCACAAGCTTATGGAGTCGTTTTGACGCCTTTAATTATAGTTCAGGTTGCACTTTTAGCAATTATTGCATCAAGTACATCAGCCGGAATTCCCGGAGCAGGACTGATTACAATAGCCCTTGTGTTGAACGGTATAGGACTGAGCCCCGAGCAACTTGTAGCGGGCTTTGCATTCTTGTTTACAATTGAAAGAATAACGGATATGATGAGAACTCTTGTTAATGTTACTTCTGATGCCGTTGTTGCAGCTGCAATAGCTGATAATGAAAACGAAATTAATTATGATTTGCTTAATAATCCCGAAGAATATAATGAGGTGATTGATTAAGTCGTGAAAATAGGATTTTGGGGGTATCCTGACCCGCAGGTTGTGAGCAAAATTAAAAATCAATATCCGAATGCCGAATGGATAGATTTGGATATTGATTTTGGTTATCCAAAAAATAATATTTTACCGGAATCATATTGCAAAATTATAAGAAATATTATTGATAATTCTTATTATATAAAACCGGATTTAATTATTGCACCAATCGGCAAGGATAAATGCGATAGTGGTTGGTTTGCGTCCAAAATACTTGAGAAAGAGGGATTTAGTGTACAAACTACAATTTATGAAAATTTGAAACCTTTAAGAGATATAAAAATTTGTACAAGCAATTTACCTTTATATGAAAAAGTGCAGGCAATAACCGCAGGCATAATTAATCCTGAAATATATAAAAAAAATTACTCCCAAATTAAAGGCTCTTCTGATTTTAGAAATAATTCGGTCTTTGGTTTTTGGGGAGTTCCGCCAAATGATTTGGATATATTAAAATTATTTCCTGATACAACTCAAGTGTATGGCTGGATAAGATGTGTAGAAGCAGGAACACCGGCGAATCTCGATTTGGAAATGTTTGTTGATGAAAATGTGCCCACTGTATTTTATGCACAAGCTTTTTGCGCCAAATCGCAACTCGCTAAATATCTTGCAGATAAATACAATGGACTTTATATAGATATTGATGATTATGCTTCAAATTCAATAGAAGCAAAGATTGAGGCATTTTTGAGGCTTCGCTGATGAAAGAAGAAATAACAGGCAAAATTCATTCTATTGAAACCTGCGGGACGGTTGACGGCCCGGGAATAAGATTTGTTGTGTTTACACAAGGCTGCCCAATGAGGTGCTTGTATTGTCATAATCCTGATACCTGGCAAATATATTCAGGGAAAAGCAATAGCATTATACCTTGTAAAGAAATGACATCAACTCAAATACTTAAACAGTATGATGAAGTAAAAGAGTTTTGCAAAGGTGGAATTACCGTAACCGGCGGAGAGCCTCTTGTTCAAACTGAATTTATTACAGAATTGTTTAAAAAAGCCTATGAGAAAGATATTCATACAGCACTTGATACTTCCGGAGTTCTATACAACGAAATAAACAAAAGCAAAATTAATGAGCTTTTAAAATATACTTCTCTTGTGCTTTTAGATATTAAGCACATTAATAATGAAGAACATAAAAAATTAACAGGACATTCAAACAAAAACATTTTAGCATTTGCAAAATATTTATCCGCAATTGGAAAACCCGTTTGGATACGGCATGTTGTAGTGCCGAAAATCACATATAATGAGGAATATTTGTACGAACTTGGTCAATTTTTGCGTGAATTGAAAAATATAAAAGCTTTGGATGTTCTTCCATATCATAATATGGCAATTTCAAAATATAGAGAGCTTGGCATTGATTATAAATTAGAACAAACAGAGTCTCTTACAAAAGAGGAAGCTATTACAGCCCGAACGATTATATTGAAAGGTTTAAAAGGCATTAAATAAAAGTAAAGCGGTAATTTTAGAATTACCGCAAGTTATGTGTGTGTATTATAGTATTAATTGTTAAATATTTATCTTAATTAAGCAATAACATCAATTTTTTCAGTATAATCATTATCAGAAATAACATGAAATGTTCTATACAATTTGTATCCTAAAGCTACAATCGGATTTGAATCAACGGAATCTGCTTTTTTTGCAAATTCTTGACTTTGTTTAAACTTAACCGAAGCATTTGCATCTCTAAGCATAAGAATTGCATCAGCTGATTTCATATCCCTTGATAATGAATTTTCTTTAAAAGTTATATTATTAATTTTATTTATAAGCATGTCAACCACCTCTTTGATTTTAATAAGTGTTTTATGTACACTTCATTTGACATTTTTATTATGATACATAATAAAAAATTTGTCAAGGACTAATGGCTATATTTTAAAAATTTCGAAAACCAAGAATTATAAAGCATTTCGCATTAAGTGTATAAAATGCACTTAAAATTATAGACATGTGGCTATCTTTCTGGGCGAAACTTGAGGATTTTAGGGTTTTCTCAGTATATTACTTATATCAAGTCGCTTACAGTATTAATTTGTATTTTTCTCAAAAGAAGTCCATTTCTTTGAATCAAATTTAAGATCTTTTAATTGAATTTTCAACCCCTTCATATAAGGTTCAAACTTTTTAAGCAAAATAATCTTGTTTAAAGAAAGTTCTTGAGCCACAACAGGATTTTGGCATGCCACCACCATCACGCCTCCGGGAAGC
The DNA here is from genome assembly GCA_024408765.1 of bacterium. Classification (GTDB taxonomy): domain Bacteria; phylum Cyanobacteriota; class Vampirovibrionia; order Gastranaerophilales; family Gastranaerophilaceae; genus CAG-196. The sequence goes on along the minus strand of JAKSUR010000022.1, from coordinate 8,069 downwards.
ATGCTAAAAGGTTTTGATTTATTTTTATATTTTGCAGGAAGTATATTATCCCAGAATTTATACATATTTGTTCTCGCAACAGCTTTTTTTAACTGCGGATTTGACATCATTGAACTGATGATATCTTCTACACCCTCAAAATCCGTATAAAGAACTTTCCCCATGATTTTCCTTGTTTATGTTATATTGTTGTAATGGAATTTAATTTAGATGATATCATAAAACAGTCAAAAAAGATACTTTTATTAAGTCATATGAATCCTGACGGAGATACTTTGGGTTCAATGTGTGCATTGTATTCAATGATTTATGACAGATTTAAAATAAAACCCGACATGTCGATTGTGTCCAATATCCCTTTTAATTACAAATTTTTACCGAATATTAACCTTGCACAAAGGTATTTTGACAATTCTCTTGTGTACGATTTGGTTATCACGCTGGATGTAGCTGCAATAGACAGGGTAAGAGATTCAAAAATATTTTTTGACAAATCAAAAGTTACGGTCAATTTTGACCACCACAAAACAAATCCGAATTATGCCCAATATAACGTAGTAAAGACTGATGCAAGTTCATGCGGTGAAGTTCTGTTTGATTATTTTAAAGAAAATGATTGGAAGATAACAAAAGATGCCGCAATTTGCTTATATACAGCAATAATGACAGATACAGGGAATTTTAGATTTGAAAACACTTCTGCAAAAGCTTTTCGTGCCGTTGCGGATTTGGTTGATATTGGAATACAACCAAGTGTAATATTTAAAAACTGTTATGAAACAAAGACAAAAAATCTTGTAATGTTTCAAAATTATTGTGTAAATAAAGCTGTATTTTCAGATGATAATAAAATAGTTTATACAACTGTTTATAAAAAAGACTTAGAAAAATTTTCAGCCGGTGATGATGCAACGGATGGAATTGCGGAAACATTAAGGGCGATTGATACAACTGAAGTCGCTTTTGTTTTAAAAGAAGTTGAAAACAAATTAACAAAAGTTTCTATGCGAAGCAAACATATTGATGTTGCAAAAATCTGTGAAATATATGGTGGCGGTGGTCACACTTATGCGGCCGGATGTACAATAAAAGGAAATATAGCAGAAGCTGTTACGAAGTTAACGAAAGAAATTAAATTTTGAATATCAAAACACGAATTAAGAATCATATTAAATTTATAAAAAGCATAATAAAATCGGTTGTAGATAACGATTTTTTCGGAATGGCATCTGAAATGGGATTTATGCTTACAATAGGAATTTGTCCTTTGATTCTCTTTTTGACTGCTATTTTTGGTTACATAGGTAAGCATTATTTTATGAATACTATATTTATATTTATGCAAAACATTATGCCTGCAGATGCATTAAATGTAATTAAAATAGTTTTAAATGAAGTGTTTTTCTTTTCAAAAGGCGGTTTAATTGCAATACTCGGGTTTTGCATAACACTTTTTTTATCAACCAATACATTGGCTATTGTAGCAAAAGGTTTGAATAGAGCATATAAGGTAAAGGAAACAAGAAATTTTATATATTCAAGGTTGCTTGCTCTTGTAATGGTTCTCGTTAATACTTCTGTTTTGTTTTTAAGTATTACAATGATTATTTTTGGCAGAGTTATTATAAAATTCCTTGTTACATATTTAGGAATGACTGAACATCTTGCAAATATAATGTTGTTCACACGTTGGCCTATTGCGTTTTTAACATTACTAATAATGGCATATTTAAGTTATTATATCCTTCCTGATTTATCGGGGAATGAAAAATTACGCAGACACAGTGCTCTACCGGGGTCAATTTTCTTTTGTGTATCATGGTTAATCGGCTCATGGGGATTTTCAATATATGTCAATAATCTTCATACCTACAACTTTGTATACGGAACGATTGCAGGATTTGCTGTAATAATGATGTGGCTTTATTATACCTCAATTTTAATACTAATCGGTGGTGAAATTAATTCGCAACTTTACGAAAAACTTGAAAGAAAAGAAGAAATAAAAACTATTCGTGCTATGAAGTAACTGTATTAATCTTTGAATATCTTGTAAATTTGGGAAACATGTGCAAGGATAATTGCCATGGTGCAATAATTCACGCACTTTTAAGAAATGTAACATCATATACTTCTCTGTAGTCAATTTTTGCGATTAAAAAAACTTTATATATATATAAGATACAAATTAAGGAGAATAATATGGCTATTTCGATTCAAAAACTTGCTTTATTGGAAAAGAAATGCAAAATGCAGGAAATGCGTGACGAAATTGAAAGTGGCACTTCTGATCCCATTATAAACAAAGATTTGAGACAAAGAATTGTTGAATTAATGCTTAGAGCCGGAGTTACCTTAACATAATTAAAAAAATCTTAATTATGTGAGAGCTTGGCTGTTTATATGATATAATATCCTTATGTAAAGGAGGGTGTTATGTCAAATCCTGTATTTAATATTATTCCATCGAATCAAGATGATAATTACAACGATGGAAATTCTTTTGGTGCAGTTAAACCTATGACCGTTGACGGGACTTTACAAGTTGCCGGTATAAACGGCTTAATTTTAATGTTTGCTGCTATGTTTTGCTATTCAAGATTTACAATCGGATACACTGATATGGGTGCAATGCTGATGGGGACTGGTGGTATCGTCGGATTCATATTGGCATTGGTTATAATTTTTTCCGTAAGGTCTGTCCGATTTAACAGTATAAAGTACCTAATCCCTGTATATGCAGTTTGTGAAGGTTTCTTGTTGGGCGGAGTGTCCGCATCAATGGAGGCAGCATATCCTGGAATTGTGTCATCTGCACTTTTGGGAACACTTGTAGCCTTTTTTTCAATGCTTGTACTCTATCGAATGAGAATTATAAGTGCAACAGATAAGTTTAAAAGTACGGTTTTTATAGCAACTCTTTCCGTATTGGTTATTTATGCCGTTGATATGATAGGACATTTGTTTGGACATTCAGTTCCTGTGTTATATTCTTCAAGTACACTCGGAATACTTGTAAGCTCTGTTATAGTCATAATTGCAGCTCTTAATCTTATTATAGATTTCGATTTTATAGAACAATGCTCCGTGAGAGGTGTTCCAAGTGATTATGAATGGTATGGTGCATTCGGACTTATGGTAACAATTGTTTGGATGTATATTGAAATACTAAATTTATTAGCTAAACTCCAAAGGAAATAGGCAGATGATTTCTAATATAATATCTTTTATTTTTGGTATATTTTCAGCTTTAATTATTTCATACTTTGTTTTTGTTAAAAAATACAATTTAATAAACGAAGATGTTATTAAATTAAAATCAAAAACAGACGTTTCTGATGGATTACAAACTTTAATTAAGCGGGATTTTGTTCAACTTGCAAATGATACAATTAAACAGGAGCAAGAAGATTTAAGAAAACAAAACAGAGAAGCTCTTGAAGAAAAATTGTCACCGCTTACAAAGGAATTGGATAATTTTAAAAAACAAGTAGAAGAATTTAATCTAAAAGGTGTAGAAAATACTACTATAATAAAAGAACAGATTGAAAATCTTGAAAAAAACAATAAAACAATTCAGCAAGAAGCAAAAAATCTTACGGATGCTTTAACTAAAAACCAAAATGTAAAAGGTTCTTACGGTGAAGATTTGTTAGATACGATTCTCCAATCTTGCGGAATGACCGAGGGTGTACATTACAACAAGCAATATGTAACGTCATCAGATTCAAAAAACGGTGAAAATCATACAATACGACCGGATATTGTAGTTAATCTTCCTGCCGGAAGGCATTTAATTATCGATTCAAAGGTCACTTTAACAAGTTATTTGGAATACATTGATGACAATACCAAAATTAATGAATTTAAAACTGAGGTAAAAAAACGCATTACTGATTTGGCAGGCAAAAATTACCAAAATGCCGAAGGATTATATCAACCCGATTTCGTTTTAATGTACATGCCGGTTGAATCATCAGTTAATTTACTGTATGAAGATTCTAACATAATTAATTTGGCTTATAAATCAAATATTATAATAGTCGGAACAGCCTCTCTTTTAACGGCAATACGGCTGGTCAATCAGCTTTTGGCTCAGAAAAAACAACAAGAAAGTGTTGATAAGATTGTCAACGCAGGTTCAAATTTATATGATACTTTTGTTCAGTTTTGCGAAGATTTAATTGATTTACAGAAAAAATTTAGTGAAGTATCTTCAAAATTTACAACTACAATAAACAGATTTTCACGAAACAGCAAAAATAAACCAAGCTTATTTTCACAAGTAAATACGCTTAAAGAGTTTGGAATTATATCAACAAAAGAAATTCCTTCCGAGTTTTTGAAAGCAAATAACGATTTTGAAAAATTAGAATCTGTTGTTGAGAGTGGAGAGTTGATTGATGACTAAGATTTTAGTAATTGATGACGATAATGCAATTAATGAGCTTATAAAAATAAATCTTGAATTGAACGGATATGAAGTCAAGCAGGCTTATAACGGTACAGAGGGATTCGCTCTCGCAAAACAGGAATGTCCTGAGCTTATTATACTTGATGTTATGATGCCTGAGGTCGACGGTTATACTGTTGCACAAAGAATCAGGCAATGCAATGAAATTGCAGATACCCCAATCCTAATGTTAACAGCACTTTCAGAGCTTCATAATAAAATTAACGGTTTTAATATCGGAGTGGATGATTATTTAACAAAACCTTTTGAAATAGATGAGTTGATTGTAAGAGTAAGGGCTTTATTGAAACGCTCAAATCAAATTCCAAAATCGCTTGCCATTAGAGATTTGCTGACTTATAAAGAATTCACACTTATTCCTGAATCATATAGTGTTAAAATTGGTGATAAAGTTCAAAAACTAACTCCTATTGAATTTGATATCTTTAATATATTGTTTCAAAATCATGGAAATATGGTATCATCACAAAAAATACTTAAAGATGTTTGGGGATATGAACCCGATGATGATATCGAAACAATTAGAGTTCATATAAGACACCTTAGAAGCAAAATAGATAAAATTTCTAACGGAAAAAAATATATTGAAACAATTTATGGCGGAGGATATAAGCTTAGTGTATAAACAATGTTTATACTTTCTGAGCGGATAAATGTTCTCCCGTATCTTTCTTGTATACTTCTTTAGCTTTATTTCTTGCATTAATTCTATCTCCGATAGAATTTGCAAATGGAGTAATTAATACAGGTGTAATATATCTGTATATCAGAGTAAAAGTAGCAAGTCCGGCAAGAACTCTTACTCCGCTAAGCTTTTTACCCAATGATTCTTGTAAGCTTTTAATATATTCAGGATTCTTATTTTGTAACTTCGCAATGGCAATTTCTTGTTCTCTAAGTCCACTATATCTGTATTCTTTTTGTTTTGTCCAATTGTTTAATAACTTATTTACTGTATATGCGCAAATCGTAGGAATGATAAAACATAAACCTTGATTTATAGCAAGTGTTCTTCTTCTGTCTGAATCCAAGTCTTTGTTATTCAATGTTCGTTGCATATAAACACTGCTTGTTAAAAGAGACCCTAATGTTGCCATGTGTGTAGACATTTCTCCCGGCAAGGTAGAAAGCTGTTTAGCAACATTACTGACCAATTTTGATTCCAGCAATGTTTTTGCATAAATTTTTGCCAACGGTTTTATAAATAATTTTTCCAATAATTGTTTGAATTTTGAAGAAGAATTACCGGTTCCTTTACCATTAAAAGATATGTTTGAAGAATTATCTGAATTTAATTTTCTGCCTTTAAACGAAACTTCTGTTTTATTGGAAGCCTCTGCGCTATCCGTTTTAATTTCTTGGTTTTGTAACTGATTATTTGTCTTTTTGGGCTTTTCTAAATGAAAAACATGTTGCAAAGCAAGCGGAATAAGTGCAATTGTCGCAGATGCAACAAGTGGTCTTGTTATGATATCCGGCAACCAAGTTAAAATTTTGTCGTGTACTTCATTTCTGGCTCCTATATCAACCAAATCCTGTGTTATTTCAGTTCCTAATTCACCGTCTTTGCCATTCTTCATATAGGTAACGTCTTTGAGTTCATTATTTTTTTTATCAAATCGCAGTTTACCTGTAATTCTGGGAATATAATCCGCAGTATCATAAACAGAAGATATATATGAACTGCCTAAATCTAATTTCCATTGTTTTCCGTCTTTATCTTTCCATTTTCTGAAATCTACAACTTTGTTATCTTTGAATACGGAATCTATATCAAGATTTTTCCAAGCTGAACCTTCTTCTGCATCAGCAATTATTTCTTTAAAGAAAGTCTTATCCATATCTTTAATCAGAACACTTGCATCTTTGATTTTTGTTCTCTCAACAATAATACCAACTTTGCTCCAATCGATTATGTCATACAATAATTTTCCATCTTTTGTAACAATTTCATTAAATGTTTTACCTTTTTGTGCTGCCCAATCAATATCAGCACCATTTGTGAATTTCTTAAATGATTCCGCTGATATTTCATTAAACATTTTGAATGCAGGAATTTTATCAACATCTTTAAAACCACGAGAGAATTTATTACCTGATTTATCAAGCCATTCTTCAACAGGTTTTCGTATTCCTTTTGAATCAACAATCGATTTTAAATTTAAATGCGGATATAATCGTTCCAATGCTTCAATATCAAGATCTTTAAGCATGTTTTGCATTAGGTAATTACTACCGGCCTTAAATGGTTGTGCAATTATAATGGCTGATACAAGCCCCATTATACCTGATGAAATTGAATGAGCTGATGCGTACATGTTATCATCTTTGCCCTTCTTAGAAGGTATTGCCATGATTGTAATCGGCCTAAGCCCTATGCAAATTAATGCTCCCATGGCTGCCTGTATAACAGGCTCATTTTCTGCCAATGCGAGCATTTTATCAAAGGTTTTGCTGTTTAATATTCTATCACCCTTTTTAACTTCCGACTTTGCTTTCTCCTCAATATTTCCTACACTTACATTCTTATTCTTTCTAACAGATTTTTTTATTAATTTTTCAATATCTTTCGCAGATGGCTTCTTTTTGCCGAAGGTTACATATGATTTAAAGCAATCATCCGCAACATCAGAATACTTAAACTTTTGATAGTTTTTTAATCTAAATTCTTCAGAGGATACACTATTGTCTGGTTGATAATTAACTAAAGTACTTAGATTTTGCGTTTTATGAATAATCATCATAGTTTCCAATCTAATTTATCTATTTACACATTTATCATAAAACAAAACAAATTTTTTTTTGCCAGTTGGATAAAAATTTGTTACAATTTGTAAGAAAAGGAGAAAAGAAATAATATAAATGAAATTGAGTTTAAATTTGATAAATATTTTTTTAATTTTTACCATATTTTTGCCATGTCAAGCTATTGCGTTTGACCTTGATGAAACAGTAGATGATGAAATTAGGAAAAATTATAATGATTCAAAACTTGTTAAAGATGTTGGCATTGAAAATACTTTAACGATAATTGAAAAAGACTTGAATGTTTCAGCGGAAGAAGAAGAACTGCCGAATTTACCAACAATTATTAAAAATCAATCAACATCTTCCAAAGCTTATGTAAAATCAAATTTTCAGGCATCTGTCCCGAAACAGCCTATAAATTATTCTAACGGCAATATCAAAATAAAAAAAGGTACTGTATTTAAAGTTGTAAATTCTAATGCAATTTCTGATTGGCAAAAAAGCGGTACAACTCATACTTTTGAATTAAAAACCCCATTGATTAATAAAGATATTAATATACCGAGCGGAACGAAATTTAAAGGCGAAATTGTTGAATCACATCAGCCACAAATTACCTGCAACGGTGGTTTAGTCTCAATTCGTATATTTTCAATTAATATTAACGGACAATCTTATCCGATAAATGCCTATATTACAAATGCTAATGATAAAAAAATCTTTTTAAATGATATAAAAGGCAACAGGACATATTTGAAAACAATGTGGAAAAATGGAAATTGGGGAAGAAGTTTGTTCAATAAAATGTTAAATCTTACTCTTTTCACGTCAACCACGTGTGGCGATA
>JAKSUR010000021.1 GCA_024408765.1 bacterium | reverse complement strand
GTTGAAATAAGCATTTGCGAAAAAGAAAATATGTTCAGACTCTGTGCGGATTTTGGAAAAGAATATTTTGGATTTGATTTTGATAAATAAAAACGAATATGAAAGAATTTATAAATAAAGGAGAAATTTTATGAACAACATTAACAATTTTAACGTGAGAGACTTACGATTCAGAAATCAAAACGAAGGCGGTAAGGCTGAGGAAGTCACCGAAGTTGGAAACAGCTTGGATAATGATCCTATGATTGCGTTAATGAAAGATTTTGAGAAAGGAAATATTGATTTTTCTAATTTCAGAAAACAAGCAGAAGCATTTGGTGTGACTGTTCAACTTGCAGGTATAAAAGTAGTAACGCCGAAATATGTTGCAGTGCAATTTGAATATAAAGGTACTACATATATAATTCAAGGCCCTGTCGGCAACGATAATCCTAATGAAAAATCAGGTGTTTTAAATAACAATGGTTCATCTGTCGGTGCTGATGATATTAAAACCGTTTGTGGTGAAATTATTAAGGGTAGAAGTATTACCGGCTGGGGTGATTTCTTAGAAGAAATAGAGAGAGTCAAAACTGCAATCGAAGAAATTCATGGAGATAATTTGGAGGAGCTTGAAGATATTGTCAACTTATATGAAAATGGTATTTGGTGTTGCAAACAAGCTATAAACATTTTCGGTTTAACTCAAAGTCAATTATCAATGGTTGAAGAGCTGGATTTTGAGTTTCAAATAGAACGTAACAAAGCTATTATTGAATTTAATACCAGTGGATTGGAAAATTATGAATATTCTCCTGTACTTTATGAAGCATATAAAGAAGCTGTAATGGGTGATAATACTGAGCTTATAGAATCATATATTAATGCAATAAGCTCTTGCGGTAATGTTCCGGAAGGAGTTATGGTTTCTTTAGAAGATATGGAAAAATCATTGAATTCGAAAACAGCAACCGGAGAAAATTCTATTATCCCTACACAACCCAATTGGAATGGAAATTATGTTGACCATTTGTCTCCTCAGAACAAGATCAAATATCAAGTAGCTATAAATATGAGTAGTGACGATGATATTGCACTTAGAAGACGTCTGCTTGAAACATTTAGAGAAATTCTTACAGATCCTTGTTTTAATAATCCTGAAAATGCTCCGTTTAAAATTTATTTGCAAATTTGTTGTGAACAATTGAGGCAGTTCTTAAATAATTACAATAGAAAGCAATCTATGACTGTTCAACATGAGCAAACGGCTATGAAATAAATAATTATTAACAAAAAAAGATGGCATACTATGTCATCTTTTTTTGTTGTATGTATAACAACATTGTTTACCTTAAAAATAATTAATAGCTACTTGTTACTTTTATATTTATAGTGTTGATATCAATTAATTTTGTTTGAATAGCTCTTATAACAGCTTGAATACGATTTTCAACGGTTAATTTTTCATAGATTGATTCAAGATGCGCTTTTACAGTATGCTCAGATATGTTTAATTTTTTGCCGATTGCATTATTGTTTATTCCGTGAGCAAGGCAATAAAGCACATTTAACTCTCTTTCAGTTAATTGCATTCTTTTTTCTCCCATTAACTATTCATATATATTGTTTTACTTGATAAAAGTTTTTAATGAATAGGTCAAACGGCTATTTTTGAGGATGCGGAAAATTAAAAATTTTCCGCACCCTCAATTATTTTAACCGCATATAGGCAATCTTTTAGTGTTATTAATTCTTTTATATTACAATCCCTTGCTTTTATTTATCTTTTGTATTATTCTCTACTTGTACATAATATGCTATAAAGGTGGTGAATATATAAATGGCAGAAGTTAAAGTTGGCGAAAATGAATCTATTGAAAGCGCATTACGCAGATTCAAAAAGAAAATTCAAAAAGCTGGAATCCTTTCAGAAGTTAAAAAACGTGAAAGATATGAAAAACCAAGCGTTAAAAGAAAACGCAAATCTGAAGCCGCTCGCAAACGCAAAGTGTAGAGCTAAAGCTTGAAAATATTGGTTAATAAAAGGATTAAGGAATTTATTCTTAATCCTTTTTTTATTAACCGATAAAACACTTGCAAAAACGGTTTGTTTATTCTAATATTGATTTTATCAGGGAGACATGGCCAAGTGGTAAGGCAGAAGCCTGCAAAGCTTTTATCCCCGGTTCAAATCCGGGTGTCTCCTTTTTTATATTATAAGCCTTGTTTTGGTTTATTTTAAACTTACTAATCACAAACTATAAAATATGGATAGCATCGAATTAAACAGTTTATGGGAGAATATAAAGTCTGAGCTTGTCAAGGAATTGCCTGAAAATGCTCAACCTTGGATTGCACCTCTTGTTGTGTCGGGGTATGACAATGGTGTGTTAACAATAGTTACAGGGCAAATGATGGGCAGGGATTTACTCAGAAAAAATTATTACAATAGTATTGTTTCAGTTATAAAAATGGTTACAAAGAATCCGAATTCTGATTTTGTCATAATTTTTGATGAAAATGCCGCAAAAAAATTAAAAAAAGAAGGTGAAAAACTTCAAAAAAAGCAAGTAGAGGTAATGCAAAAAGAACAGGCAATGGAAAATCTTTCCTATATGCAATCCGCCTCAAATCTTAATTTAAAATACAAATTTGAAAACTTTGTTGTCGGTAAAAATAATGAATTTGCATACAAAGTTGCAAAATCAGTTGCCGAAAATCCGGCAAAAAAATACAACCCACTATTTATATACGGAAATTCCGGTCTTGGAAAAACTCATTTAATGCAAGCTATCGGACATTACACAATATTTAAAAATTCAAATTTAAAGGTTAAATATACAAAAACAGAAGATTATATCAATGATTTTATTTCCAACAGCAGAAAAACCAAAGATTCTGTGGAAAATATGTCAAAATTTAACAAAAAATACACCAATATAGACATTATTCTTATTGATGACATTCAATTTATTGAAGCTAAAAACAAAACAATGGTTCAAATGCAACACACATTTGATGCATTATATAATAAAGGAAAGCAAATTGTTATAACATCAGACAGGCTTCCGAAAGAAATTCCGACACTGACAAAAGCCTTGTGTACAAGATTTGAACAAGGCTTAATGGTTGAACTTATTCCGCCTGAAAAACAAAACAGAATTGATATTTTAAAAAAACTCGCACTGGATAACGGAATAGAATACTCTGCCGATGCTCTTGATTATATTTCCGAACATTTCATTGAAAACGTAAGAGAACTTGAAGGTGCTTTTAACAGAGTTTGTGCATATGCCGAAATAAATTCACTTCCTATTACAATCGATTTAACTAAAAAAGTCCTTAAATGTAATGAGGATGAAAATAAAGTAACCATGAACAATATTGCCGAAGTTATTTCTGATTATTACAATATAAAAACTGAAGATTTAATCGGATCCTCAAGAGGTCAGAAAGTAACTACTGCAAGACACATGGCAGTGTATTTAACAAAAGAAATTCTTGATGAAAGCTTTGTTAAGATTGCAGATTTTTATAATAAAAAGCATCCGACAATAATATTTGCGTATGACAAAATAAAAAAAGATATTGCAAATGATAAGAAAACAGCAGAAATTGCAAGGGAAATTAAACAGGCGTTGAAGGTTCTATAGCCCTCCTTATTACTCGCCATGTAAAATATTTCATGGTAATAATTGTATTAGAAAGATATTCATAAGGAATATAAAAAATATGTTAGAGAGTATAAAATCCATACTTACCTTAAAATCAACAGATAAAGATATTGCCGATAATAATTTTGAACTTGCTCTTGCAAAACTCAATGCCCTTATAAGGCAGGATTTTAGACCGTCTGTAACTTATCTTAAACGTGGTAAATTATGTGCCAAGTTATTAATGTCGGATGATGCTTATTCTGATTTCACATATATAATTGAACACTGCGCCGATAAAAAAGAGGCATACTTTGAACGTGCATTTCTTAATTTTGAAATTTCAAATTGTTATGAGGCAATCACTGATTGCAATATGATTCTTAGCAATGATGAAAATAATTTTGCCGTTAAACGTATTAAATTGTTATCTTTGATTTATTCAAAACAGGACAAATTTGCTTATGAATATATAAGAACAATTTTTCTTAATTCAAAATATAAAGCTATTCAATTTTTGTTTAACGAAGTTGCAATGGTTCTTGCCAATGATGAATATTCCAAAGGGTTAAAACTTTTAGAAATAATTGAATATATCGACAAAGACAACCCGATTAAACTTTTAAAAGAAGCTACTATATATGGATTTGTAGGTCAGAGTGAAAAACAAGAAGAAATCTTAAAACGCATTGACTCGGTTTTTCCAAAATACTTTGTATCGCATTTCAGATTTACGGATATGTATCAGCAAAAAGACCTGCTTGAGATATGTTTTCTGCTTGAATTATCTATTTTTGACAAACACAAAATGTTTTTATACCCTATGAAAGTGCTTGAAGGATATAAAAAACATTTGGAAGGTCATATAACTGACGCAAAATATTGTTTTGAAGAAGCAATCAACATAAATCCTACTAAACCCGAAGGTTATGTACTGCTCGCACAAACATTACAACTTATGTCAGGTTACGAAAATCCGGAATTAAAAAAAGAGGCTGAAAATAATTACAAAATAGCAGAAAGTATTTATTTAAAAGAAAATTTGCCAAATAAAGCCGAAGATATGCGTAGGCAAATAAAACATCTCAATTCTTCACTTAGCTTAACTTAATATTTTTAATTATTATATTTTTTTGATAGAATATAGTCGAGGGCTATTGTCGTGAAAAAAAATTTTTATATAACATTATTATCAGTTGCTTTAATATGTTCAATATCCACCGTTGAAGCAAGATTAACAAAAGAAGCTCATGCTTTGTATCAGGAAGCATGTCAGCTTGAATATAAAAATAATTTTAACGGTGCTATAAATATAATTGAGAAAGCTATTGCTCAAAACGGCGAAGATGCCATGCTTTATACTAAGTTGGCAGGATTATATGCAGATACAGGCAAATACAGAGAAGCTATATCATCATATAAAAAAGCCATAAATTTACGACCAAATGACGCATTTATATATATTAGTATGGGAAATATTTTGCAAACAATCGGAGATTATGACAATGCTTACAGTTCATTTATGCAAGCTCAAAATATTTATCCCGAGTACAAATACAATTACTTAAATATAGCTAATGTTGAATATTTTAGAAAAAATTATGACAATGCAATAGATAATTATAACAAGTTTTTAAATGCTTATCCAAACAATATTGAAGCCGGAGAAAATTTGGCTAATGTTTATTCTCTTGCGGGTAAATATGATAAGGCTTGTGAAATTTATTCAAATTTATACAGAAAATTTCCTACTGCATTTACGGAATTTGAAAAATACGGTATGGCTTTATTTGAAACAAAACAATATCAAGCTGCTGTATCCGTCTTGGAAAAAGCACTTGTTGACAATGAAAACAGCGAATCAATAAATGCAAAATTAGCATTAGCCTACCAAAATCAAGATGAAAACGAAAAAGCTCTGAAATATTTTAACAAAACATTTGAATTAAATCCGAATCTTGTTGCATTAAGATTTGACTATGCAAACCTTTTAGGTAATATGGGGCGTTCAGATGACGCTATTGAACAATACAAAATTTATATAAAGGCTTATCCGAAAGATGCTGATGCATATAGAAATTTAGGAATTGTTTATGAAAAAATTAACAATACTGACTTAGCAATTTTTAACCTTGAAAAATCATATTTATATGACTCTTCAAATCAACAGACAAAAAAAGAACTTGCACTCTGTTATCATAAAAAAAATGATTATAATAATGCTTTAAAATATTATGACTTAGCACTTAAAACCGAGCCTGACGACATGGGGCTGTTAGCAAATAAAGCTTTAACACTCCACGCAATTAACAACTACATGGCTGCAATTGATATATATAAAAATATTTTAAACAAGCAGTATAACGAACGTATAGAACAGAATCTTGTTGCCGCCTCCGTTGCTTATGGATATGATTTGTATGACAAACAAGATTACGGACAATCAATTTTATATTTTGAAAATGCTATTGAATTAAACCCTAAGGAAGCCTCTGCCTTTTTCGGATACGCAATGGCGAATGAAAAATTGGGTTGCAGGGATGTGGCATTAGAGAACTACAGAAAAGCTGTTTCACTTGCACCCGGAAACTCTGAATATCAAGAAAAATTAAACAGTTTAACAATGTCTGCTGGAAGTAAAACACTTGAATCAGAATCAATGTCATCCTCCGACAACAAAGTTCATATAGTTACACAGCTTGCGACTTCGGAAACACAGGAAGAAAAACCGCTAACATTTGAGCAGCTCATTTTTGATGCGGATAGTGCTTATAAAAAACAAGATTACGGAAAAGCAATTGATTATTATACAAAAGCTATTATACACAAACCTTCCGACAAATCATTACTGTTAAAAGTTGCAAATACTTATAAGATGACCGGTGATAATTCCAAAGCAATAGGTTTTTATGACAAAATTATTGCTCTTGATGAAAATAATCCTGATGCTTATTTTAATAAAGGTTTGGTATACGCAACTCAAAAGGACTATGACAATTGCATCAAGTGTTTTGAAAAAGTTATACAACTTTCTCCTGATTATCCTTATGCCTATTATTCAATAGCCATGGCTTATGAGCAGAAGAAAATGCCTGACAAAGCATTAGAGTATTATTATTTATATTCAGGGCTTGAAACTGATCAAGGAATACTTAGTGTAGTTGAACAAAAAATTAAAAAGCTGGAAACTGAACAATGAAAAGGCTTCTTGTTGTTATAATTTCTCTGTTTATATTATCTTTACCTGCCAATGCTTACAAAAAAGGTATTTTGCTTTTTAATTCTCAACCGATTACAAAAGAAAATGCACTGTCTGATAATATGGTGTTTTCGGCCGGTCAAAAGGTATATTATCTCTTCATTGCACCCAAAAGAATGAAAAATAAATTTATAAGAGTACAAATCTTTAAAATGATTGAATCTGCACCTTGGGGTGGTAATGAAATTGTAAGAACAAAAGATTTTAGACTAATGAAAGATGAGAAATATTATCATACCGATTATTTTACACTTTATGAAAGCGGAAGATATGTAATGCAGGTATTTTCGATTGATGACCTGCAACATCCGCTAGCAGTTGATTTTTTCTATATTAAATAGTTTTAAATTCTTGCCGTCCTGATGAATCTGATGTATAATTATCTCGTATTAACCAATTAAGGAGAGGATATGAGCGAGATTTGCGAAAATTGGTCACAATGGTTAAAACAGAATCGTTTCGCAGGTCAAACACCTGAAATGATTGAACAAACAACCAAATGGCTTGAAGCAGTGAGAGATGTTATTTTGGTTTACGCAGAAATTCAACCGCATGAAACAGTTTTAGATATAGGAACAGGGGAAGGTTTACTTGCTTTTAAAGCCTTAGAAATGCAAAATTGCAAGGGAAATGTTATATTTTCAGATAAGTTTAATGATTGCTTGCTAAATTGTCAAAGAATTTTAGACAAATCTTGCGTAACGGAAGGATATCAAATGCTTTTATGCCCATGTGAACATATAGCACTCCCTGAAAGCACCGTACATAAAGCTTTGATGCGTTCTGTTTTAGTGCATATTGTTAACAAACAGCCTGCAATAAATGAAATATACAGAGCTTTAAAACCCGGCGGAAAATTTTGTGCTTTTGAACCGATTATTCGTTCTAATACAAGATATTGGGAAATTCTTGATCCTGCGCACATTGACAAATACAATGATTTTAAAAAAGTTGAAAATGAGTTGATGGAAAATCCGCTTGATTCACTTTGCAATTTTGACCAGAATACGTTAAAAATTAATCTTGAAATAGCAGGATTTTCTATTCCCGAAGTTAAACTTCAAGAAGTAAAATCAAGTTATGTCGTACAAGACGGCATGGTAGAAAAATGGTTTAATAATCCGCCGTCACCGAATCAACCTACAACAAAAGAAAGATATTTAAAATATTTTGACGAGGCAACTGTTGATAAATTTATTTCAGATGCTCAAAAATATTTAACAGGACGAGAAATTAACTTAAAGACAAATGCTGTCTTTATTAATGCAACAAAATAGAGGGATTATGGAAAAACAAACAGCAATAATTATACCTGCAAGATATGGTTCTTCAAGACTTGAAGGAAAACCGCTTCTTGAAGCTTGCGGAAAACCAATTATACAATGGGTGTGGGAAAAAGCTTCAAAATGTAATAAAATCGACAGAGTAATAATCGCCACTGATGACGATAGAATTTTTAACGTATGCAAAAATTTTGGTGCGGAAGTTGAAATGACTTCAACAAACCACAAAAGCGGAAGTGACAGAATTGCCGAAGTCGCTAACAGACACCCTGAAATTGCTTATATAATAAATCTTCAGGGAGATGAACCTTTAATAGAAGAAGATAACATCGAACTTGTAAGGAAAGGGGTTGTAGAAGATGACAAAGCTGATATTTCAACCCTTGTCCGTGAAATTAAATCGGAAGAAGAAGTGAATAATCCGAATTTAGTTAAATGTGTATTTGATTTAAACGGTTATGCAATGTATTTTTCACGCTCAAAAATACCTTATGAACGTAATATCGAAAAAAGCAAATTTTACGGGCATCTTGGAATATACGGTTACAAAAAAGCGGCTTTGTTTAATATGACAAAACTACCTCAAACAAATTACGAACAAGCTGAAAGCCTTGAGCAATTAAGAGCGTTGCAAAACGGAATGAAAATAAGAGTTTCTATTGTTAATAATGTTCCGGTAGGCATTGATACAATTGAAGATTTTGAAAAATTCAAAAGTATGGTCGAAAAATAATCAGGGAGATTCAATTTTGAATTTTAAAACTCAAATAACTAAAATACATTATAATAAAAATGCTAAAGGATTATTATTTGGCTTTTTAAAGTTTTGCTCAGTTTTTTATGCAATAGGTTGCTATTTTAAAAATTTTTTTTACGATAAAGGCATATTAAAGCAAAAGAAAGTTGATGCTTATGTAATATCAGTCGGAAATTTCACAACCGGAGGTGTCGGAAAAACTCCCGTTGTAGCTGAAATAGCACGTTATTTTGTAAATAAAGGAGAAAAAGTTGCGATAGTATCAAGAGGTTATGGAGGAAAGCTTGATAACAAAAAAGTTCATGTGATTTCTGACGGAATAAATTTATATTACAATGCCGAAATGGCAGGAGATGAACCTTACTGGCTTTCTGTAAACCTTAATATGTGTGCGGTTTTAACTTGTTCTGACAGATACAAAGCTTGTAAATATGCAGTAGAAAATCTTGGAATTACAAAAATTATATTAGATGACGGATTTCAACACAGAAAAATGTACAGGGATTTAGATTTGGTATTGGTAGACTCTGAAAAACAATTCGGAAACAGGTGTCTTTTGCCGGCAGGGCCTTTAAGAGAACTACCTGCCAAAAAAACACGAGCAGATAAATTTGTTGTAATAAGTAAAAATATTAATCATGAAATCGCAGAAAATTTTAAAGAAGAATTAAACCATCTATATTCGAAAGAAGTTATTTTATGTAAAATAGAACCTGATTATGTATATAATATAATAACAGGCGAGCATTTAGAAAAAGGAAAAGAGATTACAGCCTTGTCTGCAATTGGTCAACCTGAACAATTTTATAGGTTTTTGGAATCAGATTATATTATTAAAAGTAAAATAACTTTTGACGATCATCATCAATATTCTTTGAACGATATTGATAATATAAACGGAACAATCATAACAACCGAAAAAGATGCTGTAAAGTTATCTTTGTTAGGGAAAACGAATATTTTTGCGTTAAAATTAAAAACAAATATTGATATAAATAAACTTTTAGATAATTAGGAGAGAGAACTATGTCTGTAGATGATGCGTTGGTTATGATTTTGGCTGGCGGAGAAGGTAAAAGGCTTTTTCCTCTAACACAAGACAGAGCAAAGCCTGCCGTACCTTTTGGCGGACGATACAGAATTATTGATTTTGTTTTAAATAATTTTATTAATTCCGGATTCTTTAAAATTAAAGTTTTAACTCAATATAAATCTGATTCTTTAAACAAACATATAACGCACGGTTGGACGCTTTCACCATTTTTAAATCAATATGTCGATTTAGTGCCGGCACAAATGAGAACTGGCGGAAGCTGGTATAAGGGGACAGCAGATGCAGTTTATCAAAATATATTTCATATACATGATGAAAACCCGGATTATGTTTGTGTTTTTGGAGGAGATCATATTTATAAAATGGATGTATGGCAAATGCTCAAATTCCACAAAAAATCATCTTCTGATTTGACAATTTCGGCTATTCCAATTCCAATTGAAGAAGCAAGCGAATTTGGAATCATAGAAGTTAATGAGAATTGGAAATTAACAGGCTTTGTCGAAAAACCTAAAACACCACCTAAATCAATACCTAATAATCCTAAAATCTGCTTGGCTTCAATGGGAAACTATATTTTTAACAAGGAAATTTTGGTAAATGCACTTGAAAAAGATTCAAAAATTGAAGAATCTAATCACGATTTTGGAAAAGATGTTATACCTATGTTATTAAACGAAGGGAAAAATGTTTTTGTATATAATTTTGCAAATAATACCTTCGCAGGAATGACAAAACGTGAAGAAGGATATTGGCGAGATGTGGGAAGCATTGATGCTTATTGGCAGGCAAATATGGATTTATTGGAATATGAACCTGAATTAAATCTTTATTCAAAGGATTGGCCTTTGAGAACTTTTAGCTACAATTACCCGCCTGCTAAATTTATTTGGCAAGAAGGTGACAGAGTCGGAATGGCAACAAATTCAATGGTATCAGAAGGATGTATTGTTTCAGGCGGTACAATTTCAAGGTGCGTACTTTCACCTGAAGTTAAAATTAACAGTTTTTCTCAAGTTACAGACAGTATACTTATGGAAAATGTAAATGTC
This sequence comes from bacterium, assembly GCA_024408765.1. Taxonomy (GTDB): domain Bacteria; phylum Cyanobacteriota; class Vampirovibrionia; order Gastranaerophilales; family Gastranaerophilaceae; genus CAG-196. The sequence continues at coordinate 12,626 of JAKSUR010000021.1, read as the reverse complement.
GGAAGATATTCTGTTATTAAAAAAGCTATAATAGATAAAAATGTTATAATTCCGCCTTATACTAAAATTGGAATTAATCGTGATGATGATTTAAGCCGAGGTTTTTATGTTTCCGCCGGCGGAATTACTGTTGTTCCTAAAGGTGCTAAATTATGATAAAACTTGTTGCAACAGATATTGACGGGACTATTTTAATTCCGGAAGGAGAATTTACTCAAAAAGTTATTGATTGCGTGAACGACCTTAAAAAACGAAATATAAAAGTTGTTCTTGTAACCGGAAGGATGAATTATTCAGCGAAACTTATAGCGGATAAGCTCGGACTTACAACACCGATTATATCTTATCAGGGTGGATTGGTGACAGAAAATAATAATATTTTGTATGAAAGATATTTAACATCATCTCAAGCAGAAAAAATATTAGAATGGGCAAAATCAGAAAAAATCCATGTTAATTTTTACAACAATGATACATTGTATTCGGAACAAGATGATGATGAAATAAAAAGATATTGCAAAATACAAAATACCCCAAGAAAAATTGAAGATTTATCAAAAATAAAAAAAGATAAAGTTAACAAAATTCTTGCAATAGATTATTCTAATCCTGAAAGAATAAGCAAATACGAAAATGAATTGCCTAAACTGTTTCCTGATTTATATATTATTAAATCCACACAATATTTTTTGGAATTTTCTAACAAAGAAGCCTCAAAATACTGTGCTGTTAAATTTTTACAAAAATATTGGAATTTAAAAGATAATGAAATCTTAACAATAGGCGATCAGAACAATGATATTGAACTATTAAGGGCCGGAGGAATAAAAGTTGCAATGAGAAATGCAACGGAAGAACTTAAGAAATGTGCCGATTACATAACAGATAGTGTATATAATGACGGTTTTGTAAAAGCAATAAAACAATTTTGTGTTTAACAGATTAAAAATCCATTTTTACTTTTATAACTTCATAAATATCCATTTTATTAGCTTTACCTCTGATTTGAACATCAGGTATTTTGATTATATCAGCAAATCCTCGTACTTCTTTAAATACTGAAGCACTTATAAGCATTTTTGTTTTGTATGTTTTATTATAACTTTCAAGTCTGCTTGCAAGGTTTACCGTATCACCGATTACTGTATATTCCATTCTGTTAACAGAACCGATATTTCCTATAAATACTTCGCCCGTATTTATTCCAATACCGATTTCAAGCTCAGGTTTACCTTCTTTGCTCCATTTTTTGTGAAGTTCTTTAACTCTTTTTAACATTGCATAACCACACATAACTGCATTTTGTGAATGATTTTTGTCTTGTATCGGTTCTCCAAAAACTGCCATAATTGCATCGCCGATAAATTTGTTTATAATACCTTTATATCCGGTTATAATCGGTTCCATTTCGGAAAAATATTCATTTAATATTTCAGAAACTTGTTGTGCGGACATTTTTTCACTCATTGAGGTAAACCCTCTTATATCTGCAAATAATACTGTTACAACTGCTTTTTTACCGCCTAATCCTAAATTATCAATATTTTCAACTACATTTTTCATGACATCTTGTGACATATATTTTCCTAATGCAGATTTTACTTTTTCTTTGTTTTTATTTTCTATTACATATTTGTGAGTATAAGCAACCAATGTTGTCAGAATAAACATTGTTATCGGAGTAATAACATTTATTACCGTAGCATAATAAAAACAAGCAATAGTGAATAATATATAACCAAAAATTAATAACAGAACCGAAGATATGGATTTTACAAGGTTTGAAATTCTTATAGAAAAATATATTATCAATATGCCCAAAATCGTTATTAAAAGATTCAGCCACTGTGGCATGACGCTTAAAAAGTCATTATGAATAATATTATCAATTACTGTAGCTTGAAAATCCACTCCCGGATGTTCACTTCTTATTGAAGTGTTTTTGTTATCATTAAGACCGGCGCCGGCAGGAACATTTGCACCTATAACAACTATTTTGTCATTAAATTCTGACGGATTTATTATAGGTGGCTTGTTTCTACGGAGATTTTCATACGATTCAATTATATCAATTGCCGAATACATTTTGTGTGAATAATATCCGTCACGAAGCTTGTAAAATCTAACAGGTACAAGGGGTAAGCTTTCTATAAGATTATGTTTTAATTTTAAGTCAGTCCCTTCAAAAGTAATATAATTTTTATCAATCACAATTTTATTGACAGAATTGAGCATTAAAAACGCCTTTATTCCGATCGATGGATAATAAGCACCTTTATATCTTATAAACGGTAACTGATTACGCAAAACTTCATCAAAAAACTGAATATTATTTATATGAGTTATTTTACTAAAACCTCCGGGAAAGGCAATAACATGTCCGACATTATTGGCAGACATGAGATAATCTTTCGGAAATGGAACAAGGCTTTGAAATATATCATAAAATACATTTGATTCTGATACATTTTTTACAGAGAATTTTTTTTCAAAAATTTCGTCATAAGATTTACCATAATTTTTGTTATCCCAATTTTGAAGTGCAGGCATGAATCCTGTAATCAGCTTATCTGTTTTTTTAACGGTATCATAATATTTCGCATCGGATAATGGATTGTCAATATCAGGTGATGTTAGTATAAAATCGTGAACAATCAGTTTAGGATTTGAATACTGTTCAAAATAATTAAGAATGGTACTGTAAAGCTCTCTTTTCCATGGCCATCTGTATTTTTCAACCGATTTAGCATCTATAACCAACAAAACAACATCATCGCTTCCGTATACCTTTTTATATTTATCAACGGAAAGTTTTTGCACAAGAACATTTTTTGTCATAAAATCGTAAATTTTAGGTTCTGCAAGACTGTATGTCAAAAAATAAACCAAACCAAATAATGCACAAAGCATTAACCAAAATAAAACCGTTTTTATTGTATTTAAAATCTTTTTATTCACTTACTAACCTAATGGCTTATTGCATTATTTTTATGATATAATAAATCAGATAAAAAGGATTCGTTCAAATGAGTGAAAATTACTTAAAAATTATTGCAGAGGATAAAGTTTATCCCATCATTAGAAATAAAAGTGCGAACAAAACTGTTGAAATAGCAAATGCATTGATAGAAGGCGGTATACGAGTTTTAGAAATCAATGTTGAATCACCTCAAATATATGAAGCAATAAAAGAGGTTTCAAAATATGCAATAGTTTGTGCCGGTGGAATTATTACTTCAACTCAGGCAAACAAAGCGTTTGAAAATGGTGCTAAAATATTTGCCTCACCAATTTTTCAAATGAATCTCGTAAAAATTTCAAATAACTTGGGAATTCCTTTTATTGCCGGAACTACTACCGCAAAAGAAGCTTACGAGGCGTGGAAAACCAGAATACCTCTTATAAAAATATTTCCTGCTGAGGCTATGGGAGGAACTCAATATGTTGAAAATATCCTTAGACAAATGCCATTTTTGAATTTGATGCCAACCGGAAATATTAAGCTTGAAAATGTTATATCTTATTTAGAAGCAGGTGCAGTCGCTGTCGGAGTGGGACGAGATTTTTATAACGATTTCTCTCCTGCAGAAATAACAGAAAGAACAAAAATAATATTGAAAGAAATTAGGAATTCTGCGAAATGGAAGCAAAAATAGATGTCGCAATTATTGGTGAATGTTTGGTCGAGTTATCCGCAAACGGTACGCTCGCAGACACATCTACATTGAATAAATTTTTTGGGGGAGATACTATTACAACTGCTGTCGCAATATCAAGACTGGGCGGAAGTATCAGTTATATTACTAAAATCGGTAATGATGGTTTTAGTGAATTTTTGTTATCTTCATTAAAAAAAGAAAATATAGATACTTCTTTAATTAAAACAAATGATGAACAAAATGGTATGTATATAGTTTCACATACACATAATAAAAAAGAAGTCCTTTATTACAAACGCAAAACTGCTGCTACAAAGCTTTCGGTTGAAGATTTATCGGAAGATATTATAAAAAAGTTGAATCTTGTATATTCAACGGGCGTTATTCAGTCACTTTCCCCAAGTTCAAGAGAGCTTATAAGAGAAACTTATAGAATAGCACGAGAAAATGAAGTTATGACAGCATACGACCCGAACTATACTTCATGTTTTATGAATTCAACTGATACCAAGGAATGCATGGAAGAAATTATAGAATATACGGATATTATATTTTTAAGCCTTAAAAACGATTCCGTAAAGCTTTACGAAATAACATCCGTCGACAAAATAATGCAATATTTTTGGGATAAAGGAGTTAAAATTGTTGTTATAAAATCGCATGTTGATAACGGTTATTATACAGGATATTGCGGAAATATAAGCTTTTGCAAGTTTTATAATACGCAAAAAGCAATTGATACGACTGCATCCGGCGATGTGTTTAACGGCGGATATATTTATGCAATAACTCATGGATACTCACCTAATGATGCAACCAAATTTGCCTCAGTTGTTTCCGGCTTACAAACTCAAAATTACGGTGCAATACAATCTATTCCTTATAAGGAAACTGTTATGGGGATGATTTAATGACAAAATACGTTGTTTCAGGATATGTTGGATTTGATAACTTTGGTGATGAAGCCATTGCAAGCGTATTGTCAAATTATTTAAAAAAAATCGGTGCGGAAAAAATCACTTATATATCATCTAACCCTAATAAAACAGCTGAATTATATGGTATTAATGCCGTAAAAATGCTCGATTTTATAAAACCAATAATTCAATCTGACGTTTTAATTTCGGGTGGCGGAAGTCTTTTGCAAGATATAACAAGCCTAAAAAGCTTATTATATTATCTCATTGTAATTATGACAGCACTCGTTTTCGGGAAAAAAGTTTTCATATTTGCACAAGGCTTTTCAAAATTTAAAACACCATTAGGCAAATATTTAACCAAATTTGTATTGAAACAATGTGATAGAATTTCGGTTCGAGATATCAAATCTCAAGAATATCTGAAATCATTAGGTATTAACTCCGAGCTTGTTTCTGATCCGGTTTTCAATATAGAAATTCCTCTTTCTACTCATCAAGGTGTTGGCGTACAATTAAGAGATTTTAAAACTCTGACAAATGAATTCATGATTTCACTTGCGGAAAAAATATCAGAAACTTTTAAAGAACAAGAAATTAAACTTTTTTCTATGCAAGACGACATTGATATGCCGATTATTGAAAAGTTTGCCGAAATGTTATTATCAAACGGATGTAAGATAAAAATCATAAAAAACAACAATATAAACGAATGCATAGATGAAATATCTGCTTTAGAATATTTTATTGCAATGAGATATCATGCTTGCCTTATTTCTGCAAAAGCAGGGGTCAAAACACTCGGAATTAATTATGATTCAAAAGTTAAAAATTTATCAGCTACAGTGGGCTTTCCGATATTAAATATGTTTGGAAGTGAAGTAAAACAAGGCATTGACAATTTATTAAATCAAACACCCGAAAATTACAATATTCCAAAATTCAATTTTCCTGACATTATACTTTAATACTAACCGATTGCTTATTGTTATTATAATTATCTTATTATTTGATAATTGTATAAAACAAAATGAGTTTTTATGAACAAAATAAAAAGTAAAAACGAGGAAATAAATATATTATTGCAATTTCATTTAAAGACTAATTTAATTGTTCATACAATATATTTTGCATATTATTAATAATCCTTAATTACTAATCCCAAAGTATTATTTTGTAACAAATTTTAACATTTATAAAATATAGTCATTACGCAGTGTTTAAGGATTATTCTTAATTTTTAGCATATATTATTATTTTAAAATATTGATTATGTGATATATTATTGTTATAAAGTAAGGGAGTTTTATGACTCTTTAGTAGTACATTAGTAAAAAGGTTTTAAATTATGACATTACCAAACGTAGCTTATTTTTCAATGGAAATCGCAATGGATCAGTCGTTAAGCACTTATTCTGGCGGTTTAGGATTTTTGGCAGGTTCGCACATGCTTTCTGCCGGATACTTACAAATGCCTATGGTAGGCGTTACAATGCTTTGGTCTTACGGTTATTACGACCAAAGAATAGATCATTCAGGGAATGTAGAGGTAGCTTATATTAGGAAATACTACGATTATCTTGAAGATACCGGGATTGTTGTTGATGTAGATACTTTTGGCGAAAAAGTAAAAGTTAAAGCATACAAAGTTAATCCGGAATTGTTTGGTACATGTCCTGTATATCTTTTAACAACGGATATAGACGGTAACAGTGATTGGGCAAAGAGTATTTCCCACAAATTATATGACGGAAATGAAAAAATAAGAATTGCTCAGGAAACAATACTTGGTATTGCAGGCATTAGAGTCCTTCAAAAAGCAGGTTATAACTTTGATGTTATACACATGAACGAAGGTCATGCACTACCGGCCGCATTTGAACTTTTAAGACAATATAATGGTAATTTAAACGAAGTCAAGAGAAAAACTGTATTTACAACACACACACCTGTTGCAGCAGGCAACGAAGTTCATTGGGTTGATACACTTTTGGAAGGTGGCTTCTTTGCCGGTACATCAAGAGATACTGCAATAAAATTAGGTGGCGAAAACTTCTCTTTAACAGTTGCCGCTCTTAGAATGTCAAGGATAGCTAATGCTGTATCTCAACTACATGGGCTTGTAGCTAATAAAATGTGGGAGTGGGTTGAGGACAGATGTCCTATTAGAGCTATTACAAATGCTGTAAATCTTCAATATTGGCAAGATAAAAGAGTTGCAAAAACACAAAATAACCTGGATGAGCTTCTTGAAGTTAAACGTGAAATGAAGTCAGAATTATTTAAGTATATAGCAAATGTAGCAGGCAAAAAATTTGATCCTGATGTTCTTACAATTACATGGGCACGAAGATTCGCTGATTATAAACGCGCTTGGCTGATTTTGATGGATAAAGACAGAATCGGTAAACTTCTTAATGAAAATAAGATTCAGATTATTTTTGCCGGTAAGTTCCATCCGGATGATGTTATGGGCAAAGAAATGTTTAACAAATTATTAAATCGTTCTCATTCATTAAAAAATGTTGTTGTATTACCAGGATATGAACTTCAACTTTCAGGCATGTTGAAAAGAGGTTCTGATATATGGTTAAATACGCCTTTAAGACCTTTTGAAGCATCCGGAACATCGGGTATGTCAGCTAATATGAACGGTACATTGCATCTTTCGATATTTGACGGTTGGACAGTTGAAGGTACATTTAACGGTATTAACGGTTATACTGTTGAATATGAAGGTCTTGATGATGATATGCCTTGGGAAGAAAGACATTGGAAAGACCATGAATGCGTAATGAGCATTATTGAAGATCAAATTATTCCTACTTACTATAACAACAAGCAAGAATGGGCAAGATTAATGAGGCAAGCTATAAGAACATCCGAGGCATACTTCAATTCGGATAGAATGGTTATTGAATATTATAATCGTTTATATGCACCGATTGCTCATGATGATTGTTCGGCAGGGGAAAAGAAAAAAGAACTTAATGTTTCAGAAGCACCAACATTTGATGCTTGGACATATTCAAATATAAAATAATTTTATAAATAGAAAAAAGCCGGAAATAAATTTTCCGGCTTTATAATATTTATTGTTCCTTTTCCAATTAAATCAAGTTCAAAGCAATACTTGGTGTTTGATTTGCTGTTGATAGCAATGTAGCCGTAGCTTGTTGCAAAATCTGTGCTTGAATAAAGTTTGAAGATTCTTTGGCAATATCTGCGTCTCTCAAAGTAGATAGAGAAGATGTCATGTTTTCTGATTGCACTGCGATAGATTCAATAGCAGACTCGATTCTGTTTTGAGCCGCACCTAATGTGGTTGTTCTGTTTGATATTTCCTTAATTACGTTGTCAATTTTATTTAACATTGCAGCCTGATTCGGAGATGCAACAAGTTGACCACTTGCATTTACACCTGTACATGCTTCAGCAACTTTTGCTATTGTCGTAAGAGTTGAATCACCACTGTGATCTTTAAATAAATCTCCTACTTGTGCAGAATGGAATAATGATGCCGCAAGAGTTATTTTACTGTCATCAGATGAGTATAAACCGACCTGAAGGTTGATTGCACTTGTTATTGCACCATCACCAGAACCCAACATCATTTTACGACCGTTATATTCGCAGTTCTTAGCAATACGATCAACTTCATCTAGTCTTGCTGTAATTTCCGATTTAATAGCTTGCAAAGATGAAGTGCCATAAGTACCGTTTGCGGCTTGCTCCGTCAAATCTCTTACACGCTGTAAGTGAGTTGAAATTAATGAGTAATGGTCTTCCAGAGTGGTCATCATGTCTGCGCCCATAGCTGCGTTGTCTGCTGCAACGTCTAATGAACCCAATTGAGTTTCCCAGTTTCTTGCAATTGAATAGCCCGCAGCGTTGTCACCTGCGTGGTTAATTTTGTAACCTGTTGTCATTCTCTCAATTGCTTTGTTGAGTGATCCTGTTGCATTTGCTAAGTTCTTTTGCGCAACGATTGACGATAAATTTGTGTTAATTGTAAGTGCCATGTTTTGACTCCTTTCTTGGCTTACGCTAATATCCCTATATGCATTCCGTGCATATTTTTTTATTTATTGCAGACATATTAAAAATATGCCTGCAATTTTTTACAATAGATTAAGAGCTATACTTGGTGTTTGATTAGCTGTTGATAGCAATGTTGACGCTGCTTGTTGAAGAATTTGTGCTTTGATAAAGTTTGAAGATTCTTCTGCGATATCTGCATCTCTTAATGTTGATAAAGAAGATGTAATGTTTTCTGATTGAACTCCAATAGATTCAATAGCAGAATCGATTCTGTTTTGAGCCGCTCCTAATGTAGTTGTCCTTTGTGAAATTTCTTTAATTACATTATCAATTTTATTTAACATTCCTGATGCCGTTGCTGAACCGGCACAAGCTGTTGCTATTTTATCAATTGTATCGTAATTTGCATCTGCTGTTCCGTCCCCTTTGCTGTATTGTTTAAACAATTCACCTGCTTCTGCTTTTTTAAACAAACCTGCACTTAATGCAATTTGTGAATCACTGCCTGAATATAAACCAACCTGTAAATTAATTGCTCCCATTGTTCCGTCCATTAAATGACGTCCGTTAAATTCACAGTTTTTAGAAATACGATCAACTTCCTCCAATCTTGCAGTAATTTCTGATTTAATAGCATCAAGTGAATCTGCACCATAAGTGCCGTTAGCTGCCTGTTCCGTTAAATCTCTCACACGTTGTAAATGAGTTGAAATTAATGAATAATTATCTTCAAGAGTTGTCATCATATTTGCACCGATTGCAGCGTTATCTGCCGCTACATCCAGTGAGCTGAGTTGAGTTTCCCAGTTTCTTGCAATTGAATAACCTGCTGCGTTGTCGCTTGCTTTGTTAATTTTATAACCTGTGGTCATTCTCTCAATTGCTTTATTTAATGAAGTTGTAGCTTTAGCTAAATTATTTTGTGCTACGATTGATGATAAATTTGTGTTAATTGTAAGTGCCATTTTGATAATCCTTTCCTGTCACACCCTTTTTGTGTGAGCATCCTTGCTTCCATACTCTCCTAATTCCCCATAGTGAAAATAATGTAACGCAGTTAAATCAACTTTGTTACAAAAGTTAACAATTTATAGCCAAAACCATTGCTATAATTGATTTTTGATTTGAGTTTAAGCACAAACATTCATATAAAATTCAATAATTTTTAGTTAAAAGATATATTTTTAAAGTATAATTAATACAATGAAGTATGCTGTTGTAATAATAAATATAAAAGGCTTGGGAGTAAAAACATTCAGTTATAGCATTCCTGACGAGATGGCAAACATAATTCGAGCCGGGCAAGCCGTTCTTGTACCATTTGGACGACAAGGCTTAGTAAATGCTTTCATAGTCGGATTTTCTGATTATATTCCTGATGGCATAAAAGTAAAAAAAATAAATAGGATTTTAGACGAAACTCCGCTTTTTTCAATTAAGTATTTAAAATTGTTAGAGTGGGTTGCTAATTATTATTGTACGGATTTTGTAACGGTTTTAAATGCTTCAATCCCTTTAAAATTAATAGAAAAAAATTCTAAAACAGAAATGTCGGTTAAAATTTCACCAATGGGAGAATTGCTTTTGAAATCCGATAAGACTCCGAAAGAAAGTGGTGTTACTAAGCGTCAGTACGAGATTTTGGATAAATTATCAAAATGTGGGAAAACATCATTAATTGAATTTGAAGAAAAATCTAAGACTACTCGTGCAACTATGAAAAAACTTGAAGGAATGGGTTTGGTAGCGTTTGATTTGGAGTATATATACAGAAATCCGCTTACAATATTTAAAGATGTACCTATTGAGCCTCTTTATGAACTTAGCGAGCTTCAAGAAGAGATTTATCAGGGGATAAAGCAGAAAATGCGTTCACCAAATCCTATACTTTTACATGGTGTTACCGCATCAGGTAAAACAGAGGTATATTTTAAATTAATAAAAGATGTTATTGATTCTGGGAAAAATGTTTTGTTTCTTGCTCCTGAAATTGCTTTGGCATCACAATTAACAAAAAGACTTGCTAAAAAATTCGGGATAAAAGATGTTGCCATATGGCATAGCAGTATATCAGACGGTGAAAAATATGATGTATGGCAGAGATTATATAAAAATGAAATTAAAATTTTAGCAGGCGCTCGTTCAGCTGTATTTGCGCCATTACAAAATATAGGTTTAATTATAATTGATGAAGAGCATGAAGGAGCATATAAACAAACAAATCCTGCTCCAAGGTACGATGCAAGAGTAATCGCAAAACGATTGGCTCAATTTCACCAAGCTCCGCTTTTGTTAGGCTCTGCGACACCTGATATATCGACATATTATTATGCTTTAAACAACAACAATTTGTTTCAAATATTAAAAAGATACAACAATGCTCCTCTTGCGAAACCTGAAGTAATAAATATGCAAGAGTACGGCAAAGCATCATATAGAGGTATTATATCAAAGCCTCTTCAAACTGAAATAACGGAAACCGTTGAATCAGGAAAACAAGTTATACTTTTGATGAACAGGAGGGGCTTTTCTACATACACTCAATGTAAGTGTTGCGGAACCGTAATAGAATGCCCTGATTGTTCTATTCCAATGGTTTGGCATTCTGACGGAAGGAAACTAAAATGTCATTATTGTAATAAAGAATTAAGTATGCCTGATTATTGTCCTTCATGCGGAAGTGACGCTCTTTCAAATTCGGGTTCAGGAACTCAAAAAATAGAAATTCTTGTAAAGGAATTATTTCCTGAATATAGAGTTGAACGAATTGATAGTGATATTCTTACAAAAAAAAATGCACATATTGAACTTTTGAACAAATTTCAAAAAGGAGAAATTGATATTCTCGTAGGGACACAAATGATAGCAAAAGGGTTGGACAATCCAAATGTCACACTTGTTGGCGTAATAATTGCGGATACCGGTTTTTCCGTACCTGATTTTCGAGCCTCAGAAAGAGGGTTTCAATTGTTAACTCAGGTTGCAGGAAGAGCCGGTCGAGGTGAATATAATGGAAAAGTGCTTTTTCAAACATACAATCCCGATTATTATGCTTTTCAAACGGCAAAAACGCAGGATTATGAAAAATTTTATGAAACAGAAATTAAAGCAAGGCAAGAATTTGATTATCCGCCGTTTAGCCAGATAATAAGAGTTATTTTATCCTCTGTTAATAATTTTAGAGCGGAAAAATCTGCAATGGAGATTGCAATGCGCTTAAATATAATGACTGAAAAATTTGGGTTCGGTGAATATTTGGAAACTCTTGGCCCTACACCGTGTATAATTGCTAAAATTAATGGGCATTACAGATACCAGATACTTATTAAAAATAAGTTGTCGCAAAAAGGACATGATTTTATATCAAAATTCTTTAATAAAATTACGCTTTCTAAGGATATAAAACTTACTATTGATGTTGATCCGCTTGATATTTTATAGAAAATTTTGATATCATATATATTTATAGAGGAAATTAGTTAATGAACACAGCTGAATATTTGATTAAAAAACTTGAAGAATTCGGAATATCGGATATATTTGGTGTAGCCGGAGATTACAACTTTAATATCTTGTCTGAAATAGAAAATAATCAGAATATAAATTGGATAGGTTGCACAAATGAACTTAATGCAGGGTATGCAGCTGATGGTTATGCAAGACAAAAAGGTTTTGGAGCAATAGTTACAACATACGGAGTCGGTGAGTTATCTGCAATGAATGCAATCGCAGGTAGTTACGCTGAAAATATACCGGTTATTCATATTGTAGGAACTCCGTCAATAAATAAATTTAAGGGTGAAAAAACTTTACATCATAGCTTGAATAATAAAGATTACAAAATATTTTTTGAGACTCAAAAAAATATTGTTGAAACATCCGCATTTTTGACAACTGATAATGCAAAGCTTGAAATAGACAGAGTTTTAAAAACTTTTTATAAAGAAAGAAAGCCTGTTTACATTGCAATACCGGAGGATATTGCGACACTGGAAATTACTTACAGAGA
>JAKSUR010000020.1 GCA_024408765.1 bacterium | reverse complement strand
TTTTGTTTAAATAGTAAAATTTATAATCCTCAGGGATTTCTAATGCTCCTGCCGGTTTTTTATTTCTTTCTATTGCTGAATATGTTGTTGCCATTTTAAATTCTCTCTTGTTATAACTCTTACATATATATAAAGTATATAAGTTTTCAAAAATTGCCTTTTTTGCTTTAATTTGTTAAGAAATATTACAGAAATTTATAAGTTTTTATTCAGATTTTACAAAAATTAACATATAATATACATAAATAAAGTAGCCGGATAATCGCGTCCTTTGGGATGAGGAAAGTCCGTGCATCCAAGGACAGACCGCCGGAGAAACTCCGGACGACGTGAGTCGGTGGATAGGACCACAGAAATGAAGTAAATATTTTTGTATTATACCAAATTTGTTTACGCAGACTGCCGATGGATTAAGTTCACAGGCGATGGTGCAACGGTGAGTTAAGAGCTTCACCAGCGATACTGAGAAGTATCGGCTAGGCAACCCCCGGTCGGATGCAAGATTGAACAGGCGTTTAAAGTGTCCGCTTAGCCTAAAAAATCGCTAGAGACTAAGAGCAATCTTAGTACCAGACAGATGATTATCAAGGAAATTTTATTTCCCCAACAGAACACGGCTTATGAGCTACTTTATTTTTTCATATATTAACATGTCCTCAGGCAGTTTATTATTTGTAACCGTTTGATAATTTTCTTCAATAAATGATTTTATATTGTTAGCATAATCAACACCAAATTTTGAATATCCGTAAGTAAATGTGTCCAAATCATTAATTATTATATAATCAGGTTTTGTTATTTCAAAATGATGAATTATGTTTTCTTCACCAAAAGTTTCAACATACAAAGGAATTAAGGAATAAAATTTGTCATCACTTTTTACGTTTAAAAAGTAGTTAACTAAAAGTCCTTCAGGATAAATCAAAACCGAAGATACCGAAACACCTTCTAAAGACTTTAAAATTGCAGAATATTTAATTCCTTCATCGGTAGTGGTTTTTATTATTCCTTTTTCACAATTCAATGTATAGTTTTTTTTCAGCAAAAGTTTAGTATTATTAAATCCTATCAATAAACTCCAAAAAATAAGATAACATGCAACAATTTTTTTGAAATTATTTGGTATTAAAATTGTCAAAGAAATTAATGCAAATATTAAATAATAAACTCCGTATGATTGCATAGTCAGTGCAAAAAATACTTTTAATGAAATTAAAACTGATGCGACAATAAAAATTTTCTCTTTTGTTGATAGATTTTTATATTTACAAACAAATAATATTGATATCAAAGGAAAAATCCAAAGAATGATTTCTTGGTATTTTTGAAAATTATAAGGAAATACAAATTTAATTAAATTTGTAATATAAAGCGGCAAATGTTCAATTCTTGGAATAAGTCCCATTGAAGAATAAAATTCATGCAAAGTTTGGGAATTTCCCATTATTTGAATAAGTCCGCAAGAAACGGCTAAATCAGATATTCTTAATCCTTGCAGAAACAAAATAGTTGTAACAATTATTATTGGCAGTATAAATAAGGCGGAATTTTTGCCTATATTTTCTTTTTTGGATATAAATACTAAAACAAATAACAAAGGCAAAAATTCCATCTTGGAACAAATTGCCAAAGAACAAAACAAATATGAAACAGGGTATTTTTCTTTCAAAATAAAATACAATGATATCAATGCAAAAAATATTCCATAAAGCATACCATAAGAATATGGAAAGAAGGCGTTAAAGACATTAGGTGATAGTACCAACGCAGATATAATAAATAAATTAATTCCTGCTAACAAATAATTATTTAAAAACATTTTTCCGATTTTGTTTGCAAAAAATACCGAACCAAGTGTTGCAAAAAGACCTGCAATATACAATACAGAGAGTTTTACTCCAAAAATTTTATATAAAAGTGCATTAATCATATATCCTAATGGCGGATATATACAAAAAATATTTTTATATAAGACTTTGCCATTCAATATTTGCTCAGGAATATATGCTTCTCTAAAAGAATCCACATAAACATTGCCGAATCTACCGTAAAACAAACAGAATACACTTATAATAAGTATTTCTGTTAATAATAAAATCCAATTTTTTCTTAAAAATTCTGCCAAAACATAATTCCTCTTAATAAATCTTAACAAAATTAATTAAAATAGGCAATTATTTTATACTAAAAAACTTTATATATATGTGTGGTAGATAATAAGGTGTTTAGTAGAATGACGGTTAATCCATATACATTGGCAAAATTATATGATGAAGGAATTATACCTTATATTCCTTATGATTTATGTTTGGGTACGCCGATAACACAATCAGGCTTGATGAATTCATATGGTTCGACAATGAACGGTTCTCAATATTTAGCTTCAGCAATGAAAGGTGATATGTATGGTTATTATGGCAATTGCAATGATAGTTTTACTCGCTCTGCTTCATCAACAAACGAGCAAAAAACATCAACAATTAAAACAATGCTTGGTATGGGTGACGGAGTAGGACGTGACTATGACTTTAAAAATGCCGCATTAAGCTTAAATAACGGCTACGGCAAAGGCAGTGACTTGGAAAGAATGGCGAACGATAAAGACGGACAAGATTTTAGGCAATCCTTAACAAATGCAGTTTCACATACAAAAGAAAGTGTAATGAATTCTCATCCGTTAGTTAAAGGCATACTTGCGACTGCAGGTGTTATTCTAACAGTTGCCTTGGCGGTAAAAGGTTTAAAGAAAAAACCTGTTACTCCACATGTTAGTAAATGGTCAATGTCAAAATTAAACCCCAGAAATTGGCATCTTAGAAAGAAAACTGCATAATAAAACAACAAAATTTAACAAATTTATAAATAAATTAACCTTATTAAATACCTTATTAATTAACCAAATTTATCCGCCCGCTAAGGGCTTTTTTTTCGGGGATAAAATTTAAACTTTAAGCTGTTCGGGGTGTTCGAGTTCACGTCTTATTTCATCAACTGATACATGTAAAATTTCCGAATCATCATCTTTTTTGAGATAAACATCAAGAATGCCCGATTGAACTATGAACCTTTTACATAATATACAAATAAAATTGTGACCGTAAATGTACATAGAAGCCCCTTGACACCTGTCTTGACCTGCTTGTATTATTGCGTTTTGTTCTGCATGAATAGAACGACAAGTTTCATAACAAGTGCCGGACGGAATATTGTTGTCAATACGGTAACAAGAACCTCTTTCATAACAAGATTCTACCCCTGAGGGAGTTCCATTGTAACCGGTAGCTTTAATTTTTTTATCCGCACCAACAATAACAGCACCAACTTGTGCTCTTAGGCAATTTGAGCGAGAAGAGCAAGTTTTTGCCATATCCAAAAAATAATCTGTCCACGATTTTATTGTCATACACTATCATTATATATCAAAACAGATAAAACATGACTTTTTGCTTTATTTTTAGCAAATAATAAAATAAACTTAATTCAGATAACTTTTAATTTGTATTGAAATTCAATAGTTTTAATAGTAGAAACAGCCGATTTTAGCTTGTTTTCCAATCCATTTTAAATTATTAAAATTTGTAAACATATTTTAATCAAATGGCAATTATAAATCTTGACTAAACTTATATAATCGGAAAGGTTTTGTCATGGCGATAACATCCTCTGTTACTAAAAATTTAGATAATAACTACGTTCAAGTTGAAATACAATCAAAAAATCGTGAAACAATGTATTATAAAGTTCCTGAAAATAAAGCCGATTTATTCCAAAAAGAATATAAAAAGAACAGTAAAAAAATGCCTTGGATTAATACAGGATTAACACTTGGTGCTATTATTCTTGCGGTTTTTCCTATGTCTTTACTTACGCAAAAAATTGAACAAAAATCACTGCGAATGGTGATTGGTGTAATTGCAGGTATTATCGGAGGTATCGGATCAATGTATCTTGGAACTGAAATCGAATCTAAAAGTCATAAAAACCTTCTAAAAAAATATAATGCTGAAAAAATCAACTACGAAGAACAAAAATTTCCTATATAATATTTACCGATAATGTTTTTTCGGGTACTATATAGTCATGATTTTAAAATATTTTCACGATTTTTTTGTACATTTCAGAGAAGAAAAAAAAGCATTTATAAAGTTCGGTTGTTTGTCAATAATTGCCGGTTGTTTAGAGTTATTTGGAGTTGCTCTTACATATCCTTTTACACTCAAAATTTTGTCAAAAAATAATACTATAACAGGAAATTATGACATATTTTTTATAGGCATAAGTATAGTTTTATTATTTCTTTTGAAAAATATATTTATGATCTATTATGTGCATCTCCAAGCATTATACACAAATAAATTTGAAGCGAAAATTAAACTTAAGCTTATTGAGTTTTTTCTTAATTCAACTTACCAGTTAACTTCTAAAATACCGCTTGCATTAAGAAATAAAATTTTTTCATTCTTAATTCCTACTGTTATAAATGAATTTATATTTCGCTTGCTAAACATTTGCGTAAATATTTTTGTTTTTTTACTGATATCATTGTGCTTGTTAATAAAATTTCCGATTGCGACATTTTGTGCAATTTTTAGTGCAATTATACTTATCACCGCTCAAACATATATTTACAAACCTTTTGTTAAAAATATTTCTGAAAAATTAAATTTATTATCGTTAAAAGAATACCAAAATTATAATGAAATATTAATTGATTTAAAAAGTATAAAAGTTTCAAATAATGAAAAATGTTTTTATAACAAAATCAAAACCATAATTGCCGATTATCACAAAAATTATAGCCAAATATCTTTTTTTAAAATTGTCCCACCATACATTACAGAGCCTTTTATTATTTTGGTTCTTTTTGTCCTTTTGGCAATAATTTCTTATCAAAACATAAATTCTACTGATAAACTTATTTCATCTTTTGCCTTAATTGCAACGGCTATATTTAGACTTGCACCAACAATATCGAGATTACAAGTTAATATAAACGGTATAAATTCAACACTTCCCGTAATAACAGAATTTCTTTCAATATATGACACTTATAAAGTCGCAGACACAATTCCAATTACAAACAAAAAGTTTCAAGAATTTAATCAATCAATTGAATTAAAAAATGTTAGTTTCGCTTATGATGAAACCCCAATTTTAAATAATATAAATTTAAAAATCAATAAAGGTGAATATATAGGTATTGCAGGACTTTCCGGTGCGGGAAAAACAACACTTGCAGATATTATTGCCGGACTTTATATTCCGAATAAAGGAGAAATCCTCATTGATGATAAACCGTTAAAAAATAGCCTTAAAATTGGTTATATACCGCAAGAATTTATGCTAATTACCGGAACAATTCGTGAAAATATTGCATTTGGAAACAATGAAATTGATGATGACAGAGTTATTCAAGCATTAAAACAAGCACAATTGTATGATTTTATAAACAAAACTTATCCAAAAGGTATTTATGAAGCACCTTTTACGGATTCGGACGGACTTTCTCAAGGGCAAAAACAACGACTTGCAATAGCTAGAGCGTTATACACAAATCCCGATATTTTAATTATGGATGAGGCAACTTCTTCTCTTGATTTAAAAACAGAAGATAAAATTTGTGAAATTTTAGAAAATTTGAAAGGTGATAAAACTATTATTGTAATTGCACACAGACTTTCCACTCTAAAACCTGCCGATAGAATAATTTTTATAAAAAATGGTGAAATTACGGGCAACGCAAATTTTGAAGAATTAATTAAAATCAATCCGGATTTTCAAGAACTTGCGATGCTTTCCGAACTAAAAAACAAAATTATATAGCAGATGCTCCTGATACAATTTCAACCAATTCTTGTGTTATTGCACCCTGGCGAGCCTTATTATAATCAACTGTGAGCGTATTAATCATTTCTTCCGCATTATTGGAAGCTGCCGACATAGCCGTCATTCTTGAAGCCAGTTCGCTTGCGTTGGCTTCTAAAAGAGCCTGAAATATAGAGTTTGTTATATACATAGGCACGATTTGCTGTAAAACTCCGCTGGCTGAAGGCTCATATTCCATAACAGAATCAAGTTCATGTTTTTCGGCATTTTCTGCCTTTACGGGTAAAATTTCCCAATTTACAATATTATAAGACATCATATTATTAAAATGAGTTGTTATAATCTCTATTTTATCAATTTTTCCATTTACATAATCTTCCGCTACATCTTCCGCAATAAGATTTGCACCCATTGCAGTCGGTTCATTTGCGACATTTATATAACCTTCTTTAAGTTCGAAATCGCCAATTTTTCTTTTAAACGCAGAAATCGCTTTTTGACCGACAGGATAAATTACTGTTTTTATACCTTTTTCAGTATTATCTTTAATACGTTTTAATGCAGTTTTAATAATATTTGCATTATAAGCACCGGCCAGTCCTTTGTTAGACGTAATAACAAGAATTCCCTCTGTTTTTAATTCACGTTTTGAAAGTAGAATAGGATAATTATCCAAGCCACGTTCAATTTTTAAACCATTAACCGAAAATTCTTCTACAGAAACAACTAATTTTTTGTACAGATTCAATAACTCATCAGAAAATGGTCTTGCTGCTTTTACAGTGTTTTCGGCTTTTTTAACTTTTGCAGCCGCAACCATTTTCATTGCTTTTGTTATCTTTTTTGTGTTCTGAACACTTCCTATTCTACTTTTAATGTCTTTTAAATTTGGCATTTATTATTTCCTATAAAGATTTTACATAAGAATCAAGCTGTACTTTTAAAGCTTTTATATCTTCATCAGATAATTTTGCACCATCATTTAAAGCTTTGCTTAGTTCAGGCATCTTAGCTTCAAAGTGTTCAAACCAACCGGCTTTAAATTCAGGAATCTTTTTATTATCAATTTCATCAAGATATCCTTCATTAGCGGCAAACAAAATAGTAACCTGTTGTGCAACTGTAAGCGGTCTGTATTGTGGCTGTTTAAGAACCTCAGTAAGCTTTTGTCCTCTTAACAATTGTTTTTTTGTAGCCGCATCTAAATCTGATGCAAATTGAGCAAATGCTTCCAATTCTCTGAATTGTGCTAAGTCTAAACGAAGCTTACCTGCAACTTGTTTAATACCTTTTGTTTGAGCTGCACCACCGACACGGGATACTGAAATACCGGCATTGATAGCAGGTCTTACACCGGAATTAAACAATGACGATTCCAAGAATATTTGACCATCCGTAATAGAAATTACGTTAGTCGGAATATATGCCGAAACGTCGCCTGCTTGTGTTTCAATAATAGGTAATGCTGTAATACTTCCGCCACCCAATTCGTCAGAAAGCTTAACTGCTCTTTCTAACAATCTTGAGTGAAGATAGAAAACATCTCCCGGGTATGCTTCACGTCCCGGTGGTCGTTTAAGAAGCAATGACATCGCACGATATGCTTGAGCGTGTTTTGTTAAATCATCATACACAATCAAAACGTGCTTTCCTTGTTCCATAAATTCTTCCGCAATGGCAACACCTGCAAAAGGTGCTATATATTGCAAAGGTGCCGGTTCATTAGCTGTTGCTGACACAATTATTGAATAATCCATTGCACCATGTTTTTCAAGTGTTTTTGCAAGTTGCGCAACAGTTGAAGCTTTCTGACCAACTGCAACATAAATACAAATAACATCTCCGCCTTTTTGATTAAGTATAGTATCAATAGCGATAGCTGTTTTACCTGTCTGCCTGTCACCAATAATCAATTCTCTTTGACCACGACCAATTGGAGTAAGTGCATCTATTGCGGTTAAACCTGTTTGTAGCGGTTGATGAACAGATTTTCTGGCAACAATACCAGGTGCAACTCTTTCAATAGGACGAGTTTTATCGGTAATAATTTCACCTTTTCCGTCAATAGGTTTACCTGTCGGGTTAACTATTCTGCCAATCAGAGCATCTCCTACGGGTACTGATGCGATTCTGCCGGTTGTCTTAACAGTCATACCTTCTTTAATATGAATATATTCACCTAAAATTACTACACCGACATTGCCTTCTTCAAGATTAAGAGTAATCCCTAATGTACCTTTGCCATCTTCAAATTCTACAAGTTCATTTGACATGACATTTCTTAAACCGTATATTCTGGCTATACCGTCACCAACCTCCAAAACAGAACCCACATTTGATATTTCCGCTTTAGCTTCATAATTTCTGATATTCTCTTTTAATATCGAACTGATTTCATCAGGATTTATTACCGCCATTTTTTATCCTTTCTCCCGACCTCCCTGTTTAAGTGGGAATTGGGTCAGAGGTTTTACCCCTTCATTATAATTTTACTTAAATCTTCTAACTTATGCCTAACACTGTTATCTATAACTGTTTCATCTATATTAAAAATCAAACCTGCAATAATATCGGTATCAACACCCCACTCAATATCAATATCAGCATTTAGTTTTGCTGATATTTTACCTTTGATATCATCTTTTTTTTCTTGACTTAATTCAATTGCGGACAGCACATTTATATGCTTGGTATTGTTTATTCTATCCAGCTCTTTTTCGTATTCCACGGTTATATCGCCTATCAAATTAGTCCTTTTTCTCAGATTCAAAGTGAATAAAAAACTGTATACCAAAGGATTTACTTTATCTTGAAAAAGCTTACATAAAACTATTTGTTTTTCTTCTGTTGAAATTGAAGGATTATTAATAACTGACAAAAGTTCTTCTGAGGAATTAATAGTATCTGAAATACTACGTAAATCATTCAATACAAAATTGTCAGACACTTCATTGTTTTCCAGCACCAGCTCCATAAGTGCTTTTGCCCACTTTTTTGATATTGCTTCATTATTTTTATTTTTTAAGGTTTCTGTCATCTTACAGTTCAACCCCTTCTATCGTATTTATACTTTCATCAATTAATTTATTGTGAAGTTCAGCATTACGCTTTAATTCCTCAATTATATGAGATTTTGCAACTTCAACCGAAGCTAAAGTTGCACGCCTGATTATGTCATTTTTCAAAATAATACGATTATTTTCAATTACTTTTTGTGCATTTTCGTGAATTAATGCTGTGGAAATTTTAGTATCGTTAGTAATCTTATTACCGACAAGTTTTGCATTTTCATCTGCCTGATTCAAAATGTTGTCAACTTCATCAGAAAGATTTTCCATGCTTTTTTCAATTGCAGATAATTTTTCTTCCGAATTTGTTTTAACCGTTTCGGATTCATTAATTGATTCATCAATGGATTTTTTTGCATCATCCAGTTTAGATTTAACATCAAGCTTAATAATTAATGCAACAATAACACCCGCAAAAATGATAAAGTTAAACAAATTCGTACGTGCAATATAATCAATAACAGAAGAAAAATTCATTATTTATCACCTCCGCCCCAGAGAACAGAGCTTACCTTATCGTTGTCAAAACCCTGAACTTCACTTCTGTAACCGATAACTTTTTCCACAATATCACTTGCCAAATCCGTCATTCTTCCTTTTAATTCATCTTTAACAGAATCTGATAAATGCTTTAGCTCTTCATTTGCATTTTTAAGAACTTCTCTCACTTCATTTTGAACAGCATTAATCTCGTCGGTTTTATGCGATTTAAATTCATCAACGGATTTCAAATACTTAGCACGAGCATTTTCACGAGCTTCATTTAACTTTGATTGATGCTCATTTTCTAATATGGCACTTTTTTCGTCATTTGTTTTTGCATCACTATAATTTGAGTTTATAAAAGTTTTTCTTTTCTCCATAATTTCAAGAATCGGAGTATATAAAACTTTGTTCATAACAAATACAAAAACTACAAAAGTTATTATTGTTGCTAAAAATGTTCCGTTAAATTCCATTTATTTAACCTTTATTTCAATCGGTTTACTGCCATGCACTAACCCATCATTCCTGATAACTTCATAGCAATAACAAGTGCATAAATAGCGCAGGCTTCTGCCAATGCCGCACCAACGAGGAAAAACCCGACAGCTTTACCTGCGATTTCAGGCTGACGAGAGATACCTTCCATCAAACCTTTAGTTGCAATACCAATACCTAAACCTGCACCGATTGCTCCAAAACCCATTGCAATACCTGCGCCTAATTGTGCTAAATCCGAAATTGTTTTTACATCTTCCATTTTTAAATTCTCCTTCTTATTAAATTTTAACCAAATTATTTTTACTAATGACTGTCACCAACAGCCGTTGCTATATAAACCGTTGTAAGCATTGTAAACACAAGCGCTTGAACACAAGCAACAAGTATTTCAAAGAACATTATAGGTAGCGGTAATCCCCACGCAAACAATGCTAAAAGTGCAGATATAAGGATTTCACCCGCCAAAATATTCCCAAAAAGACGAAGTGCTAATGTTAAAGGTCTTGTAAACAACTCTAAAATTTCAACCAACATAGAAATAATACCCACGAATGACAATTCATGTAAAAAGAACTTACCTTTTTTCTTAATTAAACCTGCTGTTACATAATAAATTAAAACAACAATTGCTAAACCGGCAGTCAAATTAATATCATTTGTAGGAGAAGCGAATTCTCCATGCTTTAATTCAATCATTTTCAGAGGAAGTTGTCCCATTAAATTTGCCGTGACAATAAACAGAAATAGCGATGCAATAAGCGGAAAATGTTTTTTACCATCCTTTCCAATCATTCCGTCTGTTAAATCTTTGAAATATCCGAGTATTTTTTCAAAAACGAGCTGCAATTTGGTCGGAAAAATCGACAAATTTCTTGTTGCAATAAGCGAAACGACAATCAGGAATAGCATTGCCGACCACATCGTAAGCAATGTATCCATATTAAATGCCATAGGTTGACCACCAATAACAGTATTTACTATCCAATGTCCTTCACTCACCAGACACCTCTTCTCTCTTCATTAAGCTTGATTTTATCACGGAAAATAGTGTTTTACAAGTACACCAAAAAGAGTATCCTTGCATTATATTTCAATTAAATTTAACAAAAAATTCGTAAACTACGGCTGTTTGACGTTGTTCTATAAACATGGTATTATATACCAAAAGAGAGGTTTATGAATGCAAATTGAAATAAAATTTTTGGGAATTGACGGTATGTATGTCAAAACAGTCGGAAGATTAGACTTGGATACAGCCGTTGAATATGGCACAAAGATTAAAGATGCTGTCGAAGATAACAACATCAAAGAATTGGTGCTTGATTTTACGGAAATCACTTTTATTTCCAGTTTCGGACTAAAAATAATTTTGGAATTATTCAATAATATGAAAGCAATCAACGGAAAACTAAAATTAAAAGGTGTTTCCGAGCAAATACAAAACACATTTAAAATGGTCGGTTTTGATAAATTTTTGGACATAGAATAATGTTTAATACCATAAAATCCAAAATAACGCTAATCTCGATTACTATGTTTTTTGCCTTGTCAATAATATTAACCGGTTTTACATACATATATTACAAAAACTCAAAAACCGCATTGATATGGAGTTATTACTATAAAGTTAAACATTTTGTCCAGAATATTAATAATGAAATTATAAGCATTGAAGATAACACCAAAGACATGGCACTTATCGGAAATTTCTATTATGAATTCGGGAAAGACAAATTAATTGCAGAAAATTCCGTTGCAAAACTATTTTCAAATTACCCGAACTCGCTTGGCGGCGGAATTTGGTATGAACCGTATTTAATAAATTCTAACAAACGTCTTTCTTGTATATATGCTTTTAGGAATAATGATAATCAGGTTGTAATTGATGAAGCTTTTGAATCAGAAGAATATGATTATCTCAATCAAATTTGGTATAAATCTATAATGCCAAAAGTTGAAAGCGGAAAAATTGTGGCTTGGTCTGTTCCATATTATGAAAATCAAGGCAGTAACACACTTATGGTGACTGCAGGCTCAGGAATATACGATAATAATAAAAACCTTATAGGAATTTCTACTGTCGATTGGGAAGTAACATCTATTGTAAAAGCTGTTTCCGAAATCAAACCAACAAAAAACAGTTTTGTTTTGATTGCAGACATCGATAATAATTTTATTCTCGTTTCAACTGACAAATATTTGGATAATTCAAACTTAATCGGCAAAACTTTGGATAATATCCCTTGGTATAAAGATAATTTAAAAAATGTAACTTATTTTACATATCATCATACAAAATATATCCCTTACTTTAATACACTGGATAACGGAATGGTAATTATCGTAAATGTTCCGAAATGGGAATTGTTTAAAGGAGTAGTAATATCCGTATTAGGCTTATTTATAGCTTTCACTCTTATTTGTTTAATAATAGTTTATCTGCTTTATCGTATGCTTGATAACAACATCCAAAACCCTATTGATAAATTAATGACTCTTGCACGTAAAATAAGTAACGGTGAAACTGATACAACCATAGTTGTTGAAAAGCCGGAAGAATTTGCGGAACTTGCAAAAACTATTGATACAATGGCAGAAGATATCAAATTAAAAACAAAAGAAAGCACTCGCATTAACTCGGAATTATCAATCGCAAAAAGGATTCAGGAATCAAGTTTGCCAAACACTTTAAATCCGTTTCCAAACAGAAAAGAATTTGATATTTTTGCATCAATGAATCCTGCTAAAGAAGTCGGCGGAGATTTTTATGATTTTTATTTTATTGATAATAACAAATTTATGTTTTTAGTGGCTGATGTTTCAGGAAAAGGTGTACCTGCTGCATTATTTATGATGACGGTTAAAACTATGATAAATAATTTGTCACAATTAAATTATTCGCCAAAAGAACTTATTGAAATAATTAATAAAAAAATATGTAAAAATAATGATCAAGGATTTTTTGTAACAATGCTTGCCGGAATAATAAATACCGAAACAGGCGAAATAAGTTATATAAACTGCGGTCACAATCCACCGCTGATAAAAACCAAAAATGGAAAATACGAATATTTAAAAATGGATTCTAATATTGTGCTGGGAGCTTTCGCAGATGCACAATTCAATATTTACAACACAAAACTAAACTCAGGAGATATTTTATTTACATACACAGACGGAATTACGGAAGCCACGAATAAAAATCAAGAAATGTACGGGGAAAATCGACTGCAAAACTGTCTAAACAATTGTAATGAAAATTCACCAATTGAAATTTCCAAATATATAAAAAATGACATAAGCAAGTTTACGGAAGATATTGCTCAAAGTGATGATTTAACAATGCTGATATTCAAATTTAATGATAAATCTTTATCTTATGAATATAAAATTGAAGCAACACATGAAAATTACAAATCATACTACAACTGGCTTAACGATTGCTGTCAAAAGATGGATTTGTCTGAAATATTAACAAATAAAATAGGTATGTGTGCAGAAGAAATTTTTGCTAATATAATGTTTTATGCATATCCTGACAAAAAAGGATTTTTAGAAACAACAATTATATCAAATGAAGATGCTGTTATATTAGAATTTTCAGATACAGGCTTGCCATATAATCCATTGGAAAAATCTGACCCTGATATAACATTACCACCGGAAGAACGTCCGCTTGGTGGGTTGGGAATATTTATGGTTAAAGCAATGGCAAAAAATATTACATACTTACGCCAAGACGAACATAATATTTTAACGGTTGAAATTACAAAAGAATTCTAATATTATTTGTCAAAAATAAATAACTCACGTTCAATAATTATACATAACAAAAGAGGCGGTTTTTGATTCTCAAAAACCGCCTCTTCTACTTATTCATCTACCTTATTCGCCGATTGAAATATAACAATCATTTCTTTTATTTACATAAGTTGTATGCAATAATTCGTGTGCCTTATGAGAATTTGGTTTTTCAAGATGTTTAGAATACAAATCTTTAATTTCAGGATTCTCATGAGATTTTCTGAATTGTACATCTCTGTCATCTTGGTACAAGCCTTCTGCACGTAATTCTTTTATATTTGAATCGTTACAGCTTTGAGGTTGACCGCCACCGTTTATACATCCGCCCGGACAAGCCATAACTTCAAGGAGCTGATAATCTGCTTTGCCTTCTTTGATTTCTCTTATACATTTTTCAGCTTCTTTTAATGTATTTACGATTTTTACCTTTATATGAGTTCCTTTAAGATCAAGTTCAACCGTCTTAACCCTTTTTGTACCTCTCATATCATTTATTTCAACATCTTTGAGCGTTTCTCCTGTTACAACTTCATGAGCTGTTCTTGCGGCCGCTTCCGCAACACCACCTGAAACACCAAAGATTGTAGCTGCACCTGTATATTTACCAAACGGAGAATCGGGTTCTTCGCCTTCAAGGGATTTGAAGTCTATACCTGCACCTTTAATCATTCGTCCAAGTTCTTGTGTGGTTAAAACATAGTCTATTTCTTGTCTACCATCTGCCATTTTGAATTGCTCACGTTTAGCTTCGTATTTCTTAGCAGTACAAGGCATTATAGAAACACTTACGAGATTTTCAGGTGTAATATCTTCGTAATATTTTGGTACATATTCTCTGATAATTGCACCTAACATACCTTGTGGTGATTTACAACTTGAAAGATGTTCCAACATATCAGGATGTTGTGTTTCCAAGAATCTTACCCACCCCGGACAGCACGATGTGAATAATGGCAACTTACCGCCATTATTAAGTCTGTCTAAAAATTCATGAGCCTCTTCCATAATAGTTAAGTCCGCAGAAAAATTAGTATCAAATACTAAATCGAAACCTATTTTTCTAAGTGCAGCATTAATTTTTTTAGTAGAATTAACACCCGGTTCTAAGCCGAACATTTCACCAATTGCCACGCGAACAGAAGGTGCAAATTGAACGACAACTTTTTTGTTTGGATTTGTAATTGCATTCCAAACTTCGTCAAGTTGTGTTGAATTAATTGTCAAAGCTCCTGTCGGACAAACGGCTGCACATTGACCGCAATTTATACATTCACTTGTAGCGAGAGGTCTGCCTGCCATAGGTTCTACAACAGTTTTACTTCCTCTGTTAGCAAACCCTAAAACTTGTAAACCCTGATGCTCGCTGCATGCTCTTACGCAAGCACCGCAAAGAATACATTTGTTGTTATCACGCACCAACGCACAAGATGAATCATCAATAGGTGTCATTTCTTCTCTTTGTGCATATTGTTTAACCCTCTTAATACCGTATTCTTCAGCATATTTTTGAAGTTCGCAATTGCCTGATTTATCACAAGTTGTACATTCTCTGTCATGGTTCGCCAACAATAATTCTAAAACCATTTTTCTTATTTTTCTAACTTTTTCAGTATTCAAATGAACTTTAATTCCTGCTTCCGGCGGCATTGTGCATGAAGAGTTAATCATTTTTCTGCCGTTTGGATATTCGACGTCTACAACACACATTCTGCAAGCACCAAATGAAGTTAAATCAGGTCTGTAACATAATGTAGGAACACTCATTCCTGCTTTTCTGATTACTTCCAGCAAGTTTGGTTCATTGGTAAATTCAACCTCTTTACCTTCTATAATTAATGTTTTCTTTTCATCTGTCATTTTTTTATTCCTTATCAATTAATTTAGCTACTTAGCTGTATCTTACTTTTTACCTATTGCTTTAAACGGACAAGCATTCAAGCAAGCTTCACACTTGATACATTTTGATTGATCAATTTTGTGAGGATTCTTGACTGTTCCTTCAATAGCTCCAACAGGACAAGTTCTTGCACATTTTGTACAACCTTTACATAAATCTTCTTTGATTTTGATTGTTTTAAGTGCAGTACAAACACCTGCAGGACATTTTTTATCAACAATGTGAGCAATATATTCATCTTTAAAGTATTTCAAAGTTGAAAGTACAGGGTTTGGAGCAGTTTTACCAAGACCGCACAAAGAACCGTCTTTAACGGTTAAAGCAAGTTGTTCAAGTCTTTCTAAATCTTCCATTTCGCCTTTTCCTGCAACAATCTTTTCTAAGATTTTAAGCATATTTTTTGTACCTTCACGGCAAGGAACACATTTACCGCAAGATTCATTTTTTGTAAAGTTCATAAAGAATCTGGCGACTTCAACCATACAAGTATCCTCAGCCATTACAACCAAACCGCCTGAACCAACCATTGCACCTGCTTTAATCAGTGAATCATAATCCATTGATATATCAAGATGTTCTTCTGTTAAGCAACCGCCTGACGGGCCACCGATTTGTACAGCTTTGAATTTCTTACCGCCACGAATTCCTCCGCCAATATCGAATATGATTTGTCTTAAAGTTGTACCCATTGGAACTTCTATAAGACCTGTATTGTTAACTTCACCTGTTAAAGCAAATGTTTTTGTACCCTTAGATGTTTCGCAACCCATTGAAGAGAACCATTCCGCACCGTTTAAAATAATTAACGGAACATTTGCAAGTGTTTCGACATTATTTATCAAAGTAGGTCTGCCAAACAACCCTTTGTTTGCAGGGAACGGCGGTTTTGGACGAGGCATCCCTCTTTCACCTTCAATTGAAGCTATAAGCGCTGTTTCTTCACCGCAAACAAATGCACCGGCACCTTCTTTAATATGTATTGTAAATGAGAAATTACTTCCCATAATATTTTCACCTAAGAAATGTCTTTCTTCTGCATCTGCAATTGCTTTTCTCAATCTTTTAATAGCCAAAGGATATTCGGCACGAACATAAATGTACGCTTCATCAGCTCCAATTGCAAATCCTGCTATTGCCATACCTTCAAGAAGTTTATGAGGATCGCCTTCCATAACCGACCTATCCATGAATGCACCGGGGTCGCCTTCATCACCGTTACATACAACATAAGACTTACCGCCTTTATTTGCTGCTGTGAATTTCCACTTCATACCGGTTGAGAATCCACCGCCACCTCTGCCTCTAAGACCGGATTTGATTATTGTATCAATAACTCCGTCAGGATTATTTTCTTCAATAACTTTTGCTAATGCCTCATAACCTCTTACCGAAATAGCCTCGTCAATTGATTCCGCATTGATTTTACCGCAATTCTTTAAAGCTGTACGAGTTTGCTTAGCATAGAAATTGATATCGTCATTCTTATGAACAGCTTCACCTGTTTTAGGATCTTTATACAAAAGTCTTTCAACCGGCTTGTTATTTTTAACATGGCTTTCAAAAATTTCTTCAACATCCTCTACGTGAACCTTTACATATGTAACGTGTTTGTCAGGTATAATAACAAGAACGCCTTGTTCACAAAAACCGTGACAACCGGTAGGAACAATAGTTACTTTATCATAATCCGTAAGGGTTGAAACATTTGCACCTAATTCTCTAAATTTTTCAATAACTTTTAAAGAACCGTTTGCAACACAACCTGTACCTGCGCAAACCAAAACCCTTAAGCCTTGGCTTTTAATATTTTCCAGAGCTTTATTTTGCTCATCTTTAATGTTTATATTCAAAGTCATTAGTTAACCCCCTCTTCTT
Source organism: bacterium (assembly GCA_024408765.1). GTDB lineage: Bacteria > Cyanobacteriota > Vampirovibrionia > Gastranaerophilales > Gastranaerophilaceae > CAG-196. The sequence continues at coordinate 6,296 of JAKSUR010000020.1, read as the reverse complement.
TCATAAGTGTATCGAGAATTACGCTGATAGCATCAGAGGTCATCTGAGGATAAACTTTATCATTAATCATACATACAGGTGCAAGACCGCAAGCACCAAGACAACTTACTATTTCAAGCGAGAACAAACCGTTATCACAAGTTTTTTGCTCATCTTTTAGTTTAAGCTTGTTTCTGATTGCATTAAGTACCGGCATTGAACCTCTAACGTGGCATGCCGTCCCGTCGCAAACTCTGATTTCATATTTACCCTTCGGCTCCAGTGAAAACTGAGCGTAGAAGGTAGCTACACCATAGACTGTTGCAGGAGAAAGTCCGTCAACGTGTTCTCCAATGTATGTCATAGCTTCTTCCGGCAAATATCTGTACACTTCTTGTACGCCTTGAAGCATTGCAATGAGGTAAGATTTTTTGTAATCATACTTTTTCAGGATATCCTCAATTACCTGAAAATCAATTTTCGTACTTGTTGCTGTCATCTATTCTCTCCTTGAAAACAAGTGTATCTTAAACATTTACAGAATATCACAAACATAAAGCAGTGGCAAGTTTTATTAAGTGGAAAATTGAAAAACGGAAAATTTTACCTGGCAAAAAAAATTTTTACGAGTTTTATATAAAATATGAACAATGTAAAGGAGTAAAAAATATGAAAATTAGTGCCACACAAAGTTACCCTATAACTCAATCAACAAATAGTGTTACTGCTGTTCGACCCAGTTTTAAACAAATAAAAGTAGTTCCTAGATACTGGAATTCTGTGCCACGGGTGCTGAGAAGCGAAAACGATGTATATAAATTTGTAGCAATAAGAGAAGATTTAACAAAGGTGTATATAGCGTTTGGTAGTTATTACAATATGCATTTCAGCCTTCCGACAATTTTGCAGATGCTTGAGTACCCGGAAATATACGACGTATCGGTTGACTGTCTGCACGGGGAGCAGTAGGTATTTCATTGTCTTATGTCAGCTCTACCTTTTTCTTGAATAACATGTTACAATCAACTTATGGAAGGTGTTAATCAGGAATATTTAGACGAGCTTAAAGAGAAGGCTATTAAAAAGATAGAAACGGCTGATTTATATCAATATAAAGGCAGTGTTTCAAAACTTCTCGGTTTAACTGTTGAAGTTAAACTTCCCGGCTTAAAGATAGGTGACTTGTGTTATATAGAGGCATCTACAGGTGAAAAAAACCAGCCGAGGTAGTTGCTTTTAAAGGTGATGTCGCACAACTATTGCTTTTATATGACGGAACAGGAATCGGCCAGGGGAGTCTTGTTACAACAACGGGTAAACCAATAACAATTCCTGTAGGCGATTTCTTGCTCGGCAGATTGGTAAATCCTATGGGTGAACCGATTGACGGGAGACCAATGGATACGACAGGGGCAATCTGGAGAACGATTGAAGGCCCTCCGCCCGGACCGTTTGAAAGGCCGATTATTACAGAGATGTTTTCAACCGGAGTTCGTGCAATAGATGCTTGTATGACATTCGGCTGCGGACAGCGTATGGGTTTATTTGCAGGTTCAGGGGTTGGTAAAAGTACACTTTTGGGTATGATTGCAAGCGGATATTCTGCACGAACGTAGATGTAAGCTTCGTCTGCACCGATTGCAAAACCTGCAATTGCCATACCTTCAAGAAGTTTATGAGGGTCACCTTCCATAACTGAACGGTCCATAAATGCACCCGGGTCGCCTTCGTCACCGTTACAAACAACATATGATTTACCGCCCTTGTTTGCAGCAGTGAATTTCCACTTCATACCGGTTGGGAAGCCTCCGCCTCCTCTTCCTCTTAAACCTGATTTTGTAATTGTATCAATAACACCGTCAGGATTGTTTTCTTCAATAACCTTAGCTAAAGCTTCGTAACCTCTTACGGAAATAGCCTCTTCAATAGATTCGGCATTAATCTTTCCGCAGTTTTTAAGAGCTGTACGAGTTTGCTTAGCATAGAAATTAATATCATCATTTTTGTGAACAGCTTCGCCTGTTTTAGGATCTTTGTATAACAATCTTTCAACAGGTTGGTTGTTCTTAACGTGGCTTTCAAAAATTTCTTCAACGTCTTCAACGTGTACTTTTACATAAGTAACGTGTTTGTCAGGAATAATAACTAAAACACCCTGTTCGCAGAAACCGTGGCATCCTGTAGGAACAATGGTCATTTTGTCATAATCTGTAAGTGTTGAAACATTTGCGCCAAGTTCTCTGAACTTTTCAATAACTTTTAATGAACCGTTTGCAACACAGCCTGTACCTGCACAGACAAGAACTCTTAAACCTTGTTCTTTAATATGTTCTTGAGCTTTCTTTTGCTCATCCATAATATTAATATTCATTGTCATTATGCTACGCCCTCCTCTTTCATTAATGTGTCAAGAATGACGCTTATAGCATCAGATGTCATTTGGGGGTAAACTTTATCATTAATCATGCATACCGGTGCAAGACCGCATGCACCAAGACAACTTACTATTTCAAGCGAGAACAAACCGTTATCACAAGTTTTTTGCTCATCTTTTAGTTTAAGCTTGTTTCTGATTGCATTAAGTACCGGCATTGAACCTCTAACGTGGCATGCCGTCCCGTCGCAAACTCTGATTTCATATTTACCCTTCGGCTCCAGTGAAAACTGAGCGTAGAAGGTAGCTACACCATAGACTGTTGCAGGAGAAAGTCCGTCAACGTGTTCTCCAATGTATGTCATAGCTTCTTCAGGCAGGTATCTGTAAACTTCCTGAACATTTTGAAGCATTGCAATGAGGTAAGATTTTTTGTACTCATACTTTTTCAGGATATCCTCAATTACCTAAAAATCAATCTTCGTGCTTGTTAATGTCATCTATTCTCTCCTTGAAAACAAGTAATTATTAAACACCTACAAGGTATCACAAACATGAATGTCAAGCAAGTTATATAAAATTAAATTCAGTATAATTTTAACCTTTTATTGCACCACTTTGTGGATTAACAGTAATATATCTTTTTCCTAAAATAAATACTGCAATTACTGGTATTGAACAAATACAAGCACAAGCAGTAAGTTCTCCCCACATTGTTATTTCTCTAAAAGAGCCTTTAAATACAGCCAAACCTACTGCCAGCGTGCGCATTGAATCTGTGTTTGTTACAATCAAAGGCCAGATAAAACTGTTCCAAGCAGACACAAATGTAAATACAGAAAGCGTTGCTATTGCAGGTAATGCACATGGCAAAGCGATTTTGTAAAATGTTTGAAAAGGATTACAGCCGTCTAATATTGAAGCCTCAATAAGCTCTTCCGAAAAACTTAAAAAATATTGACGCATAAGATAAACACCAAAACCTCCGAACAATCCCGGTATAATCAAAGCTTGATATGTATTAACCCAGCCCAATTTGCTCATTAAATAAAACAAAGGCACTATATTAACTTGTGAAGGTACCATCATTGTTAAAATAAAAATAAAAAATATCGCATCAGATCCTTTAAATTTAAGCTTTGCAAATCCATATCCCGCCAGAGCTGAAATGATAACTTGTCCTATTGTTGTAAATAATGCAACAATCAAGCTGTTTAAAAAATACTTTACTACGGGAATTGATTGAAAAACATTTTTATATGAGCAAAAATTCAAATTCATATGTTTATAATCCGTAAAAATATTTTCATTTCCGCTCAAAGAAATTAAAAACATCATAAAAAAAGGTGCAATCATTGATATTGCAATTAGTATCAAAATTAAATATAAAAAAGTTTTTTTCATAAAAATATTTTACAATAAAAAGTGCAAGAATTGTTATTCTTGCACAATAGTATAGTTTTATAAAAAGATTGTTGTATATACTAATTTATATTGTTTTTGCTTAAACTTGCTTTTAATCCTCTTGCCAAATCAGCTCTTCCGCTTTTTTCATAAATTGCGGTCATTGATTCCAAGAATTTTAAATTGTCCACATTTGGATTAGATTGATAAGCAGGCTCAGCAGTTTTATTAACAGCTTGTTGCGCTGTTGCAGTCATACTTGAAGTAACTGCTGCTTTTGGCATTGCCATTTGTCTTGCCGGTTCTTGAAATGACGCAGTTTGCATATTTCTTAATTTTGGATTATGAAATTGCATTGGTACAGTTTCATAAGGATTTTTATTTTCATTTTTATATGCATTAAGACCATAATTGACTGTTGTAAACGGTTTTGACAACAAAGGATTTGAACATAACCCCATAGGTTGTTGAACTCTGTCATAACCTGCTTCATTATTAAACTGTTGAGAAAGACCTATTTTCATTTCGGGTTCTTTACGCTTAAATAAACGTGTAGCTGCAACTACAAACAGCGTTATTAAACCAAAAGAAATAAGTTTGTTTGGCATATCACCGGCAGGTGCATCATCCATGTTTTCTTTAATACCACTTAACGCAACACTTGATTTTAATTTGTTATATAAATTTGACGTTTTTGTGTTTTCGTAATCTTCTTTGTATATAGGTGCATAACTTTCGATAGGATCACTCAATTTCAAAGCCGGTACATTTAAAGTTTTTTGTTTTGTAACCTGAGTTGGTGCAATTGCATCAAATGATACGGTAGCTGCTTCTGCATTTTCTGCCTGAAAATATATATTAACACTGCTTCCTTGTTGTTCAACCATTACGGTATCGACACCGGAAACATTGTTATACACAGTATTAAGTGTTTTTGATGCTCTTATATCTTTTAATATTAAATTGATTTTATTTTCCGATTGAACTGTTTTTTTGACATCAACCGCTTTATCTGAAACCAAAACTATATTATAGGTATCCTTAACCGGTTCAATTTCGATAGTTTGTAAAACATTCTCATCCGCCATTACACCTATTACAGACAAAAATATCCCAAATAACAACATGACTCTTTTCATAAATATACTCTCTCCCTTTGATAATAGTGTACCTATTCGTCATACCCGTGACATCAATCAAGGGATTAAAATTTATATTGACCATTTGGTCTATATAAGAATGGATTATTTGTTTTTATTCAAAAAAGAAAACAAATCACAAACTTTGTATTTGCCTTTTGAAAATAGCTTCAATGCGACTTCACAACCCATACACGAAGTTAAAACTATTTCAGCACCTGTTGTTTCTATATCTTTACGTTTAGATTCAAATATTTTTGACATTACCGAAAACAAAGAAGGCTTGGTAATTCCATTAAAACCGCAACATTTGTCAAAATTTTCGGATTTTATATAATCAAGATTATCAGTAGAATTCAAGATGTATTCAATATCATCATAGTTATGAAGATTACAAGGCTTGTGATAAGTAACCTTGAACTTATTTTTCAACCTAAACTTGCAATTATTTTCTCTTAAATACTCATAGATATTTTTAATTTTTATCTTTGATAAAAAATTTTTATCTTCATCATTGTCAGACCATTTAATATAAGATTTCAATGCTTTTTCACAACTTGCACAAGACGTTACGACTTCGTTTATATCATATTGTTTTAATATTTTTATATATTTTCTTATGCTTCCTTCAAAACTTGGAATATCACCTCTTGTGTAATAAGGGATTCCGCAACAATCAAAATTCGGTGTAATGACTTCTATATTAATATCATTTAAAAGAGAAACGATTGCATTATTGCCAATTAATTTTCCTCCGCAACCGCCAAAATATATAACTTTTTTGTCAAATGATTTGCTTTTTTTGTTTTTGGAAAAATGTTTGAGAATATTTAAAAAGAAACCGAAAATAATATTTTTCTGTAAAAAAGTTTTTAGTTTTTCAATTTTACTTTTTCTAAAATGCTCATATTTAGCCGATACAATTATATCGACCGCATCAATTCCGCTCGGACAAAATTCCTTACATTTATTGCATTTAAGGCATAAATCCAAGTATTTATTCAAGGTTTTTGTCATTTTTAAATCACCTTTGAGAAAGCCTCTAAGCATAATAAATTGACCTTTTGAAACAGTACAATCATTGCCCGTAATTTCATAAATCGGGCATGCTGCCTGGCAAAGACCGCATTTAGAACATTTGTGAATATCTTCTTTAAAACTTTTCAAACTTTTCATAACAAAATTTTACCAACTATTATTTACAAACACAACAAAATGTATATTTTGATATATAAATTTGAATTAATTAAACATTGCGAAATATGCAATATAATTCTTCTTTTACAATTGTTTTTTCTTGCATAACACGAATTTTTATTGTGTTTTCACAAAGATTCTGGTTATTTAAGTAAGAATTTTTACACTTTCAATTTTTTCATGGCAGATTGCTTTTGCTATAT
>JAKSUR010000002.1 GCA_024408765.1 bacterium | reverse complement strand
TGTTATTACACTCTTATTCTTTATTCTGCAATCATATTTGCAACATCTTTTACCATCACTATCGCCTCTTAAATCTCCTATTTCTTCTTCAGGTATAGGAAATCTTGTCCTGTAGAAATTATTAAAATAATCTTCAAACCTTTCATTAAATGGACTCCATCTGTAATTTACATGGTTCTGGGAAACTTTCATAGTGAAATGTTTCTTGGCTGGTTGAAGTTGTTGCAGTTCGTACACAAAAGCATACCCCTCTGGGGTAATTGGTCGTGATGCATATATTACAAATTTAGTTAGTATTGGATTTAATTGATAAAATACTTTTTTTAGTAAATCAATTATTAAATCCTTTTCTACAGTACAAGAATTCATGCCTGTATAAACAATATTTATGAGCGTTGCCCACATTGCTGAAATACAGTATGATAGGGCATCTTCATAAGGTATGTGTTTAAGTTCCATACATTTAAGTGGATACAAATGTATAATGAGGTTTTTCTTTTGATATGTTAATGAAATAAACCTGTGTAGAATATTATTTTCAATATCACTAACCATATCTTTTATGTGGTACTGTTGTAAATGTTTCAATACATATACATCAAAACCTGTTGTTGTGTACAGTGGCGATTCTACCCTATTGGTGTAATCACCTACTTGGTATATTTCGCCAATATTTAACACACTCAACATTGATAATACATCTGGATTTAATATTCTATAAATACTATTGGTTCTATCTATAGTATTACTGTTGTTACTACAAACACCTAACTCATTAAATAACTCTTGGAATCTTTCCATACCAACCATATAATCAAGTGTTTCTATATATATTTTGTTTATGATACTTATTAAAGGAGCATCGTAACAACATGGAAAATAAGGCATATCCCTTTTAGATATTATATCCGGGATGTGAGGTTTATTTTCTATGGAATCACTTGTGGTATTTAAACTTTGGCTCTTTGAAATATTATTTTTAAATTCAAAATTATCAATATCGTCAATATCATCAATATCGTCAAAAATTTGACTCGGCTCTTCTATCTTCATTTTTTTGTTCCATTTGGCTCTTCATACTACTTAAAAAGGAAAGGAGTGGGAAGAGCCTTAACCACTCCTACTTCAAAATATAATTTCACAATTAGTGAAACTCATATTGGTAGATTTGACTTTCAACAGTTACTAAATCATCAATAAAGAAATCAAATTCTTCACCAAAATCCGTATCCTCACTGGTAATATTAAACGAGGATAAATCTAATAGGGTTTTAACTTTATCATTAGCGTATAGAAATATTTCAATCCACATTCGATTTATTACTCTGTAATTAGTACCCCAAGGTGCATCATTTTCCATTTCCAGGTATCTTTTATTCTTGATATATTTTCCGTATTTCTTCACTATCATTTTGGGAACAAAATATCCAAATAGATGAGTAATAATATCCGACATATAAACTCCAGACATCATTGATGAGAACTTTAATTTATATGCCAAAAGAGTTGGTAATGATAAATAAATACATTTTGAACCTGAAGATGGTGGTACTTCACATCTAATTTTACTCTTGGGACTATTTTCTATATAGTTGCTTATCATTTCCTCAAATTGCTGATTAATTACAACATTCTCACAGCAATCATCTAAGCCAGCAGAAATAGGGCTTGAAACAATAAAATCGTATGAATCAAGAATTATATCCTTGTAGCGTTTATCTCTATTGTGCCACTCTATATCTTGTACTTCAAAACCACAAGTCTTTAATTTTTTAAAATAACAACTTGGTAACTCAACTTGTACAAGAGTTCTTTGAGTATCATTTTTGATATTTTTTACTCTGCTTTGTTCTTGAAGAGCTTTTTCCTGCATAGTATCATAGGTAAATTTATCCACACTGAAATAATCATATTCTTTTCTTCTGATGGTTTTCTTTTTACCATTTGCATTTCTTTTTACAATTTTTACCGTTTTAACATTGTTCATTTTTTAGTTCTCCTTTAATTTCTTTAACGTGTTTAAGTGTTTTATACAGTATGCTTCTTACTAATGAGCTAAAAGTTACACCCAATTGCCTATGTTTTAATTCTTCTACAATTTGTTTAATATGAGCATATTGTTGGGGCGTAAAATATACTGTAACTCTATATGTAAAATCACATGAGCCTATTAAGATAATTTCATTATTAGAAATTTCTCCCATTACGGCATTAGATATTATTCTACTTATTTCAGTTTTATCAACATTTGTACAAGAAACAAGTGAATTATGCATATCAGAATCAACTCTGACTGTTTTTTTAACTAATCTACGTGAGCTATTTTTAGATGTGGATTCATTTGAACCATTACTAATCCAGTCTATAATCCATTGTTGTACTTTATTTATCCTGTAGTCAAATAAACTGATAATATTGTTATTCAATTTAACTTGGTATGCATGAACTCTTTTTCTACTCAAAGTTGTAAATAATTCTATGCATTTTACTCCCGGATAAATTGTATTAAATTTCAAGTATTTAGAAGTAATCACTACACCTCACCTCCTTCAAGTTTAACTTCTTTTTGTTGAGCTTCTCTTTCTTTTCTTCTCTTCCAAGCATCTTTCATTATTTGTGATTGGCGTACATAATAATACGATGCCATTGCATTTTTTATTTGCTTCATAATATCAGTGTTAATTTGAGTTCCAATACCATCTTTCGTTGCAATTATTGAATATTTCTCTTGCAATTCACTTAATGTTTTAAAATCTCTACTTAATCTATCAAGTTTTGTAACTAAAATTGTGTTGCAATCTTCAGAAGATTCAAGAAATTTCAACATTTCATTGAAACTCTTTCTGCTACTCTTAAGACCTGACCCGGTATCAGAGAATCCTTTTACAATTTCTAAATTGTTCTCCTCTGCATACTCTCTCAGAGTTTTACGTTGTGCTTCAATAGCATAACCTTCTTTTGCTTGTTCTTGTGTTGCTACTTGTGTGTAAATTACTACCTTTTCTTGTTCCATAATTGTTCTCCTTTTTGTTTCTTCTACGTTTTTACTTTTTGTATTAGTTTTTTTCTTAGGCATGATTTTCTCCTTTTTTAATTTGTAATATCTGGGTGCTTCCCATATTTTCATTTTAAAATTTTTCTCAAATTACTCTTTATTTTGGGAGTATGTATGCAAAAAATCCCCCATAAATAGAGGGATTTCGGGAATTACCAATGGTAAAATGTTAGTAATTCAGTAAAATTTATAGTAAAGGAAGGATGTATTGTAAATTAATTATGCAGAAATATTATTTGTGATATAATAATTGAATCCTTGAATACGGTAGAATATATCACTGGATATACTATTTAGCACTTTATATAAGTCAATACAAATAGTTCGACTTAAACCATTTTCGAGGAGTTTTTTATTGTTTTTGGAGTTTTATCCCCTTGTAATCCACTATCAATCATATTTTCGAGAGTTCTATTGTTCTCAAACTCAATGTTTATCAGCTTTATACTAGATTTTGATAAACAATCAAATATTGGTCTTAATTTAACACTTAATGTTTTATCTTTATATGTAAGGTCTTCTGATATAATCTCAAGTATTAATTTCTTTTGTTGAAGATTAAGCATATGTTCAATAGTTGATTTGAAGTATTTATTTCCATTTGGATTTCTCAAACCATCATCTGCTAGCTTTTTAGTTATTTGTCTTGATGCAATGCAGAAATAGCGATAACATAATAGTAGAGACCCATTCAACCCAATTGTCAAAAAAATATGAAAGACTTATACGAACAAAAACTTATACTTATACAGTACAATATAATCCTAGCTCAACGTCAAATTACTCCATTTAAACAATCAGAATTGATAAGGGAGTTCTTGGAGCATTTTTTGGAATATTCCAAATCTAACACAATTAACTTCTGCAAACCATTTGTGAAAACAGCAGAAAAGTTACTTGATAGTAGAGTTAAAGGTAATGTTGTATTTCCTTGGGTTACAGTGTGGAGGGATTATAAATCAGGAAAATGGCTTGGTTGGTAACAACTACGGAAGGCTTTGACCACGAAAGATTAAGAGAAGTGCTTGGTAATATCAAAGGCAGATTTTTACTTTCTTATGACGATTCGCCAAAAATTAGAGAGTTATACAAAGGCTTTGATATAATTGCGATTGAACGACAAAACGGAATCAACAACCGAGATTTTGCTAATCGTAAAAACAAAGTGTTCAAAGAGTTACTTATTGCAAACTATCCAATTAAGGAACTGCATGAGTGAACAACCAATTGAAATAAAAATTGATAATAAAGAGGTTCTTTCTATATTGCTAGAATTAGCAAAACGTGGAGAGAGCCTCCGACCTTTGATGAAAAATATCGCAGGAATAATGGCAACTGCAACGGAGGACAACTTCAAAGAAGAGGGTAGACCTGATAAATGGGTTGAGTTATCAGATGCAACAAATAAACATACGAATGTTATTAAAATGGAGTACACCTTACAATCTACAATCTACCAATCATAAGAGTTATGCCTTGCGTAATAATCCAGCATTGCTTCTCTATTAATTTCTTTCATTTCTTCTTTTTGACGTTGTATTTGTTCATCAGTTACATAATAGATATTTGCATGTGTTGCAATTTCATCTAATTCCTTAATTTTATTAATTGTTTTTTCCTTTTCTTCTTTGAGTATTTCAGGTAAACCAACATACTTTTCAACGTTGTTTAAAGTGTTATAATATGTTTCCATTTCGGTTCTATGTAATTTAGCAATATTTACATATTCTTTAAGTTTTTCATAAGCTTGTTGACTTTTTTTCTGCTTTATCCAACCAAAAAAGCTACGTACTAATGTAACTTCTCTTAATGTTGTATCAGAACTCTTATGGAATAATTTGCCGATTTGAGTCATTTCTTCTGCAGAACGATTAAGAACATGTAGTGCTTCTGCGTTCCAATAACCTTTAAATGTCTGATTGTTTGCTTTTTGTTTTGCAGGTTGCTGTATTCTGTTTGAGTACAACATACCGGAATTGATAGCATTGGTTCTCATTGATAATTCTCCTATTATACTATGTACGACACATATTTGACTTTATTATATTAGAGTATTTTGTATTTGTATTGAATTATTACAAAATATTAATCTTAATAAGTTGCATTTTTCTAAAAATCGCTATGGGTTTAATAAAAGGCGAATAACGTATTTTTATTTAAACATGTTAGCATATTTTCTTCTTTATTATTAATGATTTGCACATCAAATAAATGCTTATGTTATTAGTTCATTGAAATAACTATATTTATCTGTTTTATAAATAAAAACCCGTAAATATTTTTTTTGCCGAATGATCCCACATTCAAGAAACAATTACAACACTATAAAGTTGAAAAATATGATTTTTTTCAAATCCACTTACAACTTTATTTTGAAGTTTTGTTTGGCAGCAATGAGAACATACTTGTTCTTATATTTATTATCTTTCCGGTTTATAAATTATTTTACCTTCATTCATGTATCTGTATAATTCTTGTTTTCCAAGTTCGGGTTCAATATTTCCATAGACGATTATTCCTCTTTTTTTGAACTCTTTGAACCAATGAGGTTTAAAACCTTCATCAAACTTTGTTATATTTTCCACATCTTTTGACGGCACTCCATAATATACCGCTTTTATTCCTGACCACATAATCCCGCCAATACACATCATGCAAGGTTCTGCTGTAACATAAAGACTAAGATTATATTTTGCTAAATCATAAGTGTTTAACTTAGTTTCTGCTGCCTTTATCGCATTCATTTCGGCATGATTATGTGAACATTTTTCATTAACAACGGAATTAGCAACTTTTACAATCAAATTGCCTTTATTATCATATATTGCAGCTACAAATGGCCCTGAACCATTTTTTGTATAATTTTTCATATCATTTTGAAGTTCAGTAATAATCTTGGTTGCATTATCAAGTTTTGCTTTATCAATTTTTTCGTTAGAAATTACTTTTGCATTTACTGTGTTTAGTGCAGATAAAATTAACACTATAGAAAAAATAATAATTCTTTTCATAATTAACCCCTCTTTATGAATATAATTTTATCATAAAACCTTTAATTCGAATCAGAATCCACCATCCTTAATTTGTAAATATTTGTAAAAATTTTTATCATTTTTTATCCTAAAATAGCAAAAATTATTTTGTCGAATTTTTTATATAAACATAAAGCTCTCTCTTCTTATTTAAACGGACAGGCCTTGGTATTATACTCAAGGTCTTTTTTTTTATTCTTTAATAATTGAGGATGCGGAAAAAGTCAAAAAATGACAATTTTTTGAACTTTTTCGTATCCGACCTAAGGTGTGTGAAAAGCAAGTTGTGTGCGGGATAGCACACGACTTGCTTTGAAACCGTTCCTCGGAGTTTGCAGGAAAAATTTCAATTTTTCCGCAAACTCAATTATTATAAATTATCTTCAAATGTTACGTCATATTCGTTAAATCTGGTAATAAATTCAGGCGTGCTGTCATTTGATTCGGGGTCTACGATTTTATGCAACTTAAATTCACAATATTCGAGAGTCCTGCTCAATGATGTTATAACACCTGATATATTCCAAACGTGTTCATTTTCAATATTAATTTTGCAATATTCATTAAGCACATTCACCATTTTTGAAGCTTCGCCTAATTCATTATAAGCTATTTCAACATTTCTCATAAATTCATCATAAGTAATTTTGTTTTCGAAATTTTTATCCATTATTATACTAACTCCATATTATGCATATATGCATAATATCATAATGTTGTAATTTAAACAATTAAACTATCAATGTTATCCATGTATGCATAACGACTAAACCTCAAAACACTTATTATGTATATATGCAAAACAAAAACGAAAAAAGCTTGTATTTTAGAGAAGTTTTAGGTAAGGTTATTCGACAACAGAGAGAAGAAAAAACTAAGCTGTCGGGGAATAAATTAGCTAATGAGTATGATATAGGGAATGGTAATTTATCTAGAATAGAAAATGGTGTGGTAGACTGTAAATTTATCACTATATGGAAAATAGTCGAAGCATTAGGTGTTGATTTTGCAGAATTTTCAACTATTCTAAAATCAGAACTTGGTAATAATTTTAAGCTGACTGATGAATAACAATTTTTGAACATTTTTATTTCTTATTCGTTATAATAATGTAAGAGGTACAAAAAATGGAAGATAAATGTTCAAAATACGAAGGACTGTTTACATTTTCAGATGACGACGCTTTGCAAAAACATCTCGAAGAGTGTGATGATTGCAAAGCTGTTCAAGAAAAAATGGACAAAGTTTCAGAGCTGATTCGTGAAGTTAAACCTTATTATTTAAAAAGAAAAAAAAGATTACAAAAATTTAGAGCAGTTGCTGCTGTTTTGTTTATCGTATTCTTTTCTTCTACATTTGGTGTTTTGTATAATAATGAGGACTTGGCGGATTCGCTTATGTACGGCGAAACCTTAACGGCTGAAGATTTAGGCTTTCCCGTTGATTCATACGGGCTTTTAATGGTGGATTAATGAATTTTAATGAGCTTATTAAACTAAATAAACAAAATGTAAAAAGTATTATAAGACTAATTACAAAACAAGACAACGAGGACCTTGAACAGGAGGTCTATTTAAAAATATGGAAAAACCAAAATAAATACACAGAACAAGGCAGTCTTAAAAGCTGGGTTAACACAGTTGCAAAAAATGTTGCGAAAGATTACCTGAAATCGGCATGGTTTAAGAATACAAAAAATTCAGATAATGACGAATACACTCTGGATTCAATTGCGGATAAAAAATCTTTGCCTGATGACAATGTTATTTCAATTGAAAGGCAACAGAGAATTATATCCGCAATAGAAGAACTTAAACCAAAATTAAAAGAAACTGTTATGCTTTGCGAAATTCAAGGTTACACTTACGAAGAAGTTGCAAAGAAACTAAATTGTCCTATAGGAACTGTAAAATCAAGAATATTTAATGCAAAAAAAGAACTTGCAGAAAAGTTATCAGATTTATTATGAAAGGCGAATTATGAAAAAATTATTAATTTTAACATTGGCAATTTGTTTATCGGCATTTTCAGTAAATGCAAATGAAGTAAATCAACAAAAAGGTATTCCTTCTAACGCTCCCAAAATGACAGATGTCGAAAAAGCGAAGAAAGAATCTCCTTTTGATCAAAAATTAGGTTTAACTGATGAGCAAAAACAGCAAGCAAAAGAACTTAGAGTAAAAAGCTTTGAAAAAATTAAACCGATTATGACTCAATTAAAGGCAAAAGAACAAGAAGTAAGAATGATTAAAAATTCAAAACTTGCACCGCAGGCTCAACAAGAAAAATTGAACACCCTTTATGCAGATATCAAAGTTTTACGCAAAGAAGCTCATGATATAAGAATTCAAAACATGAAGGATTTTGAATCAATATTAACAGCTGACCAAAAGAAAACCTTAAAAGAAATGAAAAAAGAAGGTAAAAAACATTACAAAAAAGGTTATTCTAATAAGTTTAATAAAAAATGTAAACCGCAACATTTAAAATAATAATGTAAAAAAGAGGTGATTTTAAAATCACCTCTTTTTTTATTGTAAATTTTAATTAAACATTAGCCGGTTTCTTTTGTTGGCTTGCACCCGGAATTGCTTGCCAATTTGCCGCCATAATTTTCTTAAATGATTTAAGGGCTGTGTCCTCGAGTTCACCCAATTCATCAGCTTCCATAATCAATTCTCTTAACGGAAGTAATGCTCTTTGATCTCTAAGAACACCCAATGCAGCTGCTGCACCTGCTCTTACTAAATCATTTTCGGAACGATTTTTCATAACTTCAATTAATGAAGGAACAGCTTTTGTATCGTTTAATTTTCCTAATGAAGTTACTGCATAAATTCTTACGTTGACCCATTCGTCATATAACATATTAATGATTTTATCAACGCATTTTTTGTTTCCGATTTCGCCTAATGCTCTTGTAGCATCGCATCTTACATTAACTTTTTCATGGTCAAGCGACTTTATTAATGCATCAGTTGCGACATCACCAATTTCAATAAGAGCATCCGTTGCCGTTATGCATACTTGTGAGTTTTCATCATTAAGTGCTTCAACAAGAGGTTCTACAACAATTTTACCGCCCAAGCGTCCTAATGCACGAGCCGCACGAACACGCACGTCAACATTTCTGTCTTCTCGTAAAGATTCAATTAAATGTTCGGTAGCTTTTGAATCTCCGAGTTCACCCAATGCTCTTGCCGCATACAAACGAACTGAACCGTTTTTGTCGTTTTTTAATACGTCAATCAATGGTTCAACTGCTTTCGAGTCACCCATTTCACCTAAAACACGGGCAGCATTATAACGTACTTTTTCAGAATTACTTGTCATTAAATCATTAATTAATTCTTGAAAAGTTTTTTTAGCCTGTTTCTTTTTGCTGTTCACTGTGATTGTCATTTACTAACCTCCGTTATCGTAAATTTAAAATATAACTTCAACACATTTATATAAAGTATTGACCTAAAAAAAAATTGCTTTCTTTTATAAGATATATTAATAAATTGTTACAATTCTATTAATGTAAAAAATACACTTAATCGATTTGCAACATGTATAATAGCATATATTTTAAAAAAAATCTCTAATCTGTTGTATATTATTCAATATAATTATTAAAAATAACACTCGCAAGCAAGGTGAAATATAGTTATACTCGCAAAAATACGCATTTACAAAACTACACATTTATTACTCACTTGGGATAGTAATAATGAATTCACTACCCTTATTTATTTTTGTATTAACTTCGATTTTCCCGTTATGTTTTTCAATAATTTTTTGCGAAATTGCAAGCCCCAAGCCCGTTCCAACTCCAACTCCTTTTGTTGTGTAACCTGCATCAAATATTTTTTGAGGTTCTTTAATTCCGCATCCGTTATCTTTAATTTTCACAATCAGGTTGTTATTTTTATATGTTGTGTCAATAGTTATAATTCCGTCTGCTTTTATTGCGTGAGAAGCGTTTACAAGAATATTCATGAATACCTGATTGAGCATATTAGGGTAACATTTAATCGGTGGTATTTTGTCATAATTTTTTATTATCTGTATTCTGTTTTTTATTTCATGTCTTATTAAATCAAGTGTTAAATCCAACTCTTTATTAATATCAGCCTCTTGAAGTTCAGCTTCATCAAGACGGACGAATTTTCTTAATGAAACTACCAATCCGTTGATTCTGGCTATTGCTTCTTTATCAATCGCATTAATTTCTTTAAACAAACCCGAGTCACCGGAAGGAAGTTTGGATATTAATTTACCGTAGAGTTCATTATTTGATTTGATTGAAGCTAAAGGAGTATTGATTTCGTGTGCAACTCCGGCAACCAATTGACCTAAAGAAGCCATTTTTTCGGAGTTAATAAGCTGTAGTTGAGTTTCTCTCAATTCTTTAAGAGTTTTTGTCAATTCTTTTACCATTCTTGCATCTTTTTCGTAAAGTTCCGATTGAATAATAGCGTTGCTCAGCTGGGAAGAAACACCGTCTAAAACCTCCAGTGCATCATCAAGTTTGGTTTTTTGCTTAGTCAAAAGAACAATAATTCCAAGCCTTTTATTTCTGTGATATAAGGGTAGTATTATTCTTTGCACCAATTCGTTAAACGGTTTTGCTTCAGTATATTCTTTCATGCAAGAAGTTATAAAAGCTTTAGATTCAGAGATTCCTTTTTCTGTTTCATTGTCAAAAGAAATTTTGTTTCCGATTTCTTTTTTATTAAGGGAGTTATTAATAATATATGCCCCCATATCTTTTGAATATACTGCATAATAAGCTTTAAATGACGCAAACAATTCAGAAAGTTCTTTCAGAGCGGAATTAATTATTTTTGAAGTATCAATAGAGCTTCTTATTAAATTTGAAATATTGTTGAGTAAAAGAAGTTTCATTGCTTGTGATTGTGCTTGCTGCTTAATTTTTGAAATATTTTTGTTATCTTCTTCTAAGGAATGAACTTTTTGGATTAGATTAAGATTATTTTTTTGCATTGCTTCACACTGAATTTTAGCCGTTACATCAGTAAAAACAATAATTGTATGAATGCCTTTTTTAGAAGAGTTCATATCAAAATAATAAATTTTGCCATCTGAATCGGAATATGTAATGTGTGAAAAAAAATCCTCTTTCGATTCGTAAGCTTGTAAAACAGGGGAATGTACAGATACATTGTTGCTTTCAATCGGATAAACATTATAGTCTAATTTATGAGAAAATTTTTGTAAATTTTCAAAATCCGGAAAGGTGCGTTTGAAAAGATTATTTCTAAACACAACTTCTTTTTTGCTGTTAATAATTATAACCGCACTGTTAAATTTATTAAAAATATCAAATTTCCCCATAAATATATTATATTGCACACAATATATTTTTAACAGTAGTAAAATTATAAAGAGTATCCTAAGTAGTAATATAAATAATTCAGAGTTTGTTAAATGATAATCTCATGTACAAATCAATTATACTTATGTTGTTATTAACAAACTTGATTCTTCCTGCTTTTGCGGAAGAAGTAAAATTTATATTGCATGACAGTTGTATAAATAATCTGTATAAACCTGCAGCTTTATATTTTGAAAATAGTGAAATATATGTAATAAGAGATTCAAGAGGTATTATTTTAAGATTTGGTTTAGTTGAACCGGAAACAGAATACCGTTGTTTGACAGATAAAACTTTGGAAAAAATACAAAAAGTCGGAGTTTTTTTGGCAAAAATTAAAAATCCTGTTATAATAGAAGTGCATGTGGCAGATTTTAAAAACAATAGTATAAAAAACTGGGAAGTATCTGCTATAATTGCGGGAAGGCTTGTACAAATGATTTGTTTAATTGACAAACAACTAAAAGATAGGATAAGTTCGGTAGGTTTCGGCGAGTTTTTACCTGCAAAGAATACATCAAATAATGGTGGTAATTTTTCAAACAGAGTTGATATAATTATATTGTGTAATATAAGCGGAGAATAATATGGCAAACGAACATGAATCTGAAAATAACAAAAATGGCGGAGAAATAAATAAATATTTGATAATTAGTCTTGTATCAACGGTTTTGTTATGCGTTGTATTTGCAGGTGTAAATTATCTTGTAGTTGACAATTTAGTTTCTTCAAAACTTGAGAAAATTAATGTGTCACAGGAAGAACTTGAAGAAGAAGGTGGCGAAGAAGATGAAATTCAACGAGGCATTATAGTTGACTTGGGTGATTTTATTTTAAATCTTTGCGATGAAAATCAGAAAAAATACTTGAAAGCAAATGTAGCAATAGAGGTTTCTCAGAAAGAATCAGACTTTCCGACAACTGGAGAATCTGTTAAGGGCGGACATGGTCATGGGGAAGCACCGGTGGTTGCTGATCCTATGGAAGAAATTCAAAAAGAAATGAATCAGTTTAAACCGGCAATAAGAGATGCCGTTATTACCAATTTGTCAAGTAAAACTTCGGCTGAATTATCATCTGCTGCCGGTAAAGAGCTTGCAAAAGAACAAATTACAAATGATATAAATTCGATTTTGGGTGGAGAAAGAGAAGTTTTGCGTGTAAGCTTCGGTCAATTTATTATACAATAAGGCTTAGAAATGACAAATAGTAACGAATTAATGAATAAATTAACTAATACGGAAGAAGAATTCGAAGATTCTGCGCACAAAAGTTATAAACTATATAACTTTAGAAGACCGGATAAATTTTCAAAAGATAATCTTCGTGCTTTGAGAGATATACACAGAGATTTTGCAAAAAGTATATCTTTAATTTTAAGCGGTTATTTAAGGATGAGGGTTGAAATAGAAGTCGTTTCGGTTGACCAATTAACTTATGACGAATTTGTTCGCTCGATGCCATCGCCTATAAATGTCGGAGTGTTTGAATTTGAACCTTTATCAGGTCAAATTCTTTTGGGTATAAGCTTTGAGGTTTTATCTTGTATTGTAAATCGTATGTTAGGCGGAATCGGTACTATTGATGTTCAAACCAGAGAACTTACCGATATAGAAAAAGCACTTGCAAAAAAAGTTATAAATATTATGTTGCAGTCGTTGGAAAATTCTTGGAGTGAAATTGTTCCGGTTACCGGAAAGTTTATAAGCTTGGATGACAATTATCAGTCAATACAGGTTGCAACAGCAGGTGAGATTGTTGCTCTTTTAACTTTTGAAGTTCATATTGCAGGTAAACATTACGGATTATTTAGTATTTGCTTTCCATATCCGGTATTAGAAACCGTTTTGGGACATTTAAGCACGCAGCACATATTTCAAACTAAAGGTTTAGTAGCTTCAAACGAAGAACGATTGAAAATGATTTCAAAATTAAACACATCTAATGTTGATTTTAGAGTTCAGTTTGGGTCATGCAGTATAACACTGGATGATTTTCTGCAACTTACCGAAGGTGATATTATAAGATTGGATAATAAGGTGCAAGATGATTTAATTGTAAAAGTTAATGGCGAAAAGAAATTTTTTGCCAGACCCGGAAAAATAAAAGACAATATATGCGTTAAAATAACAGAAGTTTATGATGAAATGCATGAACTATTAAGAAACTATTTGTAGAGAGGATTAGAATATGCCTGAAGATGACAATTTAATGAATAACAACGAAAATCTTGATGAAATAAATCCGAAACCTTTTGAACCGGAAAAGGCTGATGTGAATCCGAATGAAGGCGGAGAAGAATCTCCTGTCACAGTTCAACCGGTTCAGTTTGCTTCATTTGAAGATTTAGAACAGGTACAAGGCGGTAAAAATCAAAATTTAAACATTTTGCTTGATGTAAAATTGCAACTAACGGTTGAACTCGGTCGCACAGAACTTCCTATAAAGAAGGTTTTAGAGCTTACAAAGGGTTCTATTGTTACATTGAATAAAGCGGCAGGTGAACCTGTTGAATTATATGCAAACGGGAAACTGATTGCTTATGGTGAAGTTGTTGTTATTGAGGACAATTTCGGTTTAAGAATTACCCACATAACCGACCCTGCAAAACGTTTACATTCACTTGGTACTGCTCCGCAAAATGAAGGTCAACAATAATAATTATTAAAAATTGACTTTAACTTATATTTAAAGTATTTTTAGAAGGTGCATTTATTGCACCTTTTTAAATTAGTATAGATTTTTTAGGGAAGAGACTTATGGATTTTACAACATTAACGATAGACATATTAAAAGCACTTTCAATTATAGGCGGATACGGAATAGGTATTATATTGTTAACAATAATTGTTAGAGCTGCAATGTGGCCTTTGGGAGTATCACAACAGCGTTCAATGAGAACTATGCAAATTTTACAGCCTAAAATGAAGGCTATTCAAGAAAGATATAAGAGTGATCCTCAAAAAATGCAACAAAAAATGATGGAATTTTATAAGGAGCACAAATTCAATCCTATGGCAGGATGTTTTCCGCTTCTTATACAAATGCCAATCTTTATTTTATTATATTCAACCTTGATGAGTCCTCAATTTATACAAATGGCAGGAGATTCGCACTTTTTGTTTATAAACAGATTGGATGCAACTTTAAAAACATCGGCAGGAATTTCGCATGACGGTGTTTTAGGAGTTTCAAAATATGATACTTTTATGACCGGAAAAACTGCCAAAGTTTATTTTAAAGACATCGATGAACCAATGGATAATGTAAAAATTGAAAAACCGCAAAAAGCCGTAGAGGTTCAAGGCGAGTTAAATCCGGGAGCAGAAATTGATTTCAAAATCAGTTTGGATAATTTAGGGTTGAAGTTTAGTCAGCTAGAGCAAATTGAAAAAGCAGAAATAGACGTTATGGATGTCCAAACAAAAGAAACCGAGCTTGTCAATTTTGAAAGAAAAGACGGTATTTTAACTGCAACGATACCGACAAAAGAAGTTAAGACTTCCTTTCATTACGACGTTTTGCTGTTAATAATTTTGTTTGCATTAACAATGGTATTGTCGCAAAAGGCAATGATGTCTATGGGCAAGAATGTAAATCAAGATCCTGCACAAGCTGCTATGCAAAAATCCATGAATACATTTATGCCGATAATGCTTACATTCACTTTTGTAATTATTCCTATTCCGGCAGGTGTATTGTTGTATTTGATTGCAAGCAATTGTTTCCAAGTAGTGCAGACAATTATTATAAACAAGCAACTCGAAGCTGAAGATAAGAAGAAAGAAGAAAAAGTCAGTGATATTGACTTAGCGGATGCAAAACAAATTAAAGAAAAAGAATAACCATGCTTTTATCAGAATTTGATTATGAATTGCCGGAAGAATTAATAGCCCAAAGACCGACAGAAAAAAGACAAGATTCAAAAATGATGGTTTTGAACAGAAATAACCATGAAATTTTGCATAAACATTTTTATGATATTGTTGATTTGATTGATAAAGATTCCGTTTTAATATTAAACAATACTAAGGTCATTCCCGCAAGGCTTTATGGCTATAAAGATACGGGTGCAAAAATAGAGGTATTTTTACTTAAAGAAAAAGAAAATAAGGAATGGGAAGTTCTTATTAAACCTTCAAAACGTGTAAAAGAAGGGACTGTTGTTAAAATCAGCGAAGATTTATCTGCGGAAGTTATTTCTTCCCTTGAAGATGATGGCAAGTGGCTTGTAAAAATGGTTTACGAAGGTGATATTTTAAACATTTTGCACAAAGTCGGGAATATTCCGCTTCCGCCTTATATTGAACGTAAAATGGCGAGTGAGGATTTGAAAAAACTCGATTTTGAACGATATCAAACTGTTTATGCAAAAGATGAAGGTTCTGTTGCAGCACCAACCGCAGGTTTGCATTTTACACAAGAAATTTTGAAAAAACTTGCAGATAAGGGAGTGGAAATAGGGTATGTAACCTTAAATGTCGGAATTGGTACATTCAGACCTGTAAAATGTGAGAATGTTTTGGAACACAAAATGGATTCTGAAGCATTTGAAATACCGGAAAATACCGCAAATTTAATTAACAGAGCAAAACAAGATGGGAAAAAAGTTATAGCCGTTGGAACTACGACCGTAAGAACATTAGAAACAGCGTATAAACAATTTAGAGAAATAAAAGCGTGTAAATCGGCATCGGAGTTGTTTATTTATCCACCGTATGAGTTCAAGGTTGTTGATAAACTTATTACAAATTTTCATTTGCCAAAATCGACACTTTTAATGTTGGTTAGTGCTTTGGCAGGAAAAGATTTTATATTTGAAGGTTACAAACAAGCAATTGCGAATAAATATAGATTTTATAGCTATGGTGATTGCATGTTTATTTCATGATAATTAATGTAAATAATATTTTTTATGCAGATGTTTTTATAAATGTAACAAATTACCTTTCGGATTGCTTCAAATTTGAAATGTTTATTGTACAATATTGTTTATAAGGTGATTTATGTTTAATGAAATTAAAACACACGAGATTACTGTCGATATCGTTATTTTAACTATCAAAAATGACGCTTTGCAGGTTTTGCTCGTCAAACGTAACAACGAGCCGTTTAAAGACAGATGGGCAATTCCCGGCGGTTATGTCAGAATGTCAGAAAATCTTGATGAAGCTGCAATTCGTGTTCTTAAAGAAAAAACAGAAGTCGATAATATTTATCTTGAACAGCTTTATACGTTTGGCGATCCGCTCAGACACCCTGTTTCAAGGGTAATAACGGTTGCTTATTTTGCACTTGTCCGTGCAGAAGATGTTAATGTAAACCAAACAACGGATTTGGCTTGGCACAAAGTATTTAATCTTCCTCCGCTTGCGTTTGACCACAAAGAAATTATACAATATTCTTTAAAACGCACTCGAGAAAGATTAGAAATGTGTCCTGTCGCATACCAATTATTAAATGAAAAATTTACACTTACCGAAATGCAAAAAGCTTATGAAATGATTATGGAAAAACAGCTCGATAAGCGTAATTTCAGGAAAAAAGTTATAACAACCGAAGGTTTAAGAGAATTAAATGAATTTTCAAAATCGAGTTCTAAAAGACCGGCCAGATTGTATACATTTGAATCAATTAAATTGAATTCAAAACGAGCACATTTTATAAAAAAAGGAGATTAATTTTGCTTACACTTATTTGGATATTACAAGTTGTATCAGCTTTGTTATTAATAGTATTAATATTAATGCATTCGCCTAAGGGTGATGGTATTGCAGGAATAGGTAATGCTGCGCAAATGTTTACATCACAAAAAAGTGCCGAAAAAGGATTGAATAAACTTACTGCAATCGTAGCAACTATTTTTTTGGTATGTGTATTTATTTTAGGTTTCGGTATTATTAAGTAAACTTGAAAAACAATATTAAAAGGGCGGGTGAAATTAATTTTAATTTCAGCCGCCCTACTTTCAAATGACTTATTTTATTTTAAACACGACATTTGCTACTGCCGTAATTTTTTTATCTATTGTTGAAGTGTCATTTATACCCATGTCAGACACATTTGTTGAATCCACATCTGTAATTTGAAACACACCCATTTTAACCGATTGAATTTTGCCGACTTTGTTATTATTGGCACTTAACATTGCAGAAGCTCTGTTTTTAGCATCAACCGTGGCTGTTTTTAATAATTTTACTTTTAAATCCGATAATTTAGAATAAAAATATTCAACTCTTGTATCGCTTATATCAATTCCTTTGTCTACGAGATTTTGAATATCAAGGGAAACATCTTTAATCAAATCAACATTATCGGAAGTTGCCTCAATCGGCTGAGAAAGTTTATATAAATCAACTTCATTGGTATAATTACCTGTTGTTTGATTATATTTATATGTATAATATCCCGTATAATTTTTAACCGTTACCCTTTTTATTCCTTTTTCTTCAAGATATTTTTTTACAATCGGAAGCTGTTGTTTTATAAGCTGATACGCAGAAGCTTTTGTTTTAGCTTGTGCAGTAATATCAAACATTAATTTACCCGAATCGGATTTAACAATTTCATAAGAAGAACCGGTAACGGACACTCCGTCATGAGGAATTGATGATGTTACAATTTTGGAACTTATAATAACACCTAATGCAATAATAATGGCTAAAATTGTGATTTGGAATTTTTCTGCTTTTTCAATAATATTTTTTAAACTCATAATAACAACCTCCGTAAAAATCATAACATGATAATTTGTCAAAATAAAACTCAGGCAAATACATTATACAAACAAATCAGGTTTCAAATGTTTCTTAATATTTGACTTAATAGACATTTTTATCAGTTTGTTATACCATAAATTATGATATGGGGAGTCTTTTATGAAACTACACAATTCGTACACAAATCAAGTTGAGGAATTTAATACCATTGAGCCGAACAAAGTTAAAATGTATGTTTGCGGGCCGACTGTATACGACAATGCACATTTAGGGCATGCCAGATGTTATATAACTTGGGATGTGTTGTACAGATATTTAAAATTTAAGGGTTATGACGTTACTTATTGCCGTAATGTTACTGACGTTGATGACAAAATCTTAAAAAAAGCAGAAAAAGAGGGTAAAACTCCCGAAGAAGTTTCTACATTTTGGTATAATAGATTTAGCGATTCAATGAAGGCATTAAACAATTTGAAACCTGATGTTGAGCCATTTGCTACAAAAACTTTAGGCGAAATGATTTCCATTGTAAAAGATTTAATCAAAAAAGATTATGCCTATGAAGTTAACGGAGATGTATATTTTAGAGTTAAGCGTTTTCCGCAATACGGTTATCTTTCAAAACAACCGATAGATAAACTTGAAAGTGGCGCCAGAATAGAAATTGGCGAACAAAAAGAAGATCCGCTGGATTTTGCTTTATGGAAAAAAGATGAAAAATTCGGTTATAATTCTCCTTGGGGAATCGGTCGTCCGGGATGGCACATTGAATGTTCCGCAATGAGCCGTAAATATTTAGGTAAAACCATAGATATTCATGCCGGAGGAGCTGATTTAATATTTCCTCACCACGAAAACGAAATTGCACAATCAGAATGTGCCAACGGTTGCAAGTTTGTAAATTATTGGTTACACAACGGATTTGTGACCATTAATAAAGAAAAAATGTCAAAATCGCTGGGTAATTTTTTAACAATTGATGATTTGATGAAAAAATATGATGCAAATACAATAAGATTCTTTATTTTAACAAATCATTACAGAATGCCCGTTGAATTTTCGGATGAAGCTTTAACTTCCGCTTCAAACGGTGTTAAAAGAATGTTAAACGCAAAAAGAACAAAAATTGATAATACAATTGATATTACTCAATTTGAAGAATATAAGCAATTTGTTGATGCGATGGATGATGATTTGAATACATCAAAAGCTTTGGCTGTGCTTTTTGAATTAACTAATAAGGCAAACAAAGATGTTGATTATGCATTTACTCTTTTGTATAAACTTGCGGAAGCTCTCGGGTTTACATTTGAAAAAGCTTCACTATCAGAAGAAGAACTGCAAACCAAACTTTCTGAAATTTCAACTGAATTGGGTGAACAATTTATTTCAATGGAAGAAATTATTGAAAAGAGAAAAATGGCCAGATTGGAAAAAAATTGGGATATGGCAGACAAGATAAGAATAGCTCTTGATAAATCGGGAATCGTTCTAAAAGATTCTAAGGAAGGCACAACTTGGGAATTAAAATCTTAGGGTTTCTATATCGTTTTATTATAATTATTACTATATTATTCTTGCCTGTGAATATAGCAATTGCTGATGATTTGGTAAGAGTAGGAATTACGGATAACAATTTTCAAAATGTCCTTAAACAACAAGTTACCGTATATGGAACTTCAAATTGTGATATTTGTGACAAAGAAACAAAAAAAATTCTTTTCAGAGTGGCTCCAAACACGGATATAACTGTAACAAACTTGCTTTCGGGAATGGAAGTTAATGTAAATAATCAGGGAGCTGTTTTGAGAGATTTTGTGATTGTGTGCCCAACAGGCTTACTCGGAATAAAAGAATTAAAACGAAAAGGTAAACCCGCTGTTTACCACGGAGCTTTTGAATTTGTACAAGAAAATGCAAAAAGAGGGTTTTATCTTGTTAATTTAATAGAACTCCAAGAATATTTAAAAGGTGTTGTTCCGAATGAGATGCCTGTCAAATTTGGTTTAGAAGCTTTAAAAGCACAAGCTGTCGCAGCAAGGAATTATGTAATAACACCTCGGTCAAAAACAAATAAAGAATTTGATGTTGTAGATAGTGTTGCAAGTCAAGTTTATTTCGGTGCTAATACGGAAACAGATTTGGCAACTCAAGCTGTTATGGAAACGGATGGAATAGTTGCTTTATACAATCATGAACCGATTTTAACTTTATACAGCTCGACGGCAGGCGGATATACAGAAAGTTATTCAAATGCTTTTTCAGACAATTTAACCGGTGCATTTCCGTCAATAGGCAAACCTTATTTGACAGCAGTACCCGATAAAGATGAGTTTGAACCGATTGATACAGATATTAAGGCAAGAGAGTTTTATTCAGCCAAAATACCTTCTTATGATATAGAATCACCTTATTATCGTTGGCAAAAAGAATGGACAATCGGAGAGCTTGAAAATGTTTTAAAACAAACACTGGTATCTCAATCAAAAACCGGATTTATCACCCCTGTATTCAGACAAGGAGAAGAATTGGGGAATATCAAAGATATTAAAGTTATGAAACGTGGTGAATCAGGAAAAGCCATGGTTGTTGATTTAATGACATCAAAAGGATGTTACAGAATTTCAAAAGAACTTGTAATAAGAAGAGTTTTTCAAAAAGACGGGATTTCTTTACCCAGTGCGAATGTGGTTTTTGAAAAAAAATCTGATAACTCAGGCAATTTAACCAACATAACTGCTTATGGCGGTGGTTTTGGACATGGAGTCGGAATGAGTCAATATGGAGCAGGTTATATGGCAACTAAGCTTAATCAACCTTATTATAATATTTTAAGGCATTATTATAAAGGTATTTCTCTTGGGACAAAACCGGTTGAAGTCAGCAATAAAGAAGTCGAACAAGTTTTTTGGGCTCCGATAGGAAGAGCGCATATAGTGATTGTCGGGCCTTCCGTTCCGAAAATAACGGCTATGATTAACGGTAAAATACAAGAGTTCAATGTCACGAGAACACTTTTTCAAAAAGAGGCTAAAATCGATATTTCAAGATGTATAGAGGACGGTCAAAATAAAGTCCTTTTCTATCCGACATATTTTCCAATGAAAGTATATATAGAGCTTGTTGAAAGTTATAATACAAATACTAATAAGAGCTTGCTGGGAGATGAATAATAATGAAGGATGAGACGGGCGGAATCTTAAAAGCGGCATGGTTGATTGCATTGGTAACAATTGCAAGCAAACTGCTTGGTTTTATTCGAGATATGGTTGTTGCAAATTTTTACGGTGCAACAATGGTTTCAGATGCTTATTTTTATGCACTTCAAATTCCTTCACTTGCAATAATTATTCTCGGAGGAGTCGGCGGGCCTTTTCATAGTGCAACAGTAGCAGTGTTTTCAAAATTAATAGGGAATGAAAATGTTGCGACAGAACAACTCAACAAACTTTATAACACATTTTTAACTATAACTTTTATATTCTTTGCATTTCTTTCAATAGGCGGATTTTTGTTTGCTGATAAAGTTATGGGATTAATAATTTCAGCAGGCTCAAGTGAATTGATAAGTTTAGCGACTATGCATTTCAAAATAATGTCACCGATTATATTAATAGGAGGCATTATCGGTATTTATTACGGATTACTTGTATCACATAAAAAATATATTCTTCCGAATCTTTCTCCAATGGTATTAAGCCTTGTTGTAATCATTTCAATTTGCCTTGTAAACAATGATAAATCAGGCATGGTGCTTGCCATTGCAACGACAGTCGGTGCTTGTTGTCAATTATTACTTCAATTTCCAAAACTAAGACAATTGGGATATAGGATTAAACCGAATTTTGATATAATAAATAATTTGCAATTTAAGAACATTAGTGAATTATTGTTTCCTGCAATACTAAGTTCAACAATCGGACAAATCGGGATTTATGTAGATATGTTTTTTGCCTCTACTCTTGCAGAAGGGGCTTGGACATCAGTTGTTTTTGCAAACAGAATTTTTCAATTTCCTGTGGGGATTTTGGTAACGGCATTCTTGGTACCGTTATTTCCTTTATTCTCAAAACTTGCAGGTGAAAATAAGCCTCAAGATATACGCAATTATTTTAACAAAGGAGTCGGGGTATTATTATTTGCATCAATACCAATGATTATATTAATCCTTACACTTGCAAAAGACGGTATTTCATTAATATTTGAACGAGGTGCATTTGATTCAAATGCGGTTTTAATGGTGTCAGAAGCACTTTGTTTTTTATCTTTTTCAATTATTCCTTATGTGTTTAGAGATTCTATTACACGAGTATATTATGCTTTTAACGATTCAAGAACTCCTTTCATAATAGCAACTTCAACTATTTTATTGAAAGTATTTTTAAACTGGTGCTTAATCCTCAAATTAAATATGGGAATTGCAGGAATTACCCTCTCTACTTCTCTTGTCACATTATTTAATGCAATATTCTTGGGATTGTTTATTTCAAAAAGAATAAAACTTGATTATCCATCATTATTTATAAATTTTGCAAAAATGATTATTGCAGGAATTTTAACCTTTATAGCTTGTATTTTTGCTTGTAAATTGTTTAATAATATTATTCTGCCCAAATATTTGTTTGAAACGACCAAAATTGTTTCTGTAACAATATTATGTTTTGTACTTTATATGGGATTAAATATTGTATTCAAAATGGAATACATAGGAGAACTTATAAAACGACTTAAACGTCAAAACAGAATGTCATAAATAAACAACTCTGGTACATTTTTTCAGTACAATTTATTTATGTCCCCAAATTCTTTTCCAAAAAGTCTTTGAATGAGTATTTTCAAGGTGTTCAATTCTTTCGGAAAGTTCTTTGTTATGTTCCAGAAGTTCTTTTATTTGCTTTGCCATAATTTCATTATCACGTTTATAACCGCCGGCTTCAATTAAGCGTTTTGCCATATCGGAATTAGTAATATCGTCGCTAATTTTTTTTGCAACTGCTTCGGCGAGCATTTGAAGAGTTTGAGAACTGACATCTAATGTAAAACTCTTTTCGGGTTGCGGAGTTAAATCCGTTACAACATGTTCTTCTTCTTTTTCTTCTATATCTTGCTCAACGGAAGGTTCTAAATAATCTTTTACAAGAATCGGTTGTACGGGTTCAGATGATTTTTCGATTTTTGCTTCCATTTTGTTTAATTTGGATATAATTTGCTCATCACTATAACCTTGTGATTTCAATGATATACCCTTTTTAATTTTATCCAGTGATAAGTCATCATAAAATTCAAGACCGCTTTCATCTTCATAAATTGAATCTATTTTCCAATCACTTAAAAATAAGTCAAGAGAATGTTTATCTATGTAATAATTTTCAGAATTCAAATTTTGTAATATTGATTCACGATTGTACATCCATAACTCCTTAATCAATTATCGCTTTGTGTTTCTTGCAATATCCCTTTCTTGTGATTTTTTTGCAATAGCTTCCCGTTTATCATAATTTTTTTTACCTTTAGCAAGACCTATTTCTATCTTAGCAAAACCATGAGATAAATACAATTCTAAAGGTACAATTGTATAGTTTTCTTTCTTAATTTTTCCCAGTATTTTAGAAATTTCTTGCTTTTTAAGCAGTAATTTTCTAACTCTTTCAGGCTCGTGATTAAACCTGTTTCCTTGTTCATAAGGTGAAATATGCATGTTATATAAAAACACTTCATTATCTTCAATTTTTGCAAAACTGTCTTTAAGGTTAAACATTCCTTTTCTGACGGATTTAATCTCTGTTCCTGTTAAAACCACTCCTGCATCGTATCTGTCAAATATCAGATAGTCATGAAATGCTTTTCTGTTTGTTGAAACGACTTTTTTATCCATAGATGTATTATAAAACAACGAGTGTAATTTTTAAAGATATTTTAATAAAATAAATTATTTAATTAATTCAAATTTAGCACCTTGCCTTGATCCTCTTCTTTCAAGTTCCCAAGTCACACGATTCATAGTATCAAGTTTTCTTCCAATCCAGCGTGGTTCAACAAGTTTTGTTCTCAGCCCATTTCCTGCAAGCCTGTGGATTGTAGTATTTGAAGGTAAATATTCCAGCATATCGCAAACAACACTTACATATTCATCCTCTGTCATTAAATTTAACTTGCCTTGATTATATATTTTTTCAAGTTTTGTATTTTCAAGTACACATAACATGTGAATTTTTACCCCATCAGGTTCAAGCTCGGCAACTTTTTTTGCTGTATACATCATTTCTTCATAAGTTTCAAAAAGATTCATTATAACATGTATACAAATATTAATTCCGCTATATTTTTTTGTTTTTTCATAAGTTTTTAAAAAACAATTAAAATCATGACCTCTGTTAATTTTTTTCAAAGTTTTGTCATTTGCTGTTTGTAAACCGTATTCAATCCATGTGTAATACTCAGGTGCAAATGAATTAATCAGGGATAATTTATCATCATCGACACAATCAGGCCTTGTACCTATTGAAATTCCAACAATATCAGGGTGTTCAAGAGATTTTTTGTAAATTTTTTCTAATTCATTAACAGGCTTGTAAGTGTTTGAATAAGCCTGAAAATATGACATAAATTTTTCTGCTTTAAACCTTTTTGAAAGAAATTTCATTTCCGATTCAATTTGTTCAGGTATACTTAATAATCCTGAATGTGTTTGGGAAAAACTTCCGCTTTCATCACAAAATAAACATCCTTTATTTGACAATGTTCCGTCACGATTTGGACAGGAAAAGCCTGCATCAATCGTAATTTTGTACACTTTTGCATTAAATTTTTGTCTTAAATAATCGCTAAACGCATTATACCTTCTGTCTAACATATAATCAGAATACTATAAAAACCTTAGCAAAAAAACTCTAACTTCGCTAACTCAACAATATTTGTGATAAAATATAAAAAAAGAGGATTTGTATATTATGAGAATGTCGAAGTTATTTGTTCAAACTTTAAGAGAATTTCCGTCAGATGCGGAAGTTGTATCACATAAATTGCTGGTAAGAGCAGGATTTATAAGAAAACTCGCAATGGGAGTTTACAACTATTTACCGCTCATGTGGAGAGTATTAAAAAAAG
The DNA here is from genome assembly GCA_024408765.1 of bacterium. Lineage (GTDB taxonomy): Bacteria > Cyanobacteriota > Vampirovibrionia > Gastranaerophilales > Gastranaerophilaceae > CAG-196. The sequence goes on along the minus strand of JAKSUR010000002.1, from coordinate 30,691 downwards.
TTGAAAATATAGTTCGTGAAGAAATGGATTCAGCGGGCGCTCAAGAGCTTCTTATGCCGTTTGTTCAGCCTAAGGAATTGTGGGAAGAATCAGGGCGTTGGGGAGCTTATGGCGCAGAATTAATGCGTTTGCAAGATAGGCACGGACGTGAAATGTGTCTTGGACCTACGCATGAAGAGATTATCACATCAATTGCTCGTGATGGTTTGAAATCATATAAACAATTGCCCGTAAATCTTTATCAAATACAATCAAAATTCCGTGACGAAAGACGTCCACGTTTCGGTCTTTTAAGAGGTCGTGAATTTATAATGAAAGATGCATATTCTTTTGATACATCACAAGAAGGCTTGGATAAAGAATATAAAAATATGTGGAATGCTTATACTAAAATCTTTAAGCGTTGCGGATTAGAAACAAAAGCTGTTCAATCCGATTCAGGTGCAATCGGAGGAAGTGTAAGCCACGAATTTATGGTTATAACAGATACAGATGCAGGTGAGAATGATGTATTTTACTGTGATTGCGGATATGCTGCGAATTCAAATCATGCAATTTCAAATCTTCCAACGGCAAAAACATCCGGTGATTGGTCAAAAGCAGAAATTATCGACACGCCAAATACTCATTCAATCGAAGAACTTTGTGATTTCCTAAAAATTGAACCTACTGTTATTGTTAAATCCCTTGTTTATATAGTGGATAAAATTCCTGTAATAGCTTTGATTAGAGCAGATAAAGCCGTTGAAGAAACAAAACTTATGAATGCAGTTAAAGGGAATGACATTCGTATCGCAACTGCCGGCGAAATTGAAGATATAATGAAGGTTAACGGATTTGATGCAGACAGAGGATTTATCGGGCCAAAAGGTCTGAAAGAATACAATGGAGAAAAAATCAAATTTGTAGCTGACGAAACCGTTAAAGATATGAAAAATTTTGTAATCGGAATAAACAAAAAAGATATGCACGGAGTCGGTTATAATTGGGGCAGTGAAGTTGATTTACCTGAACTAATTGCTGATATAAGACTTGTTGAAGCAGGCGAATTATGTCCTGAATGCGGTAAACCGTTAAAAGTAACCAGAGGAATCGAAGTCGGTAATATTTTTCAACTTGGAACTAAGTATTCAGCACCAATGAATGCTGTATATACAGATATAGACGGCAAAACAAAGCCATATGTTATGGGATGTTACGGGATTGGCATATCAAGAACAGCAGCGGCAACCGTTGAAGCTCATCATGACGAACACGGAATTAAATGGCCACTTGCGATAGCTCCTTATCATGCCATAGTTATACCTGTAAGCACAAAAGACGAACTTCAAATGAAGGTAGCGGAAGATATATACAAAACGCTTATAAAACACGGAGTTGAAGCAGTTATTGACGACAGAGATGAAAGAGCAGGCGTAAAATTTAAAGATGCTGATTTAATCGGATTTCCATATAGAATTACTGTTGGAAAAGGCATTTCAGAAGGGCTTGTTGAATTCAAAGTCAGAGAAACAGAAGAAATTTCAAATATAAAACCTGAAGACGCAGCGGAAATTGTTGTCACTGCTGTAACAAATTTAAAAATGAAATAATATGCCCAAACAGGCAATGGTTTAAATTAATAAATTATTTAAAATGAATGTGTGTTAAAAAACACATTCATTTTTTTAAAAAAGGAGTTAATTTATGAAAAAAACATTGTCATTATTAGCATTACTAGGAGTTTTTGCATTATCCGCACCGCAAGCGGATGCTTTTAGTTGGTCAAATCTTAATCCTGCGAACTGGGGACATTGTAAAAAATGCGAAAAGAAATGTGACCCATGTAATACGGGCTATGCTGCACCTTGTGACCCCTGTGCAAAAAAGAAGAAAAATTGTCCTTGTAAAGTTCAACAACCACAAGCTAAGCCTTGTGAACCATGCCAAAAAGTTCGTGAGAACTGCGATCCTTGTAACCAATTACAAAACATGAATAAATAATTTTTACAGTAAAAGATAGTAAAAGTATACAAATGCCTTTTCAATATTGAAAGGGCATTTTGTATGTTAAAATAAGTTTAAAAAAACAGTTTTTGTGTTATAATTATATACATAAACTATATAGCGGTATCGTCTAGTGGTTAGGACGGGAGATTCTCATTCTCCAAACAGGGGTTCAATTCCCCTTACCGCCGCCAATAAGAGTCCTCATTTGAGGGCTTTTTGTTTTGGGAATTGAACCCTATTTGTTTCTTCGAAACAAACGGGGTTCGCACCTCTCAGGAAAACGTGACATTTAGTCACCTTTTCCTTCGGCAGAGTCCTTACCGCCGCCAATAGAAGTCCTCATTCGAGGGTACCTTTTAACAGGACATTTGGTCGGAAGGAAATAAGCGTACTGTCATGCTGAACTTGTTTCAGCATCTTACAAAAGTGGCATGTTTACTACGTTCTGGTAAGACCCTGAAATAAATTCAGGGTGACATTATGGTCGGAAGTTGGTTGATTTAAAATGTCCGAAATGTCCGGTTTTGGTAATAAAATTGTCCGCTTTTTTACTCTTTTTGTTCTATTAATTGCACTATAAATTTATTGTTGGGTTTTACCCAACATACTTGCTAAATCATAGCAGTTGGAAGTCGGTTAAAATTTGAATTTCAAACCCGACGAAAAGTTACTTTTGAAGGTTTTTGTTGGGTTGAAAACTTAATCTGCAAGTTACAAGCTCAGCAAGTTGTCAAAAAAATTTTTTTACGAGTTTTAGAAGTAGTAATATGAATATAGAATCTGTTAAACCATTTACAATAAAGTCTTATAATAACAAAAATTATAAGTTCCAAAATAATTCTCCAACCTTTCGAGCCGGTTATATCGGTGATATTTTTATAAAAGGAAATCTACCTATTGACAAATTAAAGAGATTTACTATTAATGAGTATAGACAGTTATCAAAATCTGAAATTGCAAGTATTAATGCAATGATTGATGGCATTATTCAGAACAAAACGTGGAAAGATGCTAGTGAGAATATTTTTTTTGATAATGCTCATCATTTGTTTACAGATTACACAAGTACTTGGAGTAAATTTGATGAGTATTTGGAAGGCCATAACATAGTAACTACAGACATGAAGGACAAATTGGAGAAAAAATATGGTGCCGATAATTTTGTGGTTATTTCAATTGGTCGTTCTCTCTCTTCAATTTGTAAATGCTTAGGATATAAAATAGGTGAAGAAAATGTAATACAATTGCCTATGAGTGAGGCTCGGCGTTTTTGTCACAATATTGAAAAAATAAAACAAAGTGGAATCGATGCTTTAACTGATTATCTGGCTTCATTTGGCATGACAAAAGAGGCGGTGCAAAATTCCGGTAAAAAATATATCTTTACAGATTATCGTTGTCGTGGGGGAACTATGGCAGGTGCAAAGACATTGTTTAAATCAAACCGAATGTTTGGCAATACTGATAATATAATATTTGTTGATATAATAAATATGATGCCTGATTATTACGGCACTTGGTTATCCCAAGCATTGGGAAATATGGATTATAAAGATTTATCTTTAGTAAATATGTGTGATAATTTGTTTCGGACTACAAAGTCCGTATATAAACCTGAAGATTGGGATTTGTTATTAAAAAGCTTTTATTTTAAATTTATGCATAGTAAAGTGAGTGATTTGTAAGTGTAGTTGTCTATTTTGTAGGGTACAATTTTAGCACCGATATTATTCTCATAATCCCTGTTCTTTCTTCTCAAGACGAATGTTCTTTTACAGAGGGCTTTTTGTTTTGGAAATTGAACCCTATTCAACTTCGTTGAACGGGGTTCGCCCCTCTCAGGAAAACGTGACATTTAGTCACCTTTTCCTTCGGCAGAGTCCTTACCGCCACAATATTTTATAGTTTTTATATTGCAATAAATGTTTTATTATGTTAGAATGACGGCATATCAACTAAAATGGGGGAAATGTGTACGTATCCGCAATTAACCAAATAAATCCAACTGTTCTTAATCAAAAAATTTCATCACCTTGCAAAAGCAAAAGTTTTAGGGCTATGTCATTGGGGAAACAACATCCTATGGTTACTCCAAAAATCAGACAATTGGCTGAAACTGCAACTGATATAATGGAAGGTTTGGAAGGTAAAAATAGCTTTAAAACCTTAATTAGTGACGTTACAGCAGTTTATAAAGTTCCGGATATTCGAATAGAACCAAAAAGTCTTACATTGTCTAAAAAAATAAACGAAAAAGATATCTCAGTTAAGATGCATATATATCCACAATATGGTACATATATGCATATGCATATACATGATAATAACGACACGATACATGGCGGAACGTACTTTACATATTGTTCTAATAAATGTTACGAGAATGAAGAATATTTTATTATAAGTGAAAGAGCATGGATGGTACCGATAGAACGATCACTAACTTCCAAAGATGTTCAAACATTTGAAAGATATCTTGGCGAAATGTTAGCAGATGCCGATAAAATTAAAAACGCAGTTTAAGCTAACTTCAATTTGATGTCATACTTAAATCCTAGTCCATTCAACAATTTGAATGCTGTTTCTAAACGTGGTTGTTTTGAACCGTTGACAATTTCAGACAAATTACTACGGTCTATCTTTAATTCTTTAGCCAGTCTTGTAATCTCTCCACGACCGCTAGATTGTACACGTACCTTAACAACATCTGTCAAACATCTAATAAATGTATCGAGGTCGCCATTTTCTAAAAATTCGTTCAAAGTAAGTTCAAGCCAACCTTTTTGATATTCTACATCATGCAGACGTTCTAAATGGTCGTGTTCCCAAGTTGGTGCATTTTCTATATATTTCTGTAATTTTGTTTTATCTAACATCTTATGAGTTCCTTTCTGTAAAGTCTTTAAAGTAACCATTACATTTATTTACTATTTGTTTTTGGTCTTTCTTTTCACTACCACCTACAAATAAGACTAATGTATTATCTATGTCATAGTAATATATTCTGTAACCCTTGCCAAAATCCATACGAAGTTCTGATAATTCAGAATTTTGCAGTGGTTTATGGTCGCCATATAACCCTGCCCTTAGTTTTTCGACACGTTTATCTACTCTAAGCTGTATTGATTTGTCCAAGTTATCAAACCATTCTTTATACGGGCATTCAGCATTAACAGTGTAGTAATATATAATCTGTTTTTCCATATAATGTTCCTTAATTATATTGTAGGCTAAGCCTACACTTTTGTCAAGTTCATAGTTTTGTTATATACTATAATCAGTTCAAAAATCTACGTCAGATTTACTCCAAAATCGTGTACCCTATATGTACCCATTTTATATTTACAAGCAGAAATACTATTTTACATAATAACCGTTTTTGTACGATTTATAAGGACTTTTTCTGTAAAAATAGTTGAGTATGAGGTTTCTCATTCTCCAAACAGGGGTTCGCACCTCTCAGGAAAACGTGACATTTAGTCACCTTTTCCTTCGGCAGAGTCCTTACCGCCGAATAAAATAGCCTTGGTTTATGCCATAGGCTATTTTATTATGATTGAGTATAGGATAAGAACCCCTACAAGTCGTCAGACTTGTCAGGGGTTCAGCGACCTGTGAGCAGAGTGCGAAGGATTTTTGCAAAGCAAAACACGTAGACACGTTTAATGCAAGCGACTCAAGACAATCCCTCCGGGCTCAAATTTTAAAAAAGACTACGAGTACGTGGTCTTTTTTTATTGCATTGAATTTATAAAATCGTAAAATCCCTATTTTTTGCTATCAAATCATACAAAGCACAGCGAAAAAGTTTTGATTCATTTCCTTCGGGTAAAGACGGTATGTATTCGGGATGTTTAATGATATCAACTTCTCTATAATGATGTTTAGGTGATTCCATTTTCGCATAACATTTAAATTTACTGTTATCAAGACAATTACCCAAATTATAGCCCAAATTCCAACCACGAATAAATCTTATATCAGATGGCAACAGGCATTCTGTTCTTATAAATTCGTAATTTTTATCAAAACCTATACCCTTCAAGATTGATTCCAAATATCTTTGAGTCCAGCCTTCAGCAACATAGTCTGTAAATAGTAAGGCCTTTCCTGTTTTTTTGCAAAAATCTTTTTCAACACCATAATATTTAAAATACTCTTCCCAATCCTTAGCACTGCATTTTCCCCAATGTCCAATATTCCGATACATATCTTCGCGGGATCCATCCGGTGCCCAACGCTCATAAGGAAATTCACGACATAGAGATTCTTCTATCAGTACTTTTGAAAAAGGCAGCGTTACCGCATCTGCTCCCAACAATTGCATAGTTTCCACAATTGGTGCAGGTGAATTACCTATGCCTACGAGTTTATAACCATTTTTATATTTATCATCAAAAAACTCTTTTATATTTGAAGCTAATGTAAATATCCTTTGCGCATCCTTTTTTATACTCAGGTCATTTCTGTAATCCCAATCGTTTTTTAAATCCGCTCTTTTTTTATTTAATATATCAATTATCAGCCTTTCTTTCGGAGATAATGACTTATAATCCGAATATTCAAAGTGCGCTTTGTTAAAAGATGGAATGTAATCGCTTAATGTTACAACTCCTTCGATTCCATACTTATGTGGGCGTGTCACCATATCCCTGAGTTCTATCCATTTTTCAGTTGAATAACATTGCTTACCGCAAAATTTGGTGTTATTTGAATTAAAATATATTGGCGATATTTTCATATATAATATAAAACCTATAAAAATATTTTTTGCCAGGAGCAGGGGCAATTTTTTGCACCAAAATAATTCTCAATTTCTATGTTCAAATTTTTCAAACTGCCAGTACGTAGGTTGGGCTTTTAGCCCAACAAAAAATGAAATAATAAAGAAGGAAGTAACAAATGTTACTTCCTTCTTTATTTGGAGATGAGGGGAGTCGAACCCCTGTCCATAACGGATAAAAACTGATATCTACGAGTGTAGCAACTTATTATCTCGATTTAACAAGGAAAGTTACAAAACCTGAGCCAAACCAAAGACTTTTTGCGGAAGCCTAACCTCCAATGGTAAACTTGATACGCATACCATCATTTGCGTACTGCGTCTTGCATACGGTCATTCTTACCCCAACGGCAAGCTGGTCAGGAAGAATGGGCTAAACTGCGATTATTAAGCAGCGAGCTTTCTAGCTCTATAATCAGCCATAGAAACAACTTTATTGTCGTTTATTTTAATTTGCTCGTTTCTAACCGGGAACAGCTCCCGGACACGCAATCCGAATCTACCAATCGCAATGTCGAAACCGGTACATCCCCATACAATTATTATCGCTCATTTATTTCAATGTTCGCATACACAGTATAAAGCATGTTTATACCAATTTCAACCCCGTTATATCTTTTCGTATAAGCAAAATGCAAATTTTTACTTTTCTATGTCGGCGGTTATATTTTCTCAAAATCAGAAGCACCGTGTTTACACAACGGGCATATATAATCAGCAGGCAAATCTTCACCTTCATAAATATATCCGCAAACCTTACATCTCCAACCCCTTTTCTTGGTGTTTTCAGGCTTTGGTTTTATATTTTTTTGATAATAATCATACGTAACAGTTGGTAAATCCGATAAACACTCCGCTTCAACAAGTTGTCCTACAAACATAATATGTGTTTCAAGGTCAATTTCTTGCTGTACATAGGCTGACATATATGAATTTGTATTTTGCGTTATGTACAAAACTCCGTTGTTTGAGCGTTTTGTGTCATTAAATGTTTCAAATTTATTGACTGTTCTTCCGCTTTGAAATCCAAAATGCTTAAATAATTCAAAATTTGCACCTTCTGCAATTGTAGAAATATTAAATTTGCGTGTTCTTGAAATCATTTCAGCAGTATAATTTTGTTTATTAACTCCAACTGCAACCATACAAGGATTAGACGTTACCTGAATAACGGAGTTTACTATGCATCCGTTATCTTTATTGTTTTCATTAGCTGTTAAAACATATAATCCGCAACCGATTTTAAACAAAGCTTGTGTATCCATATTTGACTCCTCAATTTTGTGCAAATTATAACGTGTTTTATTATCTTTTTCAATAAAAAACCACCCGAGCCAATCGGGTGGTTTTTATATTTATATTTGAAATTTTTATTACATAGACACTCTGTCGTTTATTTCTTCCATTTTATGATCAGCCAATCTGGAATCTCCTTTAACTCTTGAATAAGAGAGATACCCGTTCATACGGTCAATCTTAGTAAGATTACGACTTCCGCATTTTGGACATACATCCATATTTAATTCCTGATGACCGCAATCATCACAATATGAAAGTGAAAGATTTACTCCTTCGTAAAAGCCCATTTCCATTGCACGAAGTACCAAGGTTTTTACAGCATCGGTATTATAATCCAACGGATATTTTACATATTGGATTTTCCCGCCATTCATTAAATCCCAAAATCTTTTTTCACAATCCTGTTTTTCAATAGGAGTTATTTTTTCCGTAACATGGCAGTGGAAAGAATTTGAAACATAAGGTTTATCTGAAACATTTTCAACAATTCCATATTTTTTTCTGAATTGTTGAACTTGTAAACCGCAAAGATTTTCGGCAGGAGTTCCGTATAGTGCATATAACCATCCGTCCTCTTTTTTAAATTCTGCGACTTTTTTGTTGATATGCTCCATAACTTCAATTGCAAATTGTCCGTCCTCAACAAGAGATTTGCCGTTATGAAGTTCTTGCAATTCGTTTAATGCCGTTATACCAAATGAAGCAGTTGCATATTTCAACAACGGTTTAATTTTATCGTGAATTCCCAAATGTCCGCCATAGAATCCGCCTTCACAATATGCAAGAGGATTAATTGAAGCTTTCATTTCACCTAAGTATTCATAAGTTCTTATATGAAGCTGTCTTATTAACTCCATATAGTAATCAAGAACTTCATAAAAATCTTTGCTTTCTTTTTTTGCTTTAGCATAAATCATAGGTAAGTGTAAACTTATTGCACCAATGTTAAAACGCCCGACAAAAATCGGTTTGTCGTTTTCATCAGCCGGTTCCATACCGCCTCTTTCAAACCAAGGTGATAAAAATGCTCTGCAACCCATTGGAGAAATTACTCTTCCGTACTTTTGGTACATTGAAGCTACATAACCCTCGCCTGATAAAGATAACCAGTCCGGATACATTGTTCTTTTTGAACATTCAATACCTGCTTCAAACACATCGTAGTTAATTTTACCTTCACCATGGATGTTTTTATCGTATAAAAATACGATTTTGGGGAATAATGTAGGTTTTTTGTTATCCTTCTTTCCTTGACCGTTCATGTGAACTTTAAGCATAGCGATTGTAGCCATTTTTTCATAAAATTCCGTACCTAAACCGGCGGTTACGGTAATGAACGGATAATCACCTCTTGAAGATGCAACGGTGTTGAACTTGTATTCCCAACCTTGGAAACCTTGTTCATAATCTTTTCTGACATCTTCAATAGCAGCCTCTCTTGCTTTTTCAAAGTCCAGACCTAAGCATAAATATTTTTCATTTTGTCTTTTGAATGTTTTTTCAGCATAAGGTGCGAGCAGTTTATCAACTTCTGCAACAGTAAAACCGCCATATTGTTGGCTTGCTGCCGCCATAACAATATCACCTATTACATCAAAGGCAACATCAAGAGATTTGGGTTCATTGTACCAGATGTTACCCATTTCAAATCCGCCTTCAAGAACTGTTTTTACATCAAATAAACAACAGTTCATTGTGTCACGTCTTGCTGACATATCGTGAATATAGATATATCCATCTCTAATAGCTTGCAATTCATCAACATTTAAGAAGAATTTTTTATACAATTCTTTGTTTAATTCATTAAAAATCAAAGAACGCTTGGTTGATACTAATGTTGAATCCGCATTTGAATTTTCTTTGTCACCAATGTACATAATTCTTTGAGATTCTTGATAAACTTTGTCTAACATGTGTACGAAATCCTGTTTGTAGTTTCTGTAATTTCTGTAACTGCTTGCGACTTGTGGGTATAAATGTTCTAAGGCGCTTTCAACAAGATTATGCATATCGGCAATCGAAACTTCTTGCTTATTCATCCTTACAATATTATTATTTACGAAGTCGCATATATTTTTCAAGTCCTCATCCGTAAATTTTATTAAAGCTCTTGCAGCAGATTTTGAAACAGCATTAATAATTTTTTTATTATCAAAGGTTTCTTTTGTACCATCTTTCTTAATTACATATATTGTACTTGAGGTTAAAGTTTTATCTTGTATTAATTGTGACACTTCAGACAAGTTTGGTCTGGAGTGTGAAATCAAATCGTTCGGAATTGATGCTCCGCTTTTTGACTCACTTGTTGATTTAGATGAAAATTCTACTACTGTTCCTTCTTTGTTCAAACTATTCTGCATTGACCCTTAAACCTCCTAATCACACATTGCAGGGTTAGCTACTATATTTCTTTTTACAAACTATAGCTATCCTCTATTAACAGGATAACATTCTATACCCCAAAATTAATCCTATGAAATTATGATAAACCAAACAAAAAAACTTATCAAAAATTTTACATACCTTAATAAACCGTAAACAGCAGTAAAATCAATATGTTTACACTTCGCAACATTGTTAAAATTGTAAAATTTTTTTAGTAAAAAATTTTGTTAAATTCCTTGACAAAATTTGAAACATTTGTTGATTGTAAAAGTGATACTAAATTATAAAAAAACAATCATAAGATTTTGGCATGCCTGAAAATTTTTAAATAAAAATATTAACGATTGTTTACTATTTTGCACCGAAGTAATTTTTACATATAATTACAATTAGATGATATATAAGATAAGGAGAGTTGTGAAATGAATTTAGACAAATTAAAAGCGGTTGATTCCGAGTTGGCGGGATATATTGAAGAGGAATTACAACGTCAACAAGCCAATATAGAACTTATTGCGAGCGAAAATTTTACTTCTCTTGCGGTAATGGAAGCCTGCGGTACAATTTTGACAAATAAATATGCGGAGGGAAAACCGCACAAGCGTTATTATAACGGATGTGAAGCAATCGATAAAGTGGAGGAACTTGCACAAAAACGTGCATGTGAGCTTTTTAAAATGGAGCATGCAAATGTACAGCCACATTCGGGAGCGCAGGCAAATATGGCTGTGTTTATGTCAGTTTTAAAATGCGGTGATAAGGTTTTAGGTATGGATTTGTCAAACGGAGGACATTTAAGCCATGGCTCGCCCGTTAATTTTTCCGGACTTTTCTTTGATGTAAAAAGCTATGGTGTAGATGAAAACGGTAACATAGATTATGATGATGTTCGTAAAATGGCACTTGAACATAAGCCAAAATTGATAATTTGCGGTGCAAGTAACTATTCTAAAATCATTGATTTTAAAAGGTTTAGAGAAATTGCTGATGAGGTCGGTGCATATCTTTTGGCGGATATTGCACATATTGCCGGGCTTATAGCAGGCGGAGTTCATCCGTCACCGGCAGGTTATGCACATTTTGTTACAACTACGACTCACAAAACTTTGCGTGGGCCTCGCGGAGGTATAATTATGTGTGATGAAAATTTGGCTCAGCAATTGGATAAAGCTGTTTTCCCAGGATGTCAGGGAGGACCTTTGGAGCATATTATTGCAGGTAAAGCAGTAGCTCTAAAAGAAGCAATGTCACCTGAATTTAAAGAATATGCAAAACAAATTGTTAAAAATGCAAAAGCTCTTGCACAAGGACTTATGGATAACGGATTAGATATAGTTGGCGGTATGACTGAAAACCATCTTATGACTCTTGACCTTAGAAAAACAGGTAAAACAGGTAAAGATATGGCAAATGTTCTGGAAAGAGTCGGTATTACTGCCAATAAAAACACTGTTCCGAATGATCCGCAGAGTCCTTTTGTTACAAGCGGTATTCGCTTGGGAACTCCAGCTATGACGACAAGAGGATTTAAAGAAGATGATATGAAAGAAGTTGCAAGAATAATAGCAGAGGCAATTAAAAATTCGGACAATGATGAAGTTCTTGTAAAATTAAGAGCGGATGCTTTAAAATTATGTAAAGCTCATCCTCTGTATTAATGTATTGGAAAGGATTTTAAACGGTGATTGTAAAACTTACACAAGCCCATATTATCGGTGCATTTATTTCTTATTTAATCGGAGTATTTATAGTGCCTTTTGTAATTGAGTTTTCTCAAAAAGAAGGCTTGGTGGATATACCTAATGAAAGGAAAATACACAAAAATCCGATATCGAGGCTTGGCGGAATAGCAATTTGGTCAAGCACAATGCTTACCTTCCTTTGCTTGGTTCTGTTGAGTTATTATCCTTATGGGAGTTTACTTTCAGGAATACTGCTCGGCGGTTCTTTAATGTTTTTACTCGGATTAATTGATGATGTTTATAATCTTGATGCAAAATTCAAATTATTGATACAGCTTTCTATCGCAACGATTGTTTATTTATTGGGAGTAAAAATTGATACAATCTTCAATCCCTTTGGCGGTAACCCTTTTCAACTCGGAATTTTTTCATATCCGATTACAGTTCTTTGGATAGTCGGAATTTCAAATGCGGTTAATTTTATTGACGGCGTTGACGGACTTGCAGGTTCTGTAATTACTGTAAATTCAATTACTCTGGCGCTTATTGCAGTTTCTATTACCCCTGCACAGCCGATTACGGCATTAATCGGTTTTATTCTTGCAGGTTCTATGCTTGCATTTTTGACTTACAACTTTAATCCGGCAAAAATATTTATGGGTGATTCAGGTGCGTTATTTTCGGGATTTTTGCTGGCAACGCTTTCGATTGCAGGCGTTATGAAAGGTGCAACATTGGCAATATTGCTTCCGTTTATGGTTTTGGCCGTTCCCATTATGGACATAACTTATTCCAGTTTAAGAAGAATATTAAAGGGTAAATCGCCATTTGTAGCCGATGCCGAGCATATTCATCATAAACTTTTAAAAGCAGGATTCTCTCAAAAAATAACGGTAGCGATACTTACATCTGTTGCGATAGTAGGCGGTGCGGTTGCAACATACTTTACGGGAGCAATAAAACACTATTTTGTATATATTGCGGTTCTTTTATTAATAATGATTGGGTTAAGTATCAGAAGTGTACTTACAAAAAAGGATAAATAAATATTAAAATAATTTTTATTGTATAATGGTTTACAAAAGAGAGGTAAATTATTATGCAGGTTTCTTTAAATTGGTTAAACGAATTAGTTGATTTAAGCGATATTGAGGTCGCACAAATAGCACACGAACTTACTATGAGCGGTCTTGAAGTCGAAGAAGTTGAAGAAGTAAAGCCAAAATTTACAAATATAATTACGGCAAAAATTATAAAAATAGATGCACATCCGAATTCTGACAGATTGCACCTTGTTACGGTTGATACAGGTTCGGGTTTAAAAACGGTTGTTTGCGGTGCACAGAATATAGAGGTAGGACAAGTTATTCCTTATGCTTCTGTAGGAAGTAAAGTTTTGGACAGAAAAACAGGCGAACAGTTTGAACTTACGCCTGCCGTAATTAGAGGTGTTGAATCACAAGGAATGCTTTGTTCCGATGATGAACTTGGTGTTTCGGAGAGAAATTATCAGGAAGAAGACGGTATATTGATTTTAAACAGTATTTTCCCGAATGTGGGACTTGGAGTGGATGTAGAAAATGTTTTAGGATTTGAAAAAGATTACATTATACATACCGCACCAACAGCTAATCGTGGCGATCAAATGTCTGTAATAGGTATAGCAAGAGAATTATCTGCATTGTTTGACAGACCTATGAAAACTCCTCAAATATTATCAAAAGAAGAAAACAAACCTGATTTTGAAGTTGAAATAAAAGACAGTGACGTATGTAAATATTATTCGGTAGCGATTTTAAAAGATATAACTATTAAATCTTCTCCCGACTGGATGCAAAAACGTCTTGAAGCATCTGGAATGAGAGCAATAAATAATGTTGTTGATATTACGAATTATGTTATGCTTGAATATGGGACTCCTCTGCATGCGTTTGATTATGACAAATTAAACGGATATTTGTGTGTAAGAAGAGCGGAAGAAGATGAAAAAATAGTTACTATTGATGAAGTTGAAAGAACTCTTACAAAAGATTCGGTTCTGATTGCTACAAAAGAAGCACCTGTTTGTTTAGGCGGAGTTTTTGGCGGTGCAAATTCTGAAATTGATAGCAACTCAAAAAATCTCGCACTTGAAGGAGCGTTTTTTCCGTCTGCTACAACAAGAAGAAGCGAAAGGAGTGTCGGATATCGTTCTGAGGCTTCTGCAAGGTATGAAAGAGGTGTGGATATTGAAGCAGTTAGCCAAGGTCTTTTGAGAGCGGTTGATTTACTTATTAAATATGCCGATGCAAAATTTGAAGGTGTTGTAAAAACAGGAAATAATAGTTCGGATACTATTGACATAACTCTTCGATTTGCACAAATTAAGAGATTATTAGGATGTGAAATTGAGCAGGAAAAATGCATTAATATACTTGAAAAACTCGGATTTGAAATTGCAGGTAAAAACGATGCGGCTTGTAAGGTTAAAGTACCTTCATTCCGTGCAAGTGATGTAACAAGAGAATGTGATTTGATTGAGGAAATTGCAAGAATTAACGGTTACAATAAAATCACACCCACATTACCAAGCAAATCAAGCTCGGCAGAAATTTCTCCAATGGAAAGAATAATTACAAAAGTTCATTCAATTATGCTTGCGAGCGGACTAAACGAAATACAAACCTCATCTTTAATTGGAAAACCGTTGTTAAAACAATTTAATATGACATTTGACGAAGAAAATGCCGTATTTGTAGAAAATCCTGCTTCGGAGGACTATGCAATGCTTCGTCAAACAATGGCTGCAAGTATGTTAAATTGCATGAAATATAATTATGATAACGGGCAAAAAGATTTTTGGGGATACGAAGTAGGCAGAACTTATTTAAAAATTGCTGAGGCGGATGAAAAATCATCAGGTGTTAGAGAATCTTTAGTTCTCGCAGGTGTTTTGACGGGTAATATTCAAAAATCATTATGGCAATGTACGGGTAAAGTAGATTTTTACACAGTTAAAGGGATTATTGATAAGGTTTTGGAAGAATTTGGATTGATGAGAAGAATAAAATTTACTCTTCTTGCAGATTCAGAACTCGCAAATACTCATAAAAGCCTGCATCCATATAAAACAGCTGTCTTAACCATGCTTGGCAAAACTCCTGAAATTATTGGTTATTATGGCGAAATTCATCCTGAGTTGCAAAACAAATTAAAAATGAATCAAGAGGCTTTTTTGTTCAAACTTGATTTAAACATGTTATCAGAAGCCGTTAATGAAAGTGTTGTAAGGTACAAAAAATTACCGCAATTTCCTGAGGTTCAGCGTGATTTGGCTGTAATTGTTCCTAAAGATTTAAGTTGGGCTGATTTAGAAAAAGTGATTAAAAAGGGAATTGATAACAAAATTTTTAAAGACTGTGACGTGTTTGACTTGTACGAAGGTGAACATGTTCAGGATGGCTTTAAATCAGTTGCATTCAGATTAAAAATGCAAGATAGCAATGCAACTCTCACGGATGAAGCTATTGAGGCACAAATGGCAAATCTTCGTTCGGTTTTAAAGAAGAATATTGCGGAAATTTCATTTAGAGAATAATTCCATGTTCGGATTCTTAGAATCAATAAAAAATGAATTTTTATCTTATTTTGTACCTGAAAAAATGGAGTACAAAATAAGCGGTCATTGCCTTAAATGTGGTAAATGTTGCAGATACATGTACAGTTTTGACACATACACAACGACAGATTTTAAGATTATGCAATTTCTTTTTCCTGCGTATAAAAGGTTTTATATAAGAGGAAAAGATGAATACGGCAATTTGATTTTTGCTTGTAAATATGTCACGGAAGAGGGTTTGTGTTCAGTATATGATAAAAGGTTAAAAATGTGTAAAAAATATCCGGCATCTTCTATCGGTTATCCGGGGAAATTACACGAAGGTTGCGGTTATAAGGTTGAGGATAAAAGTTTTCAAACATATTTGAATACAAAAAACGACTGAGGACAGTCGTTTTTTTGTTTATTATGATATTTTAAGACGATTTTATTTTACAAGACTACCTTTTCCAAAGAAGTGCAACCTGCCTAAATCATCTGTGTAAATTGATTTTGAATCATTTACGCCTGCATCTGCACCTGTATATGGGTTATAATCAGACATATCTTTTTCAATATAAGTGTATGTTGTTTTATATCCTGCATTTGGAGCTTCATCATGACCGTTGTATACATTTGATACATTTTTTTCAAAATTATACTTAATGTCTGCGGGTTTAGTTTTTGATTTATTCAAATCTTTTTCGGCAGAATTTATTGCTTTTGAGTATATTGCGCCGTCATCAAAATTGTTATAACCGGCAAACCCGTAACCTGTACCGAAAATAGAATTTTGAGTATATGCTTGTGCTGTACAAACAGTAAGTGCAAAAATAGAAACGAATACAAGACTTGTAAAGAATTTCTTTGACATTTATGCCTCCTTAAAAATTTTATATTACAATCATATTATAATATAAACCCTAAGAAAAATATTTTTGCTATTTAATACTATTTAACAATTCACTTGTAATATCTTTTCCGCCATATAAAACTACACTTTTTGCGAAAACATATTTATATCCGTCTTTTTGTGCTTTTTTTGTAATTTCATCTTTTATATTTTTTTCGATTACTGATATTTTACCGTTGTAATCTTTTTCCAACACTTCTCGCTTGGAATTAAATTCTTTCATATATTTGTCTTCTAATAACAAAACTTTTGCAGGATCTTTTTCGTTTGAAATTTCACCTCTTGCATTGACGAGGATTTTATCCAAATCCGCTATTTTCTTTGAATGTTCTTGTTTTAATTGTCTAACTTGTGCAGAATTTTCAACAATTTTACTTAAATCGACAATAGCAATATCTTCTTGTGCAAAAACAGATGCACCTGAAAATAATAATAAGCCAAATAATAATAATTTTTTCATAATTTTACCTCACTCTCTTCTGGTTTTATAAATAAAATCAAAAGATTTTTCTATCCGACAACGGTATAAATTTTTGTATTTCATACTTCAGAAGGCAAGAAGGGAGATTTTTTTACATCCCGACATCCTGACCTCCAAACTTCTTGATTTTTGTTTGCATGTTTGGTCTAAATTAATTATTGATTTGATAATTAATAACAGAAATATTGACTACTTTTATTTATTATTTATGTAAAATCATTGCATTTAATAAACTGTGAGCGTTATATAAAATATTAAACAATAAAAAAGACAGTTTTGATTATGTGGGCGTGCTCGACCACTGTCGCCTGTTAGCTCTGTTGCAAGATTTACCGTATCAAAACCATCTAAACATATTATAATCCGATTTTCGTATCCGACCTAAGGTGTGTGAAAAGCAAGTTGTGTGCGGGATAGCACACGACTTGCTTTGAAACCGTTCCCCGGAGTTTGCAGGAAAAATTTCAATTTTTCCGCAAACTCGAATATATTAATTTTTGTAAAACAAAAAGCAAATTTTGCGTGTTTGTGAAGATTTGTAAAGATGAATTTTTGGGGTTGACAATAAGGCGAAAACCCTTGTAAAATCTGCTATATGATATGATATGATATGATATGATATGAGGCAAGCTGTGTCTGCCTATAGCAATTTTTAAATCCCAAAATTCTTTATATAAGTACAAGGGGAATTTTTAAAAATAGTTTATGTATTATATTTAACTGTATCAAATGATACAAGAAAGGAAAAATTATGGGATTAAATTCAATTGCAAGAGCCGGTCAGAGACTTTATGAAGCGGGTGTAAACAGAGAGCTAGCTAAATTAGCACAACAATATGGTAATCAAGTTGGTAAGGTTAATAATAAAGGGTGGGCTGCTTTTGAAAAAATGTTCGGTGATAAAAAAGTTGTAACAACAATAGACTTGCGTACAGGCAAGGTAAGGTCATTATATGATAGTAGTGGAAATATTACGCGTAATATAAATTACACACGTTTTGATGAACATGGTGCGGTAGAAATGTTCAGGCATACAAAAAAAGGAACTGGATTTTATTGTAGTACTAATAGTTTGTCGAATACCGGAGACATTAGTGGAAGGTATTTAGGTTGGAATACAGTAACCGGCAATGGAACTTTGACTAAAACATTAAATGGTAAGACTACGGTGGAAAATATTACAATGCCTGTTAAAAACCAAATCATGTAAGTTGGGTAAAATTCAATAAGCGAACGGATGTCAAAAAGTTTGGAGGTCAAGAAGTCAGGCTTAAAAAAGCTTGACTTCTTGGCTTCTGTTTGTTTGTACGAAGTTTTGTTCTTTGCGTTACCAAAAATCCGCAAATTCAGGATGACAATAAGCAAGGTGCAAAAAAATAAATATAAATAATTTTTATAAAAAAAAATATTTGATTGTATAAACAAATTTTTATGTTAATATCTAGGGATACTATTACAAATTTGGGGCGAATTAGTGAATAGCATAATTGAAAAATTAAAAGGTCAAATTATTGTGTCATCACAAGCAATGCCTGATGAACCGTTTTATCAGGAAGAATGTATGAAAGCAATGATGCAATCAGTCATCAACGGTGGTGCTAAAATACTTAGAGTTGCAGGTGCAAGAGATGTTAAAATGGCAAAAGAACTTGGAGTAACAGTCATAGGTTTAACAAAACCGAATAAATTGCCTGAAAATTGGAAAAGCATTGTTTATATAACTCCAACTCTTAAAGAAGTTGATGAACTTATTAATGCCGATGCAGATATTATTGCATTTGACGGAACTTCACGTCCAAGAAAAGGAAATTGCACTTTAAAAGATATAGTAGAAAGAATCCATGACAAAGGTAAACTTGCTATGGCTGATATTTCTACGTTTGAAGAAGGATTAAATTGTGCTAATCTCAATGCAGATATAATTTCTACAACACTGGCAGGTTACACAAATGAATCAGGCGAAGCAGGCAAAACACCTGATTTTGAACTTTTAGAAAAGCTGGTTAAAGCAACTGCAATTCCTGTAATTTTGGAAGGGAGAATATGGGAACAAAAAGATGTTCAAAAAGCTTTTGATATCGGAGCTTATGCGGTTGTAATAGGTTCGGCAATTACAAGACCGCAATTAATAGTTAAAAGATTTATGGAGTATAAAAATGCGTAAAGCACTGGCATTTGATATTGGCGGAACAAAAATATACAGTACAATTGTTGATGAAAACGGCAATATTTTATATGAACCGCTGAAATTTTCAACACCAAAAACAATTGATGGAATTATAAAAATTCTTACCGAACAAATTAATATTCACGAAAATGAAATTGATTTAATTGCAATTGCTACAGCAGGAGCTGTAAACAACGAAAACACAGCAGTTATAGGTTCTACGGGGAATCTTGTGAAAGGGTATTATACAATTGATTTTCAATCCCTGAGTAACAAACCCGTATTTCTGGAAAATGATGCGAATTCGGCGGCTTGGGCTGAATATAAGATTGGAGCATCAAAAGGAACAAATGTTTCTGTTATGCTTACACTTGGAACAGGTGTTGGTGGCGGTATAATCATAAACAACAAAATTTTAAAAGGAAAATCGGGCGCAGCAGGTGAAATGCACTTTAAAATGTATCCGGATCACAGAAGAAAGTGTTCTTGCGGAAGCTGGGACTGTTATGAAGCTTACGCATCAGGTACGGCATTAAAAATAACCGCAGAAGAAATGCTTAATAATAAAGATGTGACAACGTATGATGTTATTGACGGTGTAAAAAACGGTGATTCCAAAATGACCGCAGTATTCAATAAATGGCAAAACGATATCACAATCGGAATAATGGGGCTTGCTAATATATTTGATCCTGATTGTGTTGTACTTTCGGGTTCAATGGCACAATTTGTAAATCTTAAAAAAATTGAAGAAGCAGTTAATTCTGACATCGTGACTTCACCAATTTCTGTCAGACTCGCAACCGCAGGCAATTTTTCGGGCATGATTGGTGTATCTTTGCTTGCCATGGAAAACATTGAGGTTTAAATATGGGTAAATCTAAAAGCAGAAGCTTAAACAGGCATACAAACGATAAATTTAAGTATTTAACCAGAGAAGGGGCATTAGAAGCCGTAATCAAAAATATAGATGACACTGATTTTGTAATAGATACAGTTACGCTTTTTGATTTTACGGCAGAAGATATATTAGAAGCCGGTGCTGATTATGAAGATGTTGTAGCACTTGGCGGTATTGTTAAATAAGATAAATTATGCAAAATTAAAAGTTTTTGTTTATTAAACGTATAAAAAAGAAAAAAGGATGTAAAAACATCCCTATAAATGGTAAGTATATAAAAAATTGTAGAATTTTCTCTGATTGTCCTTAAAGGCTCTTCTCTCCTTGAAGAGCCTTTAAATTTTATTGTATATAATTTAATAAACTCATGTTCATAGAACCGGCAGCAACTTGAAGGCTTGCTTGATAAGCATATTGAGCGTTCATCCATTGAGTAATTGCCGTTGCATAATCAACCGAATTTAAGTCTGTTATGTATGATGTCAAATTTTCTCCCGTGGTTTCAAGAGTAGAAGCTGACATTTCCATACGGTTGTATACTCCGCCAAACTTAGTTTGCTGATTTAAAATATCGTTATGAGCATTTGAAAACATATCCAAAGTTGCGTTCATTTGCTTATAACCATTTTCCGTATCTCCGTCAAGAACCATTTGAATGGATTGGCTTAATAACTTTAACGCACCCATTACACCCTCTGCTTTATCTTCTTTTGTAGTCGTTAAATCAGCAATATCACCTGTATATTCCGTTCCGTCCTCATAATAATATTTATTATCATCTTTATCTAATGTCACAATCTTTCCGTCAGTATCTCTTGTAACATCTTCCTGCATATAATATCCGAAAACTTTATCACCTGTTGTATTTATAACTTCAAATACACCGTCTGCAACCTCTGTTTGTCTTACATAATCTGAGTTATCACTTGGAGTACCGTAATAATTTATATAACCGTTTTCATCAATTTCATAAGGAATAAGTTTTGTATTAGCTCCTGCGAAAATATAGTTATCATCATATTCTGCATTTGCCAAGTCAACCATAGTTTTAGTTATTTCATCAATTTCGGTTTTCATAGCTCTTAAAGAATTACCGTTATAGGTTTGATTATTGGCTTGAACAGCCTTATCCCAAGCAGTTTGAAGATATCCTCTTGCAAGCTCCATAAAATCATCTAACGCACTAAGTTCAGAAGTCGCCATATTTACATTTTGTTCATAAGTTTCAATACGACCTAATTGTCTTGAAGTATTAACATAATTAACGGAAGCAATAGGATCATCCGTAATGCTTGTCAACTTTTTGCCTGATGATAATTGAGCAGTCAATTTATTAAAATTAAATTGATTAATTTTCATGTCTGCTATTAATTGCGCATATCTTGTTGCTGTCGAAATCCTTTCAACCATATTTTATTACCTTCCTAATGTCATTAAAGTATCTAAACAAGTGTTTACTACATTGAAAACCTGTGCGGAAGCCGCATAAGCTGTCTGATATTTAACCAAATCCACAAGTTCTTCATTCAAATCAACACTATTATTTGATTTAATTTGTGCATATAAAGAATCTACTATATCGCTTTGTGTATCGACAAGATTTTGAGCATTGTTTCCGCCTGCCGCTACTTGTCCTACAATACCTGTATAAAAATCTTCCAAAGATTGACCGTTAAGATTTGTTCGTTTTTCACTTCTTGTTCCCAAAAACGATCCGATTGGATTTCCTAAGGTATCAACAAGAGAATTACCTACATTTTGCGCATTACCCACTGCATTTGCATCAAAATTTTCCATATCTTGAAAATATGCACAAGCTATTTTCCAACATCCGTCATCAGCAAACAATTCCGAATTAACCTGAATATTGCTTGCATCAATGATACCACCCGTACCTGATTTTGCAGTAAATATGTCTATATTATTCCCGCCGTTTGTAATATTTCCGTCCGCATCAGTTTTGAAATATAATTTAGTTGTATCATTCGGATCTATATAAAAAGCATTGCTTCTCTTGTTGTATGAATTAAACATAGTTGCAATTTCTGTTGCAATTTTATTAAGTGCATCTTTTGCTTTCCCCGGATTCATGCCGTCTGCGTTTAAATCACCTGAATGTATAAGTCCGCCCAGAGAACCGCTTGTAATTTGTTTATTTACATCACTTATAACAACAGAACCGTTGTTTACGATATTGATAACAGCCAAATCACTTCTCGGATTACCTTCATCATCAACCCAATCGTCAGGATATGACATACCATGCTCAATGCAATACTGTTTCGCTGTCTGAATATTCAATTTACCCGTTACACTTGCACCTTTTACCAATTCCATTCCGCATGCATACAATGTTACAGAACCGCTTGGCGCTTCTTTTGTTTCAATATCAACGTATTCGGCAATTTCATTAAGTATCATATCACGTCTGTCCAACAAATTATTTGCCGTAAGCGTTCCGGTTTGGGTAACTTGCAAGGCTTTGTTAACCTCGGCAAGTTCTTCCAATTTATCATTAAATGCTGTGATTTTTGTATAAATTTGAGAATTTTTCAGAGAATCTTCCGTTTCACCATCACCGAGTGCTTTTGCATTAAGCTGGTCTAATTGTAAACTTTTTGAATTTAAAACAGAAGTTAATGTTTTGGCACTTTCAATAAAGTTAACTCTTGCAGTCGAGCTTGCCGGATATTCTTGAAGATTATTTAATGCTTCATAAAAAGATGACAATGCACCATCAATACCTTCGCCTTCAAGATCATCAAATACTTTGGCTAAATCTCCGAGATTACCCAATTGTTGTTCATATTTATTCAAATCAGAAAGTTGAGAACGATAATAATTGTTGAGATAATCATTGTTGTATCTCATAACATTAGCTATCATTACACCGCCATTTGAACGAATTTGTGCATCAACATTATTACCGATTGTTCCGGCAATATTTCTTGTCGCGAGATTTACTTTTTGTTTTGAATAACCTTCTGTATTCATATTTGCAACATTATGCGAAACAACGCTGATAGCGGATTCATTGACCTTCAATGCTCCTGATGCAATATTCATTGATGAAAATAAGCTAACCATGTTTTATTTACCTCTGTTCGTATTCCGTTACATTTAATGTGTCAGGTTTTACCTGTCTAGATTTCTTCATTAACAGTCCACATATCCAAATCGTGTGTATCTGTTTTACCTGCTTCGTTATAGTTACTTCCTTGTGGCGCAAAGGCATCTACAATCGTTTCCAACATCTTGTTGGTAATTGTAATACCATGTTTTAACAATTCCACATTTTGATTATTTAGTAACACTAATTCGTCTAAAATTTTACAAATTTTAACTTTTCGTTCCGTTAACTGTTCTTTATAATCCTCGTTATCATAACCTAAAAGCTCAATATAATCTGTCATTGTACAGTCTTTGTTAAAATATTCAACAGACATTTGCTGCCTTGTACCGTTAATTTTTGTAATTATATTGTTTTGAGCAATAATCCTGTTATCAAGCTCACCTAAATCACCTGATTTTGAATGTTTTAAAAGCTCTCTTTTTTCTTCAAAAAGTGCCTTTAATTCTTCATAAGCAAGAATTTCTTTATCTATTATCGTTATAAATTTTTTAAATTCAATTTTATCCATATTATCCGAGTGACTATTGGGTTTTTATTTTAACCTGACTTATTCACTCTTCTCCTTTCATAAATTATCAATTTTACACATTACTAGAATAAGTATTTAATAAACCTGTTAAATATACCCTCATTTTGGCTTCTGGAAATTGAACCTCTGCCGGAAAGTGCAAATTGAAGATTTGCAACCCTATACGAATAGATTTCTCCGTTTTCATTTAACCACCTCGGATCAACTACACCAGTTATAATAAAATCCATTCTTTCATTGCCGTTAACAATAGTCTTTTTGCCTTGGACGTTCAAATTACCGTTAGGTAATTGTTGAACGACCTGAACTGCGACTCTGTCACCCAAGCTCATTGCACGAGAACCTGTTGCAGAATTGGTTACTTCGTTTGAACCGCCGTAACCGTCAGAACTTTTTAGTGGTGATAAATGAAGCCAATTCTTTATGTATGATGTAAAACTATCGGTTGTATTCGATTCTTTCTGAGAAGAATAAGAAAGATTATCATTAACCGAAATATTTTCACTCATTATAATAGAAATCAAGTCTCCTATCTGTCGAGCTTGAACTCCGCCGAAAAGCGAGCGTGGAACGCCTTGATAGTGTTGCGTAGCACCCAATGTAAATAAAGATTCGGCATTCACTCCTATTGTAGTTAATGCTACCATCGTTAATATTATTGTTAACAGTTTTTTCATAACCTTTCTCCCGTTACATAAGTCTTGCTTGGATTAACACAACCATTCAGCTATAACACTTCTTCCGTACATTAATCCGTACTTTATATCATCATCAGTGATATTATATTCGCCAACATAGCCTGCAAATTTCTTAATATCCGCCGTATCAACTTTTTCTAAAATACTTTTTGGTGCAGACTTAACACCGGAAGAAGTATTATCAGATAAAATATTTTCATCTTTTTCCTGCGGTTTGGTTATATTTGTATTTGACCTAAAAGCATTTACCGCTGAAAATCTTTGTACGTTGTTATTTTGTTCTACTCTCAATTTTATTGTCCTCTTTTATTGAACGTATTTTTCCATTTGTTTATAAATTTGATCAGCCAAACCGATTGATGTTCTCGGATTGCTTGCCATATCGTGTGCCATTTGCTGGAATACAATTGACTTGAATGTATCAACATAAGGCGATTTTTCACCAAATATACTTCCTGAGCGATCAACTGTTTTATCCATTTGAGAAAGCATTTTGGTTATAAAAATTGATTCAAATTCTTCTCCGGCTTTTCTTAATTGGGCTTTAGAATCGCCTGCCTCTTTAATACGGTTATACAAAACCTGATCGGAGTTTACGACTCGAGCGTTATTTAAATCATTTTTTATTAAATCCAATGTAGGTGTTGAAAAATCCATAATTTCTCCTAAATTACAATCAACTCCGCTTGCAAACTTCCTGATTTTTTCAGCGCTTGCAATATGGATATCAAGTCAATCGGTGCAACACCGATTGCATTCAATGCCGTAACCAAATCATTCAAATTGCTGTTTGCAGGCATTTGTATAAGACTTCCCGGAGATTTGCTTATTTCAATTTCCGAGTTTTCAAAACCGACAGTTGCACCGTTTGCAAAGCTATTCGGTTGTGAAACATCATTTGTTGTAGAAACCGTTACCGTAATATTACCGTGAGCAACTGCAGCCGGCAAAAGCTTTACGTCAGCACCGATTACGACAGTACCTGTTCTCTCATTTACAACCACTTTCGCTTTTTCCAATGTCGGAGAAACTTCTAAATTTTCCAACAAAGAAACAAACGTAACCCTGTCATTCATAAATCTTTGTGGAATTTGAACTCTTACGGAGCTTCCGTCTATTGCATGAGCAGTTGCTAATGGAGAAATTGCACTTGCGATTCTGGAAACAAGTGTATAATCGGACTTATCAATAGAAAGTGTTATTGAATCTTCATCACCGATTTCGGTATAAATATCACGTTCAATTATTGCACCTCCGGGGATTCTTCCCGAAGTTGTAATTGCAGTTCTGGCAGAAGAACCGCCTGCAATTTTATTTATGCCGCCAACTGTTAAAGGCCCTTGTGCAACCGCAACAGCTTCGCCGTTAGGTGCTTTTAAAATTGTTTGTACCAAAACTCCGCCTTCAAGACTTTTAGCATCAGCTATTGCTGAACAAGTTACATCAATTTTATCTCCGTTTTTTGAAAATGGAGGAACGGTAGCTGTTACAATAACCGCAGCAGAAGCACCTTTTTGGATGTAGTTTTCTTGTTCAATTACAGTACCTAAATTTCTTAACATCATTTTGTTTGTAATCTGTGTCGAACGTGAGTTGTCACCAGTCCCCGGTAATCCGACAACTATACCGTAACCTACCAATTGGTTATCACGAACACCTTTTATATGCGTAATATCCATTATTCTGACTTTTGCTTGAATAGCATTTACGGGTAATCCCCATACTGCCATACTTATTATTAATAATATTGTTGTAAAGAACTTTTTCATTTTACCCCCCTAAGCCATTAAGTTGCTTAGTTACTATATATTAACCAATACTCTGTTTTCTCCGATTATTTTTCCTTTATAAACCTTTTTATAATTTTTGTTTTCTACGTTAATATAATCACCACACATCCCGTCTGCCATCGCTGTTCCGTCAATTGTCACCATAACAGCACCTTGTGATACAAAGAAAATTCTTACATCACCGTTTCTTATTACATCAGGTCGCATTTTTACAAATCTTTTATCAATAATTTCCCCTTTTCTAAATGCTTTTTTAGCAGACATTTCTTTACCCAAAACTTTATCCGTCAAAACATAATCCATTGAAAATGAAACATCTGCCCTTTTTGTTTCAGTAAGTTCTCTTGTTATGGCGTGTTCTCTGTCAATAAAATCAGATGCAACCAATACATCTTTATAAACGGACGTTTGAGCAGGAAGGTTCAAAGTTCTCACGAAAGAATCATTAACATATATATCAATCCTTTTTATATCACGAGGAACTATTTTATCCGCACCGTTTGTAATTTTATAAGTGATTTTTCCGTCAGGAAGCTCGATGCTTGCAAATGGAGTGGCAGGAATTTTTACCTCCACTTCTCCTGTTGTCATTTTTTTGTAGCTTTGAATAAGTTGATTGGAAATTTGAGTTTTAATTTGAGCAGAAGTAACCGTCTGAGCATTCGCTGAAACACCCAAACCAAATAAACAAATTGCCGTTATTAAATTTTTTATAATTAACTTATTCACTTATATAACTTTCTGTTTTTAAACTAAACCATATTATTTGTTAATTGAAGAATATTATTTGAAGAATTAATCAATCTTGAATTTGATTCAAAAGCACGTTCCGCTTTTATTAATCCTACAAGTTCATCGACAATTTGAATATTTGAACCTTCAAGCATACCTTGTTGAATTAACCCTAAACCGTTTTGCCCCGGAGTATCCTGAACCGGATTGCCTGATGCTTGTGTTTCTTTATACAAATTATGACCGATTGACAGAAGTCCTGAAGGATTCTGGAATTTTACCAACTGCAAAGAACCTACAATAGACTGTTGTGTTTGTCCCGGAAGAGTTACGGAAATATTACCGTCTTGTGTAATCGTTATTTCAGTAGCATCACGAGGAATTGAAACAGATGGTTGAATTAAAAGCCCGTCATTTGTACATAACTGACCGAGTGAATCCACTTGTAAACATCCGTCACGAGTATATGCAAGAGAGCCATCCTCTTTCATTACCTGCAAAAAGCCCTCACCCTCTATTTCAATATCAAGCTGTCTGCCTGTCGAAATTGCAATACCTTGAGTAAAAACTCTTGTTGTTGCGGCTGTTTTTACACCAAGACCGATTTCAATACCGACAGGCTGATATGTTCCTTGATTCATTAATGCACCCGGTGATCTTTGTGCTTGAGAAAGCAAATCCTGAAATTCAATTCTTGATTTCTTAAATCCGGTAGTGTTCACGTTGGCTACATTGTGTGCAATAACATCAAGATAATTTTGTTGAGCTATCATACCTGTTGCCGCTGTTGTCAATGATCTTAACATTTATTTCTCCTCACCTTTTAAAATTTGTTTAAATTATTTAACTGTTTCTTAATCTGCCTACCGAAACAGCTGTTCTTAACAATTCGTTATTTGTACTTACCGTTTTTGATAACGATTCATAATTTCTGGTTGTGCTTATCGTATTAAGCATTTCTCTGATTACATTTGAGTTTGAACCTTCAAGCATTCCTTGTTGAACAGTGAATTTGCTTGAACGCAATTCCGGATTATTTTGTTTATCACGAGGTACAAACCTTGCATCTCCGATTTCAAATAGATCTTCTTTATCCGAAAAGTCAAATACTCCGATTGTTTGCATAGGAATTTTTTGTGTATAAGAATTCATTTCGATATTTCCGCTTTCGCCGATAATTATTTCCATTTTGTCCCTGACAAGTTCAGGATCAAAATCTTCCGGAATCATTCTTATTCTTCTGTTATTAACATCAATTACATACTCACCTTGTTTTGTAACCAAATAATCCTCACTGTTAACAACAAACGAACCATTTCTGGTATACGATTCATTGCCGTCAATGTCACGAATTTTGAAGAATCCGTCCCCTTCAATTGCTACATCAAATTTGTTTCCTGTTTTTTCTAATGCACCTTGCGAAAAATCGTGTGTATAATTTAGTGAAACAGAACCCATACTTAAATCACCAAGATATCTTCCTGCATCATTTCTTAAAATTGAACCTTTCTGAGAATATACAGCAGATTCCATAATATCTTTAAATCTTAATTGACCACGTTTAAATCCTGTTGTATTGACGTTTGCAAGATTGTTTGCAATATTATCCTGCTGTTCCATAAGAGCGAGCATACCTTTTGCAGCAGATTCAAGTCCTCTAATCAGCATTAACCCTCTCCTTTCATTTTATCGTATTTACTCAGAATGTTTTTTACATAATTCTGAGTTTCGGCATACGGAGGAATACCACCGTATTTTTTAACAGCATTGGGCCCTGCATTATAAGCGGCCAGTGCCAGAGATTTGTCATTATTAAACCTGTCCATTAAACCTTTCAAATATTTTGTTCCGCCTTCAATATTCTGTTCCGCATCATAAGCGTTTTTTACACCCAAACCTTCCGCTGTCGAAGGCATTAACTGCATCAAACCCATTGCTCCGCATTTTGATGTTGCATTCGGGTTAAAACCCGATTCCTGATTTATTACAGCTTTAACAAAATTTTCGTCAAGTCCGTTTTTATCGGAATATTTTGATATTAAATCATTAATTTCCGTCCTTGAAATCGAAGTTGAATCTTTTTTATTTTCAACCTTTGAATCAAGAATTTTTTGAAAATCAGCATCGGGTTTTTGAGCAAAAGTTTCCAGTGATTGAAACTGACGTTCAATCATACTTATTCTGCGTAAAGTCATGTCCAAGCCCGAAAGCTGCACCTTTTCTACCTCTCTTATTTTATATTCTTACCAAGTCATAATCGGGGATAATTTCCCCTATAATCTACACTAGTAGTTTATTATATATTATTAATATCAACATCAATCAAAAGGTCTAATTTTTTATTTAAAAATAGACCATTAGATTTATAAAATGAATGAAAATGTTGATATAAATTTTAACGCTCACGAATAATAAAGTTTGCAACGTGTTCTTTAAATATACCTATATATTTTGAAGAACTAACAATTAAGCGTTCAAATTCATCTTCCGACATACTGTCTAAAAAACGTTCTTCAACATCAATGATTGGAAATATATGATTTTTGATATGTTCTATACCGCGAGGAGTTAAGTAAATGTGCATATTCGGATATTTCCCTGCTTTTAATTTTAAATATCCTTCTTTTTCAAGCTTTTTAATTGTAGAGTTAATGGTTTTTTTACTCATATAACTTGTTTCAGCAATATCTTTTTGTAAACAACCTTCTCCTAATGATAAAATTGCATTTATAACAACAAATTCACTATCAGAAATGTTCTTTGCGGAAAGAAGTGCCTGATATAAACTGTCAATTTCGCACAACATGCTATTTAATTGTTTTAATCTGTCATTTAATTCAAATTCCATATTCTGAATATTAACACAATCAATAATTTATTTATACATAACTTTTAACATTAAATTGATTTTATTAAGAAGTTAGGAAATTAAGATGTCAACTCACTTCCTGTTTTATAATCTAAATATTTTTTTAAATCATTGGATGAATAGGTGTAATATCCGCCATTTTTATATTTTGCCAGTAGTTTTATATAATTTATGAAATCTTGAGTCAATATTTGTTTTCGCAATTCTTCCTCAGATAACTTTGTTAATACATAAATACCGCTATATACTCCCATGCCGGACGGACAATGTATTAATTTAATACTGTTAATATCTTTTACTACCGTATTAATGCTGAATTTGTTGTTGTAAACATCTTTTATGCCTTGCGAACGGCCAAATCCATACCAAAATGATTTTTTTCCCAAACTTCTATTACTTAATTCGCTTTTGTGTTTTTCTAAATATTTTTTTATATTAATATTTTTAGTTAATTCTTGGTACGATATTAAATTATTATTTTTATATGGGAAAAAACAAGTTTTTCTTTCCCCTGTTGATGCTTTTATTATCGGTATAGTATGTTCATTGAAATCAAATTCCCCGATAAAAAAGTTATCTTTAAGTGTTGCAAAACCGTTTTTTACTAAAATAGAATTATTTTTTCTTTTTGTATTTAGTATTTCTTTTAGTTTTAGCAATTCTTCTTTTTTACCAAAATAAAAATTTGAATTTATATAAAACTCTTTTGCTGATAAATTATCAATAAATTTTAATTTATTATTTTCCGATTCATATTCGTAAT
>JAKSUR010000019.1 GCA_024408765.1 bacterium | reverse complement strand
TGCCTTTTTTATCTCGAATTGTTAAGTTTTGTAAAATTAGCGTTAAAAAAGTTGTAAATTCGTAATATTCTTAATGCTGTTTTGGTATAATGTATTGTTGTTGGATAAAATATGAGAGAAAGAATCCTTTTATTTATAATATTATCACTTTTAGGTGTGTTCCTTTTTATATTCCAGAACTATGTTAATACAGTGGTCGGGTTTTTGATTCTTTGCGGTTGTATGACGGTGTATGGTTTATATTCCATCGCTGCAACCAAGTATCAAAAACGTAAATTAAAAAAACACCCTCAAGTAATCAACGAAAATTATAAACCGCTCGTTTCAATTATGATACCGGCTCATAACGAGGAAGATGTAATTTCCAATACTGTTGAAAATATTCTTAAATTGGATTATCCGAATTTTGAAATTATTGTAATTGACGACAGAAGTTCTGATAATACGGCAAATAAAATTAATGAACTGGCTAATAAGTATGAAAAAGTAATTGCGTTAATTCGTGAAAATGATGCATTTCCCGGAAAATCCGCAGTTCTGAATGATGCATTTAAACTTGCAAAAGGGGATGCAATTTTAGTTTTTGATGCAGATGCAACTGTTGAATCTGATTTTTTGGATAAATTAATCCCAAACCTTGAACCGTCTGATGTTGGTGCAGTTCAAGCAAGAAAAATTATAAGAAACAAGGATTATAATTTTTTAACAAAATGCCAAAATAATGAATATACAATGGATACGCATCTTCAAGTCGGGCGTGATGCAGTTAAAGGTGCGGCTGAGCTTAGAGGTAACGGTGAATTAATTAAGCGTGAAGCTTTAGAAGATATTGGCGGTTGGAATAATTATACAATCACTGATGATTTGGATATGTCTACAAGACTTCATATAAAAGGTTGGGATGTCAGATTTTGTCCCGAAGCTTGCGTCTATGAAGAAGGTATAATTTATATTGCACCTCTTTTCAGACAAAGAAGGCGATGGCTTGAAGGAACAATAAGAAGATATTTGGAATATTCAGGCGAAGTTATAAAATCAAAAAAGATGTCACTTAGAGCGCAACTTGATATGACTGTATATATAGCTCAATTTATTATGCCTCTTTGGTTTATGATGGAAGTTACTTTCAGAATAATTAAAATCTTTACGGATAAAGTTGACCCATATAGTTTACATAATGTTTTGTGGTCGTCTTTAATAATTTCATCCGTTGTCGGATTCGGTTTCTTCCTGCTTATCAGGTACAGTCTGAGGCGTTATGACAACATACCGAGAGTAAAAGCCTTAAAAGACGCTTTTTTAACCACTGTTTATTTCTTAATGCTTTGGTTTCCGCTTGAATTATTTATTTTCGGTAAAGTTTTATTCTGTAAAAAAGATATGAATTGGGGTAAAACAGCACACGGTCTTGTTATGGAAGAAAAACAAAAACAACAAGAAGCGGTCAAAGTATAAATTAAAATTAATGGAGATATAAATATGACAATTACACTTGATGATTATGAGTACGTAAGAGAACATGTAAGACAAGTGCCTGATTTTCCTAAAAAAGGAATACTATTCTTAGATATAACTACTGCTACAAAAGATGCAAAAGCTTTTCAAAAGTCAATGAATTTTTTATATGAACAGTTTAAAGATAAAAATATCGATTATGTTGCAGGTATTGAATCACGAGGATTTATATTCGGTGCGGCTTTAGCTTCAAAACTTGATATCGGATTTATTCCTATCAGAAAGCCAAATAAATTACCTGCTGATACAATTAAAGAAACTTATGATTTAGAATATGGTTCTGACACAATTGAAATGCATAAAGATGCCGTAAAAAACGGTGATAGAGTTTTGATTATTGATGATTTGCTTGCAACAGGCGGTACTGCTGTTGCAGCATGTAATTTGGTCAAAAAAGCGGGCGCGCAAGTTGTTGCAACCGCATTTATTATTGAATTAGACCCTCTAAAAGGCAGAGAAAAAATTGAAGCCAAAGGTGTTGATGTGGTTTCAATGCTTCATTATGATTTAGATTAGGAAATAAAAATTTCAGTCTTACAAGTTTATTAATCAGACCCCTGCAAGCTGTCCTAATTGAAGCAGAGAATTTATTGTTTCTTGATAATCTATTTTATCTTTGGTTGATTGTATTAAAAACGAATTAATATCATTCATCATAGCTATAGCTTTGTCACACATTGGGTCTGAACCTGATACATAAGCACCGATATTAATTAAATCTTCATTTTTGGCATATACAGCAAGTAAATTTCTTAAAACACCCGCTGCATTTTTATGTTCATTACTCGTAATATCACCCATAACACGGCTTAATGATTGAAGTACATCAACAGCAGGATAATGATTTTTGTGCGCCAATTCTCTGGAAAGAACGATATGTCCGTCCAAGATGCTTCTTGCAGTATCGGATATTGGTTCATTGAAATCATCACCCTCAACAAGTACAGTATATAATGCCGTAATTGTTCCAAATTCGTTTGTTCCTGCTCTTTCCATCAAACGTGGCATCATAGCAAATACTGACGGTGTATAACCTCTTGTAGCAGGAGGCTCACCAATAGCTAATCCGACCTCTCTTTGTGCCATTGCAATACGAGTTATGGAATCCAGCATAAAAAGTACATTCATTCCTTTATCTCTAAAATATTCAGCTATTGTTGTTGCTACGAAAGCTGCTTTGATTTTTACCAATGAAGGTTGTTCTGATGTAGCTGCGACTACTATTGAACGCTTCATTCCTTCAGTACCCAAAATTTCTTCTATAAATTCTTTTACTTCTCTGCCACGTTCACCTACCAAAGCAATTACATTCAAATCAGCAGATGTATTTTTTGCCATCATTCCCAATGTTGTGCTTTTCCCAACTCCTGAACCGGCGAAAATGCCCATTCTTTGTCCTTTTCCAACTGTCATAAATCCGTCAACAGCACGTATTCCAAGAGAAAGTGAGTCCGTTATACGTTTTCGTTTCAAAGGATTTATTGCATCTGCCATTGTAGAACGATATTCCGAAAATCGGATATCCCCAAGTGTATCAATCGGTTGCCCCAATCCATTTAACACTCTTCCGATAAGTTGATTTCCGACACCTATTTTCATTGCACCACCTGTATTTATAACCATTGCACCCGGTTGAATTCCATCCGGTGATGCCAAAGGCATCAAAAGGATTTTATCCTTTTTAAATCCTACGACTTCTGCCATTGTCGGTGTATCGTTGTAATCGTTATATATATAACATAAATCCCCAATAGAAGACTTTGGCCCGTCTGCTTCTATTGTCAGTCCGATAATTTCTGTTATCTTACCAATAGGCTTAATCGTATCTGTTTTATTTATTATATCTAAATATTTTTCTTTATTCCAACTCATCATCCGCACCCGTTAACATATTGCGTGCAATTTCCGAAATTCTGGTTGATACTCTTGAATCAAGGCGTGCGTTTAATGTTTCTACTATAACTCCGTCAGGTGAAACCGAATTATCTTCCACAATTTTTATTGATTCAAGCTTTGGTATTTCGTTTTTAAAACTTTCTGCAAGAGCATTTATATTTTCTTCAAGTTTAGGATTTACAATAATAGTAATACTTTCTTTTTCATTTAATTCTTTTATCGCATCAATTGTAATTTTGTGTAAAACTTCGTCATCAAATTTAACATGACAAACTTTATCTGCTATTACGGAAACAAGTTCGACAATATCTAATGTTGCAGAATCAATTATATTTTTTTTGATATCAAATGTAGAAGAAGCTAGCGTTTCTAATGATTTTAAAGATTCAATTGCATCTTGTTTGAATTTTTCTAATCCGTCTTTTAGTCCTTGTTGAAATCCATCGTCATAAGCATGCTGTTTAAATGTATCATAATCAGATTGCGCACGTTTTTTAGATTCTTCAATAATTCTTTCTGCTTCTGTATTTGCCGTATTAACTATTATTTTTGATTTATTTTCCGCACCGTCAATAATCTGTTGCGCCTTTGCATCAGTTTCTTCAATAATACGTTTTACTTTTGCTTGTTGACGTGTAACATTTGACTGTTCAATCGGCAGTATGTAATTATTCCCTATTTGTATTTCGTCACTTTTTATTCTGTTACTCAATTAATTCATCCTCAACGCTTGCACGTGTTATAGTAATTTCACCTGTCGACTCAAGAACTCTGATAGAATTAACTATTTGTGTTTGTGCCTCTTGAACTTCTTTCGCACGAACCGGCCCTAAATATTCCATATCATCTTTAAGCATTTGTTGGGCTCTCTCTGACATATTTTTAAAGATTTTATCTTTAATTTCTTCCTTGGTTCCTTTAAGTGCAAGTGCAAGAACTTTTGTTTCAACTTCTCTAAGAAGTCTTTGAACACTTCTGTCATCAAGTATAATAATATCTTCAAATACAAACATAAGATCCCGAACTTCTTGTGCCATTTGCTGATTTTCAATATCAAGCCATTCCATAATATTTTTTTCAGTTCCTCTGTCGCAACAATTAAGAATGTTTGCAAGAGCTTCAACTCCACCTGCTGATGAAAAATCTTGAACCAGCAATGATGAAAATTTCCTCTGTACGATATCTTCAATCGTTGAAAGGATTTCCGGATTCGTTGGAGTCATATCTGCTATACGTATAGATACCACCGCTTGAACGTCAGGAGGCAAAAATGACATAACTTGTGCCGCCAATTCAGGTCGTAAATATGCCAAAATAAGTGCCAATAGTTGCGGATTCTCTGACGCAAAAGTATTTGCTAATTGTGAAGGGTCGACTTCATTCAAAAAATAAAACGGATTAGTATTAACCATTGAATTTACTTTTTCAAGCATCTGTGCGGCTTCAACTTCGCCATAAGCTTGTGATAACAATTGTTTTGCATATGCTGTACCGCCTTGAGTAATATAATTCTTTGCTTGAAATACCGTTTTAAACTCATTTAAAACTTCGCTCATTTCATCATCGGATACCTTACCTAAATTTGCTATATCCAGTGTTATTTGTTCCAATAAATCTTCATCTTTTATATTTTTTAAAATTTCAGAGGCGGTTGCAGGCCCTAATGCAATCAATAACGCTGCAACTTTTTGACTCGGACGTTTAAAGGTCTTTTTTTCTTCCTCTTTCTGTTTTTTTATTTCTTCAATACCCATCTTTATACCTTTGGTCGGAAGACATCGGTCTTCCTTTATTCACTTATTCAATTTTTACAGGTCTTCTTCTGCTGACTGCCTACCCGTTGGTTTACGCCTCTTGCTTCGAGGTCGGAATACATCGACTTCCCTTATTTAGTTTTTATTAATTAATCACAAAACTTATTCTTTTATGAATGATGTCAAAAGTTTTGCCGCATCTTCAGGCGATGCCATTACGGCTTCATTTATTTCTGTTATATTTTGTTCTTTTTGAGAAATTATTTCTTTTCTGTTAAATTCGATTCTGGGTGCTATTTCGGTAGCCTCTTCTTCTGTCGGTTTAGTTTGTATTTCTTCAACTATACGATTTTCAGCTTTTCTAACGGGTATTCTGGAAATCAAACTCTTTACGACTAAAAGTGCAAACAGACCGAGCACAAGAACTACAATGAGAGGTATTACCGAAGATACAATTAAATCAATAAGTTGTTCTTTTTGATATTGTTTTGCCAACTCTTCATTTACTTTTTTGTCTACTGTTGCACCTTCAAATTGTAAGCCTGAAACCGATATTACATCTCCTCTTGAATAGTCAACACCTGATGCTGATAATACAAGATTTTTGATTTCTTCTTTTTCAGATTCTGTCATAATTTTATTTACTGCAACAGCAATTGAAAGTCGTTTTACTGTTCCCGGTGCATAAACCACTTGTTTAACTTCTTTTGTTACATTATAATTCATTGCTGTTTTTTGTTTAGAATAGTTTAAATTTCGTTGATTTACGGTTGTTGAATTTGGAACAAGATTCGGATTTTCGTATGTTTCAACTTCTGTTTGCGAACTCACCAAAACTCCTTGATCTTTTCCTTCTCCAACAGGCAAATAACTTTCTATTGTCGATTTTGCTGAATTAAAATCTATATCGGCATTTACCTGCACTGAAACATTACCTTTTCCGACTATTTTTTCAAGTACTTCGGTAACTTTCATTGCAGTTTGTTTTTCCAAGTTTCCTTTAAAACTTTCCATATCAGTTGAATTTTTAGAAGTTTCATCAGATAAAGTATTTCCGCTTTGATCGGTTATAAAAACTTGTTCAGGAGTCATTCTTGGAACAGAATATGCCACCAAGTTTTTAATAGCCTTTACTTGTGCACTTTTAAGCCTATACCCCGGTTCTAAAACTAACATAACTGAAGCGGTAGGCTTTGCATCACTATCTTCAAATATAGAACGCTCGGGTTCTGCAAGTTGAACTTTTGCATATCTGATTCCCTGAATTTTCATTATTGCACGAGTAATTTCACCCTGAAAAATTCTTTGTTTTGTCAATTTATTCTTAAAATCAGTTGAACCCAGTTGCATGTCATCTAAAAGTTCAAAACCGGTATCTTCATTTTTTATTAAATCATTTTCCGCTACAAAAACTCTCATTTCATCACGAATATTGGACGGAACAAGTACGGATTTTTTATCTTCCGAAAGTTTATACTGATAACCGTTTTTCTTCATATTATCAACTATAGTTAAAGCGTTAACTTCATTTAAATCTGAGTATAAAACTACCCAATCCGGTTCCATTGCTTTTGACAGAAAAAATGTAGCAGCAATTATAGTTACGATAATTAAAGCAAGCATTCCCAGTTTTTGACCATCGTCTAAACCGTTCCATAACTTCTTTACATCATTAGTAAGCATTGCAAAGTAATTGTTTTCCATGGTCTCCCCACCTAACTATCCACTATAAATCATAGCTTATACGAAAAAAAGTTTCAAATTATTAAGTTTTTTAACGAAATAAAGATGAGGAAAAGCCACAGTTTCAATATAAACTTAAGTTTTTAAGCCAAATATTTTTGTAATGTTTCTTTATCAAAAACTTCTATACTGTCACGAGAGTTTATAAATACTAAGCAAGTAATAAGCGATTTAAAAGATTGAAAATCTTCATAAGCCAGTTTTTGCCTTAAATCTGTCATATTATTTGCCATAAATTCAGTAATAACAGTTTTGTCATTGTAAAATAATTCTGATAAAAATTCAAAAGCCTCTCTGGTTTTAATTCCTTCCAAATATATTAAATCAGGGTTTTGAAATTCAACAAATCTTAATGCTTTATCTATATTAAAACCTATATTTTCATTCAATTCACACTGATGAATATATTTTAATTCATATTTTGCAATAGATTCAATTGTCATAACATTTTTGCGAATATTATCTGTTTCCATTAAAAGAGAATAAATAATATGTGTTTTTCCGCAAAGAGGTGAGCCACAAACCAAAATAATTCCGGGTTTTTCCATTGCTCTTAACAATAAATTACGTTGTTTTTCATCTGTTATGATTTTATCCAAAGTTTTTGGCGGTTTGTATATTTTAAGTGAAATCCTCTCACCCATAATTGTCGGAAAAGATGAAACAGATGCTATCAGCATTATATTATCAACCTTAAAACACAATTTGCCGAGTTGTGGAATTTCGCACACAGAAGGGTCAAGTCCTGATAAGACTTTTAATTTTGAAACAAAGGCAGAATTTAATATAGAAGGGATAATTCCCTTGTCATTGATTTCTCCGTTTTTTTTGAAAACAACCTTCAAGCCTTCTTCCACTTGTTCAAAATTAAGTTCATGCACATCTTCTATTATTGCTTGTTTTAAAATTGCACGAATAACTTTTTGTGTATGTTCTTCACCTGAATCTTCTTTGTGCAATTCTTCCGTCCAATCAAATTCTTCAGCTGTATCAGAAATCATTATGTCATCAACAGTATCGGCAACTTTATAATACTCGTCAATTTTTTTCATAATACTGGATTCTGATGCTATAATTGGTTCAATTGAACACTCTGCCGTTTCAATAACTTTGTCTATTGCGAATAAATCCAAAGGATCAGCCATGGCAACCGTCAAAATATCTTCTATTTTAAATAACGGAATAATTCTATATCTCCTCGCGTCTGCAAATGCTATATAATTAAAACATTTTGGATCGGGCATATAATCATCAAGATTTACATAAGGAATATGCAGTTTTGATTCCAAAAATTTTAATAATTTTTCTTCTTCAATAACTCCCGAATTAATTAGAGCTTGACCGATATTTATATTTTGAGCATCAGCAAGTTCTTCCGCCTTCTCTAATGTTTCATAAGATACTATTTCATCTCTTACTAATTCATATTTTAATTTTTCCAATGTTTTATTATTAATGGTTTCCATTTATTATCCTTTTGCAGAATTAAGTTATTTTTTTATTCCTTTTATAAAATGTTTTACAAAAGTTTTTATTTGTGATGTTTTACTAACATAAGTATCGTTTAATGCAGGTTTAAAACTTGGAATATCCAATGTTTTATAATAATTTGTAGCTTTAACTTGTTGAAACGGTGTTGTAAAAATTGTAACAGGTAAGTCTGAAATTCCAAATATTTTTCCCATAATACACATTCTCCTTTTCTATATCTAATCTGTATCTTTAAGATATTTTTCTGCTTTTGCAACAATTTGATCTAACTCAAACGGTTTTGTAATATATTCATTTACTCCTGTTTCTTCACCAATCATTTTATCCTCTAATTGTGAACGTGCAGTAACCATAATTATCGGAATGTCTTTATATTTGTTGTCATATTTGAGCAGACGGCTGATTTTATAACCGTTGATTTTCGGCATCATGACATCCAGTATTATCAAGTCCGGCATGATTTCTTTTGCCAATCTCAAACCGTCCTCACCATTAAATGCAGTATAACAAGTATAGCCGGAAACTTCCAAAACAAACTTCAGGCTTTCAACAATATCCTGTTCGTCATCAACTATAAGAATCTTTTTCATGACCTTCTCCCTCAATATCGTATGAAAACATTATATCACATTCTCCATAAACATTCTTTTTTTGCTCCGTAATTGTACTGATTTTTTTCTTCAAAAATTCAGCAGACGGAGCATCTCCTCCAAACACAGCCATAGATAATGTTGTAATTTTACCTTCTTTTTCAACAAGAGAATTTTCCATATATGTTTTGTTAAGCAAATTTTCTTCATGTATAAGATTATCCATCACTTTATTTGTAGATTTTATCTTGATTATTGCGACGGTGCTTAAATTTGCTTTAGCTTTTTGAATTAACTGTTTTGTTATTGTATTAAAATTATTCTTATCATTAGCAATCGGTAAAACAAAATAAAACTTAGACCCCTTGTTAATTTCACTATCGCACCAAATTGCACCGTTGTGAGATTCCATAAGCTGTCTTGCAATAGGAAGTCCCAAACCTGAACCGCCAACTTTTCTTGAAAGTGAATTTTCAATTTGAGCAAATTTGTCAAAAACATGGTTTAAATCTTTTCGTTCAATACCGATACCTTTATCTTCCACACAAACTTGAAGATAATTTCCTTGGAGTTTTTTAATATCTCCTTCAAAACATTGGTCATAATGAAGTTCTCTTGCATTAACAACTTTTGTTGAAATCTCAATATCACCCGAAGGAGTGAATTTTATTGCATTTGAAACCAAATTTGTTAAAACTTGTTCTAATCTGTTTGAATCTGCATATATTTCAATAGAATTTTCCATTGGTGTGTATTTTATATTTAAACCTTTTTCTTTTGCCATAACCGTAAGATTGTTTTTTACATATTCAATCACAGGTTCAATTTTAGTAATTTCAAATTTGAAATCCATTTTTCCGGCTTCAATTTTAGATATATCGAGAAGGTCGTTAATAATGCCGGAAAGTCTTACTGCATTTCGCTTTCCCATAGAAACAAATTTTTCTATATTTTCACTCATATCACCGGCTTTACCACTCAGAATGATATCCATGGCATTTTTTATTGCTGTTAAAGGTGTTCTGAGTTCATGTGAAACAATTGAAATAAATTCGGATTTAAGCCGTTCAAGTTTTTGAAGCTTCCTGTTAGTTGCTTTTAATTCCTGTGTAAAAGCTGCACTTTGAAGAGGAATTGTAACCTGCTGTACAAGTGTTTGAAACACAGTTGCATCTTCTGTTGAAAAAGGTTTTTCTCTGTATATTTCCGTAAATCCGTAAAATTCATCGTTATGAACAATCGGTGCAAACATATTGTCAAATCTTAGAACGGAAAAATCAAACTCTTTTATGTTATGCTTTATATCTTTTTCTATTTTCAAATTTCCTATTTTTATTTCATACGGAGGGTCGGCAAGTAATGATTTGTAACTCAATATTGCTCTGAGTTTTAGTGCTTCCAAAAGCCTGTCCGATATTTTATATAGGGATTTTATTATCAAAACCGGTTCTCGCTCGGAGCGAAAAGTTAAAGTACAAGAAAGCTCAAAGTTTAGGGATTTTTCTATTCCCTCATTCATTATTTGAAGGAGTCTGTCTTTATCAAGAGACCCTGCCAGTTGAGAACTTGTGTTATACATTACATTAAGCTGGTAAAGACTTCTTGCGAGTTCTTGATTGGTTTTTGTCATTTTCAAAAGAGATTGCTTGGTTCTTAATGCAGAGTCAATTGTTGCAGACAAAAGCTTTTTATCAATCGGAGCTTTAATAAATAAATTTATATTATGTGTTACATCTTTGTTGTATTTTTTTTCTCCCAAAATAAGCAATGTAATTACAGGGTATTGTTTAATTTTTCTGCAAAGAGATTTGAAATCCAAAGAATCTGTGTCACCATCTAAGATAACAATATCAGGTTCTTCAACTTCAAGACTGTCAAAAATAACTGTTTCCTCAACTGAAACCAAAACTTCATCTGATGAAAAAACATCTTTGACTACTTTCTCTTTTTCCTTATCCCCACTTATTAATAAAAACTTTGTCATGAGTATATGATACCAAAAATGCTTAGTTAATGCAAAAAATAAACCCGATTTTAATAATCGGGTCGTTTTGGGTTAGTGTTTGTATATTTTTGAGCCTACGCTTCAATAAATAATTTTCTCCCAACTATATTGGGGCGGTTATTGTAATAACCTGCAAAATAACCGCCTATGACAGGGCGGTTTTGTCCATATGTGGCGAATGGATTTGTATTATTTGAATTTACAAACGGGTTGTTTGATGCAAACGGATTTGAAGAGGGGTTCTTAGTGTTTGTTCTGCTAACTTTACCTGCCTGAAATGACGGCTGAGCTGTCAAAACATTGGTTAAAAAATTTACTATTTCTGCCATAGATATACAAACCTTTCTTTCTTACAAGGTTTTTAATGATACTTTTTTTGATGTCAAATTTTTTATCGTCAAAATTTTTCAAATCTTAAAACTTTTTAACAAAACATCCTCCACAAGTAGGATAATCTGTTTTTTACAATTTATTATTTATTTTTTGTCTTAGAATTGAATCTGTGATAAAATTAAGCTATGGCAATTATATCAGACGATAACTTACAATTTGGGAAAGAGAAAAAAACGGTAAATTCTGCTGTTAAAAATCCTAATATCAAATCAGAGTTTATTGAGTATGACAAAACTTTTGAAAATTCAATAAGACCCAAAAGTTTTGCTGATTATATAGGTCAAAGTGAATTAAAAGAAACTTTAAAAGTTATTCTTGAGGCTGCAAAAAAGCGTGGCAAACCATTAGACCACATGTTATTTTACGGCCCGCCCGGGCTTGGGAAAACAACTATAGCAGGAGTTATTGCTTCACAAATGGGAGTCGAAATAAAAATTACCTCTGCTCCCGCACTTGAAAGACCTCGTGATATAATCGGAATTTTAATGTCGCTTAAGGGCGGAGAAATTCTTTTTATAGACGAAATTCACAGGCTGAATAGAGTTGCCGAAGAAATCTTATATCCGGCAATGGAAGATTTTAGTCTGGATATGACAACAGGAAAAAGCCAAAC
This sequence comes from bacterium, assembly GCA_024408765.1. Lineage (GTDB taxonomy): Bacteria > Cyanobacteriota > Vampirovibrionia > Gastranaerophilales > Gastranaerophilaceae > CAG-196. The sequence goes on along the minus strand of JAKSUR010000019.1, from coordinate 12,720 downwards.
TGCAAAGACTCTAAGAGTTCCTATCCCGAAATTTACGCTGATTGGTGCAACAACAAAAGCAGGAGAACTGTCAGCACCTTTAAGGGACAGATTCGGAATGCTTCACAGGCTTGAATTTTATTCAACAGAAGAACTTTCACAAGTGGTTGAAAGAACAGCAAAAATTCTTGAAATTGAAATTACAAAAGAAGGTTCAAAGGCAATTGCAAAAAGATCAAGAGGAACACCAAGAATAGCCAATCGTCTTATCAAAAGAGTTTCTGATTTTGCGATTGTAAAATATGACGGAATTATTGATGAAAAAATTGCAAATGAATCTTTGGACATTTTAAAAATAGATGAATTTGGTCTTGATACAACGGATAGAGCACTTTTAAATCTTATAATCAACAAGTATGACGGAGGGCCGGTCGGTGTTGAAACAATTGCGGCTGCATTAAGTGAGGACACAAGGACTATTGAAGAAGTTTGTGAGCCTTATCTTTTACAAGCCGGATTATTACAAAGGACTCCAAGAGGAAGAAAAGTGTCGCCTGAAGGATACAGACACCTCGGGTACAAACCTCCTTCCGAGCAAACAACTTTGTTTTAAGGAAATATTATGAAAAAAATAATAATATTTTTAATAATGATTATATTTGGTTTTTTACCTGTTTTTTCGGAAGAAGAAGCACAAGTATTGCCTTCTCAAATCGGAGTTGTGCAAAAAGTTGAATATGTTGATTTTCAAGAAGGTGATGATATACAAACAAAGCAAACTGCTGAAATTAAACTTCTTGAAGGTACAGAAAAAGGAGCAGTTATATCAATTGATAACATGCTTACGGGAAATCCTTATTATGATATAAAGCTTAAAAAAGGGGTTAAAGTTGTTCTACACGTGGAATCAGGTGATGATGATATTACATATTCAATTGAGGACATAAAACGCTCTGACACGCTTATTTGGCTTTCTCTCTTATTTTGTTCTTTATTAATTTATGTCGGCAAAAAGAAGGGAATTTTTAGTTTAGTATCAATAATTTTAACTTGTATTTTGATATATTTTCTTCTCATTCCGATGATTTTGATTGGAATTAACCCTGTTTTGGCTTCGATAATAATATGTGTACTTTCAACGGCAATCACAATGTATCTTGTAGGCGGTTTTAATCAAAAAAGCACTTCTGCAACGATAGGATGCTCACTTAGTCTTGTTTTTGCAGGCTTATTGTCATTTGTCGCAGTAAACACAGCACATTTAACGGGGTTAAGTAATGAAAACGAAATATTTTTGTATTCTGCACACCCTGAATTAAATTTTGTTGCAATAACAATATCCATGATAATTCTTGCGACATTAGGTGCTGTGATGGATGTCGGAATGTCTATTGCAAGTACAATCAATGAAATATACTCTGTTGATAATACCAAAACAGTAAAAGAATTATTTATATGCGGTATGAATGTGGGACGAGATATCATAGGAACTATGGCAAACACATTGATTCTTGTTTATTTGGGAGGATCGTTGCCGTTACTTTTGCTTGCTTCTAATATAGATTTTCAAAAGTTTATTAATCTTAATCAGGTTGTGACAGAAATTACATCAGCTATTATAGGAAGTTCTGCAATTGTTATTTGCGTTCCGATAACTGCATTTATTGCTTCGGAACTTGTTAAAAACATTCCGCAAAAATATGATTTTTCAAAGCTTAAAGATAATATGAAATAATCTGAATTAAATTGCACAATATGTTTTAAAGTGATATACTATGGTAGATTTTAGAGAGGGAAAAATGTTTAAAAAAATTTTTGCATATTTAATAATGTTCGCATTTACTATTACAACCGTACAATCTGCACCTTTTAAAGCAAATGCCAATACAAAAAGGATACCTGCAGGTACAATTTTTCAAATTCAAATACTTGAAGATATAACCACATATTCAGGAGGCATGGGAGATGCTTTCACTGCGTTTCTTTTGAATGAACAAGCAACCGATGCGAGTGTTATATTACCTGCCGGCTCTCAAATAAGGGGTAGTATCGGCAATATACAAACAGCAAAAAGATTTTCAAGAGGTGCAAAATTATATCTTGATTTTGACCATGTTGTTACTCCGACAGGACGTCAAATACCATTGGATTTGGCTGTTTGTAAATTTGATAAAATATATTATGATGGTAGTTTGTATAAAAATTTAGGTTATGGAGAGGCTGTAAAAGAAAATTATGATAAAGCGTTTGATATGACTAAAAATGCAACTAATTACGGGTTGAGTGTAAAGGATACTCACCCGGGATTGCAATATTTAACAACGCCATTCTGTGCTGCGGGTGGCTTTTTAGGCGGAGCAGGTTATTTTGTATGGAATTCATTGGCTGATATGGTTAGAAAAGGTGAAGATGTTCGTATAAAAGCAGGTGATATTCTGGAAGTAAAGCTTTTAAATCCGATTGACGTGCCCGTCTATTAATAATAAAATATTTTCCCATACACATTTTTTAATAATTTTGTTATAATTAAGCTTATGAAAATTCTTTATAAAGCAACTTATACTTATAAACTTTTTCGTCTTTTATATGAACAGTGTGAGAGTTTTATCACAACGCTGGGTGAAATAACTTATTATTGCGTGGAATTTTTTAAAGAACTTAAGAATTTTAATACGAGTTTTCATGAAATTATTGAACAATGTGCGAGATTCGGATTTTCTTCACTTCCGATAACACTTTCAATAGTCGGAATGACATCAATTATTGTTGCAATGCAAATTGCAGGCGAAATGGTAAAGCAAGGTGGCGGTAATTTCGTAGGAATGCTGATGGCAATACTTACAGTGAGAGAAGAAGGTGCAATAATGTCAGGATTTGCAATTATATCAATGATAGGTTCTTCTCTTGCTTCTGAAATAGCAACAATGAAGGTTACGGAACAATTGGATGCCATAAAAGTTTTGAAAGTAAATCCTGTAAACTATTTATTTACACCAAGAGTTATAGCAGGAACTCTTATGATGCCGCTTGTTGTTATAGTTGCCTCACTTGTTGGTATTGCAGGAGGTGCTTTGGCTTCAAATATCACATCCGAACTTTCATACAAAGCTTACTTTGACTCTGTTTGGTCAGGATTAAGTATGCATGACTTAAATGTTTGTATTTTAAAATCAATTAGTTTCGGATTCGCAATTTCTCTAATTAGTTGTGCGTGCGGAATGAACGCAAAAGACGGAGCAAAGGGTGTTGGTATAGCAACAACAAAAGCTGTTGTATGGTCTTTTGTTTCAATAGTAATAATTGATTTGATTTTTGCGGCAGCATTTTTCTACTAATAAAAAGAAGGTAAAAAGAGAACAATATGGGAATACAAGTTAAAAATTTAGTTAAATCATTTGAAGATAAAAAAGTTATAGACGACATTTCGTTTAATGTTGATGACGGTAAAATCCTTTCCATTGTAGGATTTAGCGGTTCAGGAAAAAGTACGGTTTTAAAACTGATAAGCGGACTTATTGAAAAAGATTCGGGTGATATTATAACATCAGGCGGTGATATTGCAATGGTTTTTCAGTATTCGGCATTATTTGATTCTTTGAATGTTTTTGATAATATTTCATTTGCACTTCATGAAAGAAAAGATTTGAGAGGAAAATATACACAAAAAGAATTGGAAAAAATTGTTGCGGAAAAGTTGGAAATGGTTGGTTTGTCGGGCATTGAAAACAAATTCCCTTCGGAGCTTTCGGGCGGTATGCAAAAACGTGTAAGTTTTGCACGTGCAATCGTAACCGAGCCTAAAATTATTCTTTATGATGAACCTACAGCGGGACTTGATCCTATATCATCAACTTTGATTGAAGATTATATTGTAAGGCTAAAAAATGAAACTAATGCGGCATCAATTGTTGTTACACATCAAATGTCAACAATTCGGAGGACGTCAGATTCAGTATTAATGTTATATAATGGAAAAGTGGTTTTTGAAGGTACTCCTGATGACCTTTGTGCTGAAAAAACCGATTACACAAGGCAATTTGTAAATGCGACCATAGAAGGTCCTATGAAAATTAATGTATAAAATTTGAGGTTTATAAATGAAAATTTCATCATCATTTAAAGTCGGAATATTAACACTTGTTGCTCTATCCATATTTTTGTTTACGGTTTTGTGGGTTAAAGGTCGTTCTTTTTCATCAGCTGAACGAATAGAGGTACAATTTAAGGATGTAAATGGTATGCGACCGGGGTCAGGTGTGCAGATGATGGGATTGAGAGTGGGGCAGGTAGAAGAAATCAAGCCTGTTATTGAAGGCGAATCGAGTTATGTAAAACTCAGATTTGTTATTACAGAACCCGATATTAAAATTCCGACTGCTTCAATGCTTACAATTCAACAATCAGGGTTAATTGGTGAACAGTTTTTGGAAATTACTCCGCCTAAAATACGCTCAGTATATGTTCCCGTTGCTGATAAGCAATTACTTGTGTCAGGTTCTGATGTTGAAATTAAACTTGATGAAAAATATTGTAACGTAGGTAAGGTTAAAAAATCTCAAATACTTTCTACACAACAAGTTCCTGAGGAAGTCAGAGATACGATTAAAACAAATTATGCATACAAAATAGATTATTACATAAATCTTCCGGGGTTAATTATTCCTACATTTATGCGTGGTCAAATAGTTTCTGAAAATGGTGTAAAAAAATTGCGAATTGTACCGCTTGATAATTCACCGCTTCCATATCCTCAACAAACTTCACCTTATACGGTGGTTGAACCTATGAGAATAGCTGATTTTATGGACTTACAATACAAAGCGGCAGAATCTTTAACAGAAATGACCGGCGTTGTTAATGAACTATTGAGCGATAAAATGATAGCTGATTTAACAAAATCCGTATCAAACTTTAAAGATTTGACAGCACAAGCAACAACTACACTCGGTAAAGCCGAAAAACTCATAGATTCTTCTAAAAACGATATAGATGCCATGTTATGGCTGTTAACTGATGCTACAAATAACTTTAATAAGCTTGCAACAAATATTAACGGTGTTGTCAGTGATGAAAAATTTAAGCCTGCAATGTTTGAAACAGCAGATGCAATTGCAAAACTTTCAAAACAATTAACTCCGATTATAGGTTCTGTTAATTCAAAAGAATTTGGAGAAGATTTAACAAGCCTTATGAGGAATTTGACGGAAATTTCCACATCAGTAAATCAAATGACAAAAGATGAACACCTGAAACACAAGATTTCAGATTCAATTGACAATTTGAATATTACAATGTGTGAAGTTTCAAAAGCACTCGAAACAATTAACGGACAGGGTGATAAAGATAATTTAAAACAAATTGTTGAAGATACTTCTGAAACGGTTGGAAATTTAAAGAAATTTTCAGAAAAATTAAACAAAAGATTTTTACTTTTCAGATTGTTATTTTAAGTGTTATTATAATAAAAAGGAGAGCAGTAATATGAAAAAAAATGGTTTTACCTTGGCAGAAGTGCTCGTAACGCTTGGTATTGTAGGTGTAATTGCAGCATTGACAATACCGACATTCACTCAATCAACCAGTAATGCAAAAATAGGGCCTATGCTTGGCAAAGCAAAAAGTTCTTTTGAACAGGCTACAACAGCAATGCTTAATGAAGCACAATCGGATTCACTCACAGAAGCAATGCTTTGCCCTGAAACAACGCCAAATTGTACGGCAAGTCAAAGAGTAGCGGTTGTTAGTAGTGCAAATTATACAAATTTTTTATTTAATTTAGGACACTATTTAAAAGGAAGCCGTAGCGGTACAAAAGAATTTCGTTCAGAAGACGGTGTTAAATATTTATTAAATGGTTTTACTTCTCCTTCTTCTCCATTTGCACATGATGCGACAGTTGCAAATGTTGAAATAGATATAAATGGAGAACAAGACCCAAATACAGATGCAAGAGATGTATTTTATTTCGAAATGCGAAATGACGGTTCGCTTGTGCCTTTTGGTATAGACAACTGGCAAACCAAATGTGCTAAAAATACAGTACCAACTGATCCAAAATCATGCGCAGCACACGTATTTGAAAACGGTTTAAAAGCCGAATACAGATAATTGTTTAATATAAATCATAAAAACAGAGGGTGATTAAAAAGTCATCCTCTGTTTATTAATTGTTTAACAATTTTATTTGAATATATCTTGAATCAGTTTAAAAAAATGTTATAATAATCATGTAATCCTAATCTTTCGGAGCTTTATATGAAAAACTTTGCTTTTGTGTTAGTATTTCTAACAATTGCAAGTATTTTATTGTGCAGTTGTTCATTTAAAAATAAAACTCAAACTATAAATTACCAGGGAAGATTAAAAAAATATATTCAACAAAGTAGTGATATAAAAAAAATAGATTTGAGTGAAGGCCCTAAACTTAGATACGAAGCAAATTTTGGCCCAAATGATTTGAATTTTGACATTAAAATAAAGAACCCTTATTAAATGTATAATAAAAGAAAAGACAGAGAATTTGTAAGCAGATTAATAATATCAGTTTTAACCGAACAAAGAAATGTAAGAGAGGCTATAAAATTATTTCCCGAAACGGATGATAAAGATATAGAATGTGCTTATCATGCACTTGTTCACTATGAAGCAGATGAGGATATAAGAAAAAAGGATATAGAATACCGTGATGCACAAGATGATTACTTGGAATTTATTGCACAAACTCTTAATAGCGGAAATAATTTGCCTAAAAATATAATAGAAGAGTATAAACCGTATTATACAGGTGTTGCACGTCGTTGGAATAACACTTTTGAATGGATGATTAAAGAATTTTTGAGGTTTATTAATATTAATTAATATAAAATTAACTTATAATACTTTTTATAATATAATCTATAAGGAATATAAAATAGCAGAGAGGTATATTATGAATGAGTATTTATATACAGTTTTAAATAAGATTGAAGAAAAAAATTCAAATGAACCGGAATATTTACAAGCAGTAAAAGAGGTTTTGTGTTCAGTTGAAAAAATACTTGATAAACACCCCGAATATAAAAAAGCAGCAGTTTTGGAAAGAATAACCGAGCCTGAAAGGATTGTAACTTTTAGAGTTCCATGGGTTAATGATAAAGGTGAAGTTATTGTAAACAGAGGTTATAGAGTACAATTCAGTTCATTAATAGGGCCTTATAAAGGCGGTTTAAGATTTCATCCGAGTGTAAATCAAAGCATTATGAAATTTTTAGGTTTTGAACAAATATTTAAAAATGCACTTACGGGACTTCCGATAGGTGGTGCAAAAGGCGGTTCGGATTTTGACCCTAAGGGTAAATCAGATAATGAAATAATGTTGTTTTGCCAAAGTTTTATGACAGAATTATACAGGCATATAGGTCAAGATGTGGATGTTCCGGCAGGAGATATAGGTGTTGGCGGACGAGAAATAGGTTATCTTTTCGGACAATACAGAAGAATAAGAAATTCTTATGAAGGCGGTGTTTTAACAGGAAAAGATATTTGTTACGGTGGTTCTCTTGCAAGAAAAGAAGCAACAGGATACGGTCTTTTGTTCTATGTGCGTGAAATGCTTAAAGCAAACGGACAAAGTTTATATGGTAAAACTGTTACAATCTCAGGTTCAGGTAATGTTGCAATTTATGCTTGCGAAAAAGCAAAAAAATTTGGTGCAAATGTTGTTGCAATGAGTGATTCAAACGGTTGTATTTATGATAAAAACGGCATTGATTTAGATTTAATTAAACAAATAAAAGAAGTTGAAAGAGGTAGAATTAAGGAATATTTGAGAGTTCACAAAGATGCTCAATATATTGAAAGAACAAATGAAAATTCACCAATATGGGAAATTAAAACAGATATAGCACTTCCTTGTGCAACACAAAATGAATTGAATCTTAATTCCGCTAAAAAACTTGTTTCAAACGGCGTTATAGCAGTTGGTGAAGGTGCTAATATGCCGACTACACAAGAAGCCATTGATTATTTAATAGAAAACGGCGTATATGTTGCACCTGCAAAGGCGGCAAATGCAGGAGGTGTAGCGACTTCAGCAATTGAAATGACTCAAAACAGTATCAGATATTATTATACATTTGAAGAAGTTGAAGCAAAGCTTGAAAGAATAATGGTAAATATATTTAACTCTTGTAATGAAAATGCCAAAAAATACGGATGCGAAGGGAATTATGTTGCAGGTGCAAACCTTGCAGCATTCCAAAAACTTGCGAATGCAATGATGGCACAAGGAATAGTATAATAATTTACTGATTTTTTGGTGATAAAACAGAAATAACAGCATTATTTATATCAAGATATTTTTTTGCTGTTTCTGTTAAATAATCTGTTGTTATAGATTCACAAACAGGAATATATTGTTCTGCCAAATCTAAATCATCACAAACAGTCATATAATAACCGATTGATTCACCTATTTCAGAAACAGTTTCGGCTTCACAAGCAAATTCTGATTTTAATTTCTTTTTCGCTTTATTTAATTCTCTTTCAGTTATATTTTCTTTCAATTTTTCTATTTCTGATTTTACAAGTTCGATAGCTTTTTCTTTGTATTTTGGATTAAAATTTGCTTGAACAAAGAAATTGCTTCCATCTCTGAATGAATAACTTTCTGAATCAATTATATTAAATATATTTTCTTCCATGTTTTCAACAAGGTTAACATATAGTCTGGAGCTTGTGCCTTCACCAAGAATTGTTGAAAGCATTTCAAGTGCAATAAGATTTTTTAAATCTCTTGCGGGTACTCCTAAATAACCAAACATCATAAACGAAGAATTTATATTTGCCCTTTTTTCTATATAAACCGTATTATTAACGGGTTTGTCAGGTAAAATGTCCCTTTTCGGAGGATGAGGTCTTTCGCCCCAATCAAATGCTTTAATTACTTTATTTAAAACTTCTTCAAAATCAAACTCACCTACAATAATAGTTGTAACATTTTCAGGCGAATAAAAGGTTCTATAATAATTCATAATTTCTTCTTGTGAAACTTGTGAAATTATTTCAGGCGTTCCGATTACATCTCTTTTATACGGATGAGAAGTATACATTGCATTGTTTGTTAAGTTATAAACCTTTGTCCATGGCTGATCTTTTCTCATACGAATTTCTTCAATAACAACGTGGCGTTCTTTTTTATCCGTAACGGTTTTGTCGTTAATATCAAAAGGTGCTCCCATTTCATAATCCGGAATAATCGGATCTGTCATCATATCTGCATGAAGTTCTATTGCGAGGTCAAAATTTTCGTCATTTTCGCCTTTTGGAAGGGTTACATAATAAAATGTATAGTCTTTCCATGTTGCTGCATTAACAATTGCACCTTTTGATTCAAGTATATTGTCAAACTCACCGGCTTTATGTTTGTGAGTACCCTTAAACATCAAATGTTCAAGAAAATGCGAAATTCCGTTATTGTTATCATTTTCATTAATAGAGCCTGTTTTAACCCAGCTGGAAACATTTACCATTCCGCCTTCTTTATATGCTAAAACTATTTTATGTCCGTTTTCACGTTCATATATTTTTACATTTTTTGTTAAAAACGGATATTTAATAGAAGTTTCTTTCATAATTACCTCACTTGTTTAATTTTAGCACAATTTTGTAGATTTGTAACAATTTGCTAAAAATATGACAAAAAATAGTTTTTTAAATTTTGTAATAATTGTATTATTAAAGGTAACTATGAAAGTTTTATTAAATTCCTATGTTGGAACAGACGGTTTTGGGAAGGTATCAAAACATATAAGTACAAAACGAAATAATATCAATGCTGAAGGTAAAAATTCAAAAGAAATACCTTCGCTTTGTTATCGTCCTATATTTAAAGCAAATTTTGATGCAAACTTTATAATTTCACAAACAGGCAATTTGTGTGCATACAGCAGAAAACCAATGCTTACTAATTATGAATTAAGGAGCATTTACGCTAAATTGGTTAAAAAAACAAATTCTCAATCAGCTGTAAATTTTTTAAATGAATACACTCAATATATGCAAGATGTTGAACTGGAAGTATTTGATTTTTTAAAAAAATATACCGAAGGCGGTAAAAAGAATTTTAGTGATATTTTAAATGACAAAAAGGTTGATTCTATCAACAATTTAAGATTAGTACAAAATAAAATATTAGACAGTGCTGAAACTGATAATATAATAAATAGTTTAGACGGTCATTCTCGTGATTATGTTGAACAAATAAGAGAAAATGCAATATACAGAATTTATGACGGTTCATTTAGCAGACGAGATGTTTTAAAGCAAATTGAAAATATAGAAACCAATAAAGAGAATCGAGAAAAATTAGATGAGTTATATTGTTTGTGGTACAAATTGCCACGATCATTTATGAATTTTGATGCTTTTGTGGTCAAATATTCCGATATGTCGCATAAAATAATAGCACAAAGACTTATCAGCATGTCTGAAAAAACTGTTGAGCATATTATTCCGACAGCAAGAGGCGGCGAAGATAAACTTTCAAATTTTGCACCTGTTTTAAAACTTTATAACAATGACAGGGGGGATATGCCTTTGGATATATATGACATATTAAACCCGTCAATTGGAATAAAACAAAATCTTCAAAAATATATTGATAAAATTTCTAATGATATGATGAATGGAAAATCATTATTTTCAACAAAAAAACAATATATTAAAGAATTTAGTAAAAATGTAAAAGAAGAAACAAGCGGAAATATAATTTTAAAGAATAAAAAAATTAAACCTAAAACAGCGGACAAAACCGGCAAGTTAACGAGTTCACAAAAAGGGAAAAACAGATATATTTCATATCACAGATAATTTGACTGTAAGGGATTTTGGTTTTAAAATTTATTTTAAAAGAGGAGAAAATTATGTATCAAGTTTATATAGATAAACCTTCGTATTTTGAACCTGATATGGCAGGTGAATTTAAAGAATTAGAAAAAGCTGTTGAATTTGCCGAAAAAGAAAAATCTTATGATAGTGAAATTACATATACAATAGAAGAAACTTGCGGGACTTTTAACAGTTATGGTGAACAACTTCGACATGTTGTAAAAAGGGGATAAGGTTATAAAGTGTCCAAGTTTTACCTAAAATCAATGGGGTGCAAGTCCAACCAATTTGAGGGGCAAATAGTTGCGGAAAAACTTGTTGAATCAGGTTTTAAACAGGTTTTTAATGAAAAAGATTCTGAAATTTATATTTTGAATTCTTGTTCAGTTACACATAAAAGTGATAATGAAGCAATGTACCTTTTAAGACATGCGCACAATTTGGGTTTAAAAACCGTGCTTACGGGTTGTATTGCACAAACAGAGGGCGAAAATTTATTAAAAGAATCTTTTATAGATTATGTTTTCGGAAATGAAGATAAATTTAGAATTGCGGAATTTTTTCAAAATGGAATAAATTATTCTGTAAAAGATTTAATGAAAGAAAATGAGTTTTATGAAGTTGTTTTAAACGATACTTCAAAAACCAGAATGAGTCTTAAAATTCAAGACGGTTGTGATAACAGATGCGCGTATTGTATAATTCCATTTGCTCGTGGGAAATCAAGGAGTGCAAAGCCCGAATTTATTGTTAATGAAATTAACCGTTGTTATAATAACGGTTTCAAAGAAGTTGTTTTAACGGGAATTCATATAGGTTTGTATGAAGGCGGATTGTTGAAGCTTTTGCAGAGGATTGAAAATGAAACAAAAATACCGAGGTTCAGACTTGGTTCATTAAATCCCCATGAAATAACAAAAGATTTGTTGAATTTTTTAGAAACGAGCGAGAAATTTTGTCCGCATTTTCACTTGTCGTTGCAATCGGCTTGTAATCGTACTTTAAAGAGAATGAACAGATATTACACTGTTGAATATTATCTTGATCAAATTGAAGATATTGTTTCACGTTTTAAAAATCCGTTTATGGGAAGTGATATTATTGCGGGATTTGTTGGGGAAACAGAAGATGATTTTCAAACAACGGTAGAGAATCTTAAAAAATCAAAACTTTCACAAATACATGTTTTCCCTTATTCAATTAGAAAAGGGACGGAAGCTGAAAAAATGGAAGGACATTTGCCTGACAATATAAAACAAGAGCGGGCGGAAATTATCAAACAAATATCAAAAAATAAATTAGATATGTTTTTGGAATCAAATATTGGAAATAATTTTGAAGTTCTTATTGAAAAGCATAAAGATAAAAAGACCGGTTTGTATAAAGGAATAACAAGGAATTATATTGATATTCTTACTGAAAACGGTGATTTTAATGCTTTAAAAACGCTTAAACTTGTAAAAAAAATTGGCACAAAAATTTATGCGCAATAAAAAAACGGAGTTTAGATGCTCCGCTTATTTTTCTCTCGTGTTTACGTACAATTGCTCTCTCTTTGTCCTTTATAACTTGAATTTACGCCTATAAAGCTTTTCCGTATATCTTTAGCCTCTTTGTTTTGCTCTGCATATATATAAAGTATATAAAAATATGCCAATTTCAATTCTAACAATATTTGTAACATATTGTAATAATTGCGCTTTACAAGCTGACAAAGGGCAAGGTAGCAGGAATGCGGTTGGGCGGTTGGGCGGTTGGGCGGTTGGCAGGAGAACAAGAGGGCAGGAAGTAAACATTTTAAATAATTGTTGGGTTAAAAACCCAACCTCGTACTATAGAAATAGAAAAATTAGTAGATAAAAATTGAACCCAACC
>JAKSUR010000018.1 GCA_024408765.1 bacterium | reverse complement strand
CAAGAATCTAATACTGAATTATAGATGTAGAAAAAAATGTAGATAAAATGTAAATTAATGTAGATAATTAAAAAGTTATCTACATAAAAAAATATAAAAAATAAATAATGTAGATAAATTTAAAGTTATCTACATGTTTTCTACATAGTTTTCTACATTTAGTGATATAATTATTACACTATGACAAATCAATTGATTAGCAAATTTGAAAATAAATCAAAATCAGTACCAAATAAAAATATAACAAAAACTTGTGCTGATGTTTTAGTAGAAACATTATCCGAATTAGGTACAGATACTATATTCGGATATCCGGGAGCATCTGTAATAAGTATTTATAATGCATTATCCGATAATAAAAATATAAAACATATTTTAGTAAGACACGAACAAGCAGCAGTACATTCAGCAGAAGGATATTCAAGAGTAAGCGGAAAAACAGGTGTTGTTCTGGTAACATCAGGCCCCGGTTTTACAAATACATTAACAGGTATCGCAAATGCTTATGCAGATTCAACTCCAATGGTTATTTTAGCCGGCGATGTACCTTTAAGTAATAATAAAGGTAAAATTTTTCAAAAAGTAGATATTCAATCTATGACAAAGTCTTGTGCTAAAAAGGTATTTGTTTTAACAGCAAAAGATGATATAAAACAAGTTATAAAAGAAGCTTTTGAAGTTGCAAATTCGGAAGGAAAAGGCCCTGTTGCAGTTGCACTGGCAAGAAATATTTTGGAATCAAAATATTGTCCTAAAATAAAAAAAGAAATTCATAAAAAGAAAAAATTACCAATAAAAGATTCTGATTTAGATAAAGTTATAAAGTTGATGTTTAATGCAAAATCACCTCTGATTTTACTTGGAGGCGGTTCAACAAATGCTTCTTCTAATATTAAAAAGTTAGTTTCAAAAACAAAAATACCTGTAATATCAACACTTATGGGTATAGGAACATTTCCTTCATCCGATAAAAATTATCTTGGTATGATAGGAATAAACGGATCTTATCTGGCAAATTCCGCTTTAAATAATTCGGATTTTATACTTGCTTTAGGTGTAAGTTTTTCAGACCGTTCAACTTGTAAAAAAATAGATTTTGGAAAAAAAGCAAAAATAATAAGTGTTAATCTTAAACAAATTTACAGAAATTTTGAACTTGAAATACCTTCTGATGTTAATTTATTTTTGGAAGGTTTATTATATAAACTGAATAATGTGCCTAAATATACGGACTGGCATGCAAAATTAGCTTTAATAACAGAAGATAATACAAATAATATAAATGATTCAACTGGTTTAAATTCATCTTCGGTATTAAAAACAATTTATGAATATACAAAAGATTATGAACCTATTGTTGTAACTGATGTAGGTCAACATCAAATGGTTACTGCTCAATATTTTAATTTTAATAAACCTAAAAAGTTTATAACATCAGGCGGATTAGGTACAATGGGATTCGGACTTCCGGCTTCAATCGGCGCTCAACTTGCAAAACCAAATTCACTCGTTTTAAATATTACGGGCGATGGTTCTTTTCAGATGAATTTGCAAGAGCTTGCAACATGCAGAGAACATAATATTCCGGTAAAAATAATAATAATGAATAACGGTTATCTTGGTATGGTTCGACAAATGCAAGAAAAAATATATAATAATATGTATCAGGTAGAAATGAATAATCCTGTATTTACAAAGATAGCCGAAGCTTATGACCTTTTAGCTGTAAGGGTTAATAAATTTGATGAACTTTTACCTGCACTGCAACAGGCAATTTCGCATAAAGGAACTGTTATTGTTGATATTTTAATAAATTCATTTGAAGAAATTTAAAAAAATCAATTACTTTTATTTTGTTTTGAAATTGTGTAAGCTCTTTTAAGACCACGAAGCGTAAAATTTAAATCTATATAATCAAATTTTCTTGACATGTATTTTGAAATAAGGTTACATTGACCGCCTGTGGCAACTACGGTAACTTTTTTGTTAAGTTCTTTTTCGCATTGATTTAATAAACCTTCTATTGCACAAGCCTTTCCTCTTATAACACCTGATAAAATACAACTTTCTGTAGTATTACCAATTGCAAAATCAGATTCCTTTGCGGAAATTAAAGGTAATTTTGAAGTATTTTCATAAAGAGCCTTTAATTCCATATTAATTCCGGACATAATAACTCCGCCGATAAATGATTTATCAGAATCTACTATATCAAAAGTTATGGCAGTTCCTATATCTACAATAATTGCAGGAAGTTTATAATCAAGAACAGCACAAGCATTAGCCAATCTGTCAGCACCTATTGTTGCAGAATTAGAAGAATCAAGCAAAAGCCCTGTTTTACTATTTGAATTCAAAATAAAAATATCTGTTTTAAAAATATTTTCGCAAGCTGATTTTACAATTTCGGTTAACTCTTCTACAACCGAGAGCATTGCACATTCTTTTATATTAAAATTATTCAATGCATTTTTGATTAATTTTTCATATTCAAAAACCGATAAATTTTTATCCGAATCAAGTCTTATTGTTTTAATTAAAGTATCATTATCAAAAATACCAAGAGTAATATTTGAGTTTCCGATATCAATGGCTAAAAACATTCTATTCTCCATCATTTATCATATTTTTCATTTTTTCTCTTGCTGATGTTGAAGACAAAACTTCACACAAACTGTCATATCTCATTAAACGAGCTAATTCTTCTTCCATATTTTCAACTTTACCTGAAATAACTACATATTCAGGAAGATGATTATTAATTATTATTTCATCAGGTCTGGTGGCGTATCTCACAGCAAGATTGTCGGTTAATTTAAAAATAATTTCTTCTTTTTGTTCAGTGAATTTGAATTTTGTTTTTAAAATTTCTATATTTGAAAGTCTTTCAATAGCAATAGATTTTTCTTTATTTTCATATAGAACATTAAAATATTTTTTATTATTTTTTTCTATAATACTAATAGGACAACAATCCATATCAAAATTTTTTTTAAACATTAATCTGATTTTTCGCTGTTCTTCTGATGCTTTTCTAAAAGATTCTTCTATAAAATTCAGATTTTCTTCTTCTATTTTTATAATTTGTTTGTTTGAATATTTGCCGATTTTTGTCAAAACATTGTCAAAATTTTTATTAAAAAGAGCCGACATTGTAGAATTTGCGATTTCTCGCAGATTTTGTAAAAGTTCATATTCTCTGTCTGAAATATTCATTCCAAAAGGCATTTTTGAAATAATATATTTGTTGTGAATTTTATGAATTTCAATTCCGCAATATCTGCATGTGTTTATATATTTGCTTATGACACTATTGTTAAAAACAGGCTCATCTTCTTCTTCATTAAGCTTTTGTATTAAATTATTCATATCATAATCACCTTGCAAAAGTTTTAAGAGTGTTTTTAAAACTTGAGTAGATGACAAATTTCTTTTTACTGCTTCTGTGTATGCTTTTCTAATCATAAAGTTTTCTCATTTCTTTTAATTTTGAAATAATAAAATTTCGAAACTCAATTGGTTCTATAACTGTACAACTTGAGCCTAAGGATAAAACTCTTTGCATAGCATAAAATTCATTAAAATAGCTTCCTTCTATTTGAGCTTGATTTTCTTTTTCATCCAAAATAATTTCATCTTCATCTAAAATTTCAGGTTTAAAGTTTTTAATTAAAAATTTTATTTTAAATTTATCAGTTTCTATTTTATTTTTAGTTAAGCTTCTTGAAACTATTTCTGTAATATTTTTTATGTTTAATACAACAGGTGCTTTTTTATTCAAATCATAACATTGCAAGTAAAGTTTATTACTGATAAATACAAGTTTTTTTGCTATTAAAACTTTTTCCGTTGGGCTTTTATTTGTAGGTTTTTTGTAGAATAAGGTCAAAGTATTGTTATAATTACAATCTACAATTAAATCTTTTACAATATCAGAACAATAATGTACAAGAGGTGAAGCGCCTATAATAGCTTCTTTTACATCATCATCATAAACATAATTTGCTATTTTTCTTAAAAGTGCGTCATATTCAACGAGAAGCGGAATATTTGTAGTACTTTTAAATTTTTCCATCACTTTTTTTAAAATAACGGCATCATTATTATCAAGATAAAGCGTAAACGGATGTTTACTCAAAACATATTTAAACTTGTTTTTGCGAGAAGGTCTTGAAATTTCACATCCTATTGCTTTTACTGTATTCAAATCTATTCGTAAAATATCATCAGAATGAGATTCATCCAATATTTTAAATTTTATAAATTTTTCTCGAATTTCATCAAAAGTTCTTGGTTCAACGGATAAAAGGCCGATTAATGTTATTGCTCGAACTCCTGTTAATGAAATTTGATTTAAGTCGGTTTTACCGTCAAGAACTAACACAAAATACCCCTCTACACCCTATTATTGACATAAATTCAACAAATATTCAAGAGTTTTTTCGCAATAATAATTATCAGTAGCACTAAACGGCAGAACATCTCCTCCAAATATTTTTTTAATATTTGAAATGGTTTTTTGTATTTGCCCTCTTGAAATGCAATCAATTTTTGTAACAATTGTAAAAATAGGAAGATTGTATGATTCAATCCATTCACGCATTTGATAATCATTTTTTTGTATATCATGTCTTGCATCAATAAATTGAATCATTGATTTTATTTGTTCTCTTTTTAGCAAATATTCTTCCAAATATTTTTGCCATTTTGCTTGTGCGTCTTTTGAAACTTTTGCATAACCATATCCCGGAAGGTCTGCAATCATAAACTTATCAGAAAAATTAAAAAAATTTATCAGTCTTGTTTTTCCGGGAGTGTTTGATGTTTTAGCCAATTTTTTATTGTTTGAAATCATATTTATAAAAGACGATTTTCCGACATTTGAACGTCCGAGTAATGGCAATTCGGGTAAAGCAGAAGTCGGGCATTGTGATAATTTTTCTGCACTTATTATAAATTTTCCTTCCAAAAATTTCATTTCAAAATCTCGCTTTTTTCTTTTTGTTTGGCTTTTTGTGTTACAAGTGATAATAAATTGTACATTTTTTCATTGTTGACAACGGTAATTTGAGCTCCGTCTTTGAGTAAACTTATTTCGCAGGAGGGTTTTTCTTTAAACAAATTATCGGTTTGTAAACTTACTATTTGAATCCAATTGTGTTTTAATACGCTAAGCGGTTCACGCAGAAATATTTCAAAAGTTTTAAATATATTCATTTGTTTTCACTTCTAACTTTGTTGTAAATATTGTATAATATTTTGAGTCAAATGTAAATTTCAAAATGATAATATGAACGAAAAAGACAAAGATTTTATAGAGAATTTCAAAAATTATTTAAGTGTGGAAAAAAATTTTTCTTTTCACACGTTAACTGCATACTGTTCGGATGTAATAAGTTATTTACTTTGGCTAAATGATGAAGATTGCACAAAGGTTGATTTTAATAAACTTAGGGAATATTTGTATTTTATACAAAGATTTGAATACAAAAAAACAACTATTGCCAGAAAAATAGCATCAATCAGAACTTTTTATAAATATTTATTCAGAGAGAAATATATAGAAAATAATCCGTCAATTTCTTTATCTGCACCAAAAAGACCAAAATCATTGCCAAAATTTCTTACATCTGATGAAGTTGAGCAAATCTTGGATAATATAAAAATAAATACTCCTTCCGGATTTAGAAATAGAACGGTAATAGAACTTTTGTGGGCAACGGGCATGCGTGTTTCCGAGCTTAGTAACCTTAATTTTGGTGACTTAAACCTCGAAGAAAACGAAATAAGAGTTTTTGGAAAAGGTGCAAAAGAAAGAATTGTGCTTGTTTCAGACAGAGCAAAAAAATATTTGATTCAATATATTAATACAGCAAGAAAACTTGTTGTTGCACCTGAGTATAGTCTTGCTGAACCAAGTGATGATAGTCCGGTATTTATAAATAATACAGGTTACAGGTTGCAAAATCAAACAATCAGAACAGTAATAAATGAAGTTGTTTCAAGAATAGAATTACCTAAAAAAGTTACACCGCACGTTTTCAGGCATAGTTTTGCCACAAAATTAATTGAAAAAGGTGCAGATTTAAGGGTTGTACAAGAGCTTCTCGGTCATGCCGGAATTTCAAACACCCAAATTTATACACATATTTCAATGAAACACATGCAAGATGTATATAATTCCGCACACCCTCATTCATAAAAGGCATAGAAAACAAGGATAAATCTTATTCAGCTCTGTTGCTCTATATCTAAGGCCGGCTTTTTAAAATATTTTTTATATCCGTAAAAGATTGTTTGAATTGCTCTTTTGTTTCCTTAATTGTGTTTACTGTGGTTGTTATATCCGTTGTAACATTAGATTTCAAAGATTTAACCGTTTCTTTAATACTTTGTTGTTCAATAGCACTTGTATCAACTTTTGATAACCATTTGAAAGATTTAACAGAACTTGTGCTTTCAACTCCGCCGTTGAATTCTACTTTAAAATCTTTGTAAATTTTACTTCCCGTAGAAAGTGCAGGGATATCTTTTACTCTTTCTTTATCAGGGTCTGTTGTCAAAATATTTGCGTATCTTGAAGTAAGTTCTCCGAATTTTGGTATATAAGAAAGCAGTTTTTCTGCGGAAAGTTCACCAATCGGGCCAAGAAGTTTTACTATTGCACCGTCAAGTCGACCGAGGATAATAATATTGGCGCTGCCGTTTATTAAATTATATTTACCCGAAATAAAGTATGCAATAGATTTTCCTGTACTTTTGATATTTGAAATATTTGCCCATCCGTTTGAAAGTGTCATTTCTCCGGATAAATAATCAAATTGAGCAGAGTTTTTAATAGCACCTATGTTGGAAAAAGATGCCGTTGTTGCTTTCAAAAGGCTATTTCCTATGATATTATTTGCTTGTAGTAAGTTTTCAAGTTTACCTATTTTGCCGAATGCGCCATTATCAATTTTAAAAGATATATTTCCTTTGATTGATTTCATCATTTGGTTAAAATCGGGATATACAACCAAATTCATTTTTGTATCAAAATTTAAAACACCGGAAAGGGCATTTTTTATTCCTGCTGCGCCTGCAATAGCTTTTTCGGCATTCATGTTTTCACCTTTAAAAGTTAAATCGGTTTTTGCATTTGCCATATTGTATATAATGTTTCCGTTAAATTTGCCGTCAAAAGCATTACCTTTTAAGTTATTAAGGCAGAAATTTTCACCTTTCATTGAAAAATCTGTTGTTATTGTATCTGCAACTATTCCGCCGGATGTGAATTTTGCAACCGTAGCACTTCCGTTTAAAATATCACCGTGCAGTTTTGCAACAATATTTTCAATTTGAATCGGAATTTCGGGTATATTTATTGATGATGAATTAAAAATACCTGAAACTTGTGGATTAAGCATGCTTCCCGTAACAGAAAGATTGCAGTTAAAAGTCATTTTTGATTTATCGAACATTGGTATAACAATTGTCGAATTTTGTGTTGTATTGAAGAGAAGGTTTAATGTTTGTTTAATTACATTTATATTTCCTGAAAGCGAAGACTTAATATCGCCTGTTGTTACAAAATCAAGAGATATTTTTTCAGATAAATAATCCTTGATTTTTCCTGAAACATTAAAATTGATTTTCTCAACTTTAACAGGAGTTTGCGTAATCTCAATTACATTTTCTTTTATGTTAATTGAAATTTTCGGTATATTTACTGTTGCAGCCGGATTAACAGCTTTAACGCTTGTGCTTATTGCATTTCCTGAGAAAGTTTTTCCGTCTGTTATTATATTAATATCTGTTAACGGTAATTTTAAAACCGTATTTGACGGAATATTTTTTATGTCTAAATTGCTTAAAATAATTTTAGCAGTTGGTTTTATACTGTCAAGTTTTCCTAAAATATCAACCTTTAAAGAAACAATACCTGAATTTATCGGATTTTCTTTTAAAAGAACTGCTTGACCGCAAGCAATAATAAGTCCTTTTAGGCTTATATTATCGCCTGTCAAGTGTAAATCCGTAGTTGAGTCTTGTTTTATTGTGCCAAACAATCTGAGCGGTTGATTAAATATTGAAAAACCAATGTTTTTGATATCTATATTGTCATTGTTTAATGCGATATCAGTATTGATATTGTCAATTGTTATATTATAGAGTCCGTAACATATTTTCGCATAAGGAATTTTTAAATATCCGTCAGAAATTACATTTTTTAAATTAGATTTTATGTTGAAATCAGCATTAATTTTGCCGTTTGCACTAAGTGTTTGTAAATCTTTTATATTAAATGTCATAGCAAAAGCATTAATTATTTTTATGATATTTGAAAGTTCCGTATCGGATTTTACATTTATATCAAGCTTTGTTTTTTTGCCTGTGCATATTTCACCTTTTACTACGGATGCTTCATTTTTAGCAGTGTAAAGATTTGATGCGATATTGATTTTATTCCCTTTGAACTGTAAATTTATGTCACTTGGAGGAATTGCGAGTCCGTTCGGTGAAACCGAAAGGTTATCAGCTTTTACATAACCTTTATAAGAATCTTTTGTTAAAAACAGGTTTGAATCCAAATTTGCTGTAATTTTATAGTTATAAAGACCTTTAAAAATATCAAGAATATTTATTTGCAGTTCTTGTTTATTTTTGTCTTTTTCTTGAAGTTCCGGATTAAAAATTAATTCATTCAAATCAACTTCAGGCATGATTTTGTTATTGATTTTTAAATTGTATTTGAATTGTTCTTTGCCTGCAAGAGTCATATTTCCATTGGCATTTATTTTTATACTTTTATTTAATACAAAATCCGTTACTTCTGTTTTATTACCTTTAATCAGATAGCTTTTATTGTTTGAAAGGTCAATAAAATTAATACTATAACCTTTAATTTTAATATCAGGCATATGATTAGAAAGTTTTAATCCGAATGGAAGCTCTGTAGCAGTTGCTGTCGTTTTTTCGTCACCCTGAGGCAAGGTTTCGGTTTGAGAGGGTAAGTATTTTTCTATCTCAAAAGAGCCGTCTTTATTTAATCCCAAGTTTATATCAAGATTGTTTGCAAAAACAGATGCAAGTTCTATTTTTTTTGCAAGAATCGGCAAAATTGACATATTTGCACCAAAATTGCTTGAACTCAAAACTTCTTTTTTATCAGGTGTAAAAAGTGTAAATTTACCGATTTTTAAACCGATTCCAAGTTTTGGTGTTGTTGTAAGCCTTATGTTTTGAATTTCCGAATCAAGTCCCGTAGCTTTTTTTATTTCTTCATTAACGGTTGGTATATATTTATTTAAAATAGGCGATACAACAAAAGGTAAAATCAAAAAAACAGCATAAATAAAAACGATTGTGCCTAAAATTCCAATTGCTATATTTCTAAGTAATTTAATATTCATAATTCTCTCCTTAAAATTAATATTATTATAAATCAAAAACCTTGTAGTGTATATAAATTATCATGATATATTATGATTTTTCAGGTATAATCAAAATATGATTTATCTTGATGCAGGGACAACTTATTCTAAGCTTATTTCCGATGAGAATTGTATCGGAGAGGAATATTTGTGTAAAAAAAAGGATAATTATAATTATTACATAATTAGTTCAAATATAATTAAAGCATCCAATATTATTCCTGATTTTTCTTGCGGTCACATGGCAAATTCTACCGAAAATGAGATTATTGCACTTGCACAAGGTGCTAAAAAACTGGGTATAGATAAAGATTCAACTGTTTTAGATTTGGGAAGCAGAGATGCAAAGTGGATTAGATTTAAAGACGGAAAATTTCATGATATGGATTGGAATACTTCTTGCGCAAGTTCAACAGGTGCAACGGTTGAAATGCTTTTAAAATTTTATGATATAAATTATAAACAACTAAGTTTTAATCCTGAAAAGTTCAATGTTACATGCGGAATATTTGGCATTGAAAAAATTATGGATTCTATATCCAAAAATGAAAGACCGGAAGATGCAATATCAAAATTCGTTCATGGAATTGCATATAATGCATGGAATTTTGCAAAAAAACCCAAGAAAATATATCTTTCAGGCGGTTTTTGCGAAAACAAATGTCTGACAGATTCTCTTTCAAGCTACTGTGAAGTAGTTTTGCTCGGACGTTTTGTTCTCTGTGAAGGCTTAATTAAATAGCTTACATTCTAAAGTCTTGTGCATATTCAGGCTGTTGGTTTGCATAATTACTTGAATAGTGTCCTTCTTCTTCAGAGCGTTTTCTTTCAAGTTGAATTTGGTTATCTTTGATAATTTCTTGTAAACGATTGACGTTTTGTTCTAAACCTGTAAGAATCTGTTCTGCATATACGGAAGCACTATCTTTTACTCTTAATGCCTCATCTATAGCTTGATTTCTTATAGAATCTGCTTCTTCAAAAGCTTTTCTTTTTATGTCATTGCAATAATTTATAACATCTTCTTTCATTTTTTCGGCTTCTCTTTGAACAGCTCTTAATAAATCGGATTCACTTAACAATCTGTCAGCCTCTGCTTGTGCTTCGGCAATAGTTTTTTCTGCTCTTTGTTTTGCTTCATATTGGAGTTCGTCTTTCCTTCTGAGCAATGCTCGTGCTTCTTTAACTTCATCAGGCAATGCCGCATATAATTTATCAAGAATGTTTATTACGACATCTTTTTTTACTACCGTAAGGTTGCTTAAAAGTGGTAATCCCTTGTCTAATGCTTCTTCCAGCTCATTCATTAAACCATATATAACATCTTGTTGTGAATTCATTTCATACTCCGTTAATTTGTTTGATAGTCTACAAAATTGTATAACAAATATGTAATGATTGTCAATTGAAGATGTTGAAAATTATTACCTAACTTGCAAATTTAATTTATAGTTCATTTAAATTAGAATAATTTTCATTTATATATTTTATATCTGACGCAAAGGAATTTCCAAGAATGGCGATTATTTCAATAACTTTGTTGTAATTAATAAGATAACTGTTATTTCCTAATGGTGGTTTTATTTTGATATTCTCAATTAAGCTGTTATAATGATTAAAGCTTTTTATAGCTTTATCAATATTGCCGTATTTTTTTTGGTATACTTTTAAGATTCTCGGAAAATTTGCATCTATGCAACACAAAATGTCATCAATTCTTTGCTTGTCAGCTAAATACATATCTCCAAATTTAAATGATGATTGAGTTTCAATTGTTTTAACAAGTTTATCAAAATACATTTTTAAATTAGCTGTTTCAGTATCCAAATTTCTATCTCCAATTTTTAATTTCATTTATGCTTTTACTGTAATCAAGACTTTTATATACATAGTTTCCTGCGACAAGAGAATTTGCCCCCAAAGATATACATATTTTAGAAGTTATATTATTTATACCGCCATCAACTTGTATAATCAAATTGTTTTTACATTTTTCGGATATTTGAGGGATTTTCAAGGCACAATCATGTATAAATTCTTGTCCGCTAAAACCCGGTTCAACAGTCATTATAAGGACTAAATCTATTTCATTAAGATAAGGAAAAATTTCTTTTACATCAGTTTTAGGCTTAATTGAAATTCCGCATTTTTTTCCGAAGGATTTTATCAGACGGATAACTTTTCTTATATGTTCTTCATTTTTACAAGCCTCAAGATGAAATGTTATTAAATCAGAGCCTGCTTTAGCAAAAGATTCAACATATTTTTCCGGATTTTCAATCATAAGGTGTGTGTCCAAAAACATATCTGTTTTTTGTCGAATGGATTTTACAACGGGTACTCCTATTGTTATATTAGGTACAAAATGACCGTCCATAACATCAATATGAAGCCATTCCGCACCGGCTTCTTTTACGGAATTAATTTCTTGTTCAAGATTCATAAAATCAGCCGATAATATAGATGGTGATACAATAATTTCGTTCATAGAAGTTATTTTAGCATATTTTTTTAAACTTTAAAACATGCTATAAAATGGTTTTGTTTTTTTTCTTCAAGTTCAGGTACTTTTTTGTCACATAAATCTGTTTCTGCAAGTTTACAGCGTGGGTGAAATTTGCAGCCTTCAATTTTTTCCTGAATATTCGGAGGAATTCCTTTTATAGTTTCCAATTTATATCGTGAATTGCCTTGTGGTAATGAATTTAAAAGTGCTATTGAATATGGGTGAGAAGTATTTTTAAAAAATTCATTAGCAGACGCTTTTTCAACAAGCCTTCCCGAATACATAACATTAACCGTATCAGCATAATTACTTACAAGTGCAAGGTCATGTGATATAAGGATTACAGTTGTTTTATACTCTTTTTGAAGTTCAAAAAGCAAATCCATAACCTGTTTTTGTATGGTTACATCAAGTGCGGTAGTCGGTTCATCGGCAATAATTAATTCGGCATTGCATACAAGAGCCATTCCTATTATGATTCGTTGTTTCATGCCACCTGAAAACTCATGCGGATACATGTTTAATTTATTGTTTATATCAGGTATTTTAACTAAATTCATAACTTCTTTTGCTTTTCTCATTGCTTGATGATGCGAAACTTTGCTATGAATACGAATGGCTTCTGTTAATTGATTCCCAACGGTGTAAAGAGGGTTGAGAGACGTCATAGGATCTTGCGGTATAAGAGCAATTTTATTTCCTCTAAGTTCCCGCATTTGAGATTCTTTTAAGTTCAATAAATTTTTCCCGTTAAATAAAATTTCACCGCTTTTTATTAATGCATTTTTGGGTAAAAGCCTGAGTACAGACATCATTGTAACTGTTTTTCCGCAACCTGATTCTCCGACTATTGAATGTAATTTTCCCTTTTCAAAATCAAGGTTGATATCATATAAAGCTTGATATTCTTTGTCATTAACTCTAAAACACAAATTTAGATTCTTAATTTCAAGTATATTCTCCATAGAATCATTATACAGTCCGAATTTTAATATGTGAATAGTCAAATTGGCAAAATTATTAGCAAATATTTAAAAACAATTCGGCAATAATCAGCAAACTCTGATTGTAAATATTTGTAACAAATCGATTTTAAATCCTAAAGTTTTTCAAAAATTTGTCGTTATAGAAATTGTAAGAAGAAAGGAAAAGATGAAAAACATTAGTGTATTAGCTGTTGATTAAGAGGTATTTATGGAACGTGATGAGCATGAATTATTGGTTGAATATTCGGAAATGACCGCATTTAACTTTAATTCTAAGGAGTACAAAGAAATAGAAAAAGATTTTATGGATTGCAAAGAAAAAGTAAATGATGTTCACAGTTTCTTTGCAAACTTGGTAAAAATTTTTCCGCACAAGCAGTTTAGTTAAAATGGGGATATAAGTATATGTCAGCAAAAAAAGATTATCAAAATAGATGTTTTTCTCCAAATTGGTTAGAAATTAATTTGGAGGAATCCGCAGAGCAATATGAAAAAAGGGAGGTACGCCTAGAGAGCAAACGACGTAAAGACTTGAAAACTTTATTAAAAGAGCTTGATGAAATCAGGCAAAACATTGAAAAAGTTGCTGAAAAACAGCACAGATTAGCAAATCTTATGGGATTTTATTCCGGAGAATTTGCAAGTTAAAATCTTGAAAGCCTCGCATACAGCGAGGCTTTTTTAATAAAAAGGGATTATAAAACATTAACTTTTGCTGTATAATTTTTTTATGAATATTTTGGAAGAATTTGATACCATAACAGCAATTTCTACACCATTAGGAACTGGTGGAGTCGGGATTATTCGCATCTCCGGTGATAAAGCTTTTGATATT
This sequence comes from bacterium, assembly GCA_024408765.1. GTDB lineage: Bacteria > Cyanobacteriota > Vampirovibrionia > Gastranaerophilales > Gastranaerophilaceae > CAG-196. Next base: position 11,356 of record JAKSUR010000018.1, on the reverse strand, counting down.
ATCAAAAAAATCTTTACTAACCCTAATTTTGAACCGAGAAAATTTAATCACGGCAGAATTACAGACGGTGACAAAACAATAGATGAAGTTATTGTGCTTCCTTTTTTTGCACCAAACAGTTATACTGGTGAAAATGTAGTTGAAATTCAATGCCATGGCGGGATTAATGTTGTTAAAAATATCCTTGAACTTGTTTTGAAAAACGGTGCAAGAATGGCAGAAAAAGGAGAATTTACAAAACGTGCGTTTTTAAATAAAAGAATGGATTTATCACAAGCCGAAGCTGTTGCTGATATTATTCATTCAAAAACAAGTGATTTTGCCAAAATTTCAATGAAAAATCTCTCGGGTGTCTTAAAAGACGAAATTAATAAAATCAGAAATGATATTTTTGAAGTTTTGTCTAAAATCGTGGCGGCTATTGATTTTCCGGAAGAGGTTAACGAACCTGAATATAAATATTTGACAGAAACTTTTGAAAAAATTATTTCAAAAATAAATAAAGTTCTTGCAGGCGCAAGAACATCAAACATAATGAGGCAGGGAATTTCGGTTGCAATTGCAGGTAAACCTAATGTCGGAAAATCCTCTTTGTTTAATGCTCTTTTGAATCTTGAAAGGGCGATAGTTACTGATATTGCAGGTACTACAAGAGATGTTTTAAGAGAAACATTGGATTTGGGAATTCCTGTTACATTAATTGATACAGCAGGTATCCATGAAGGTTCAAACAAAGTTGAAGAAATAGGCATAGAATATTCCAAGCAATCGCTTAACGAGGCGGATTTGATTATGTTTGTTTATGATGCTTCACAAGGTATAAATGAAGATGACAATGCAATTTTAGAACTTATAAAAGATAAAAATCATATAATTATTGCAAATAAGGCTGATTTAATTTCTAACCGCAATAATCAAACTGTATATATTTCAGCACTCACAGGAGAAGGAATAAATGATTTGAAGCAAACTTTAACCTCAAAAGTTTGCAAAGTTGAACCTGAATCGCTTGAATTTGTTACAAATTCAAGACAACAAGTTTGTTTAGAAAGGGCAAAAGAAGCCTTAAATCAAGCATTAATAGCTTCTCAAATACGAGAGTTACAAGATTTAATATCAATTGATGTAAAATCTGCTCTTCTTGCATTGGATGAATTAACAGGCGAACTTATTACTGACGATATTTTGGATAATATCTTTGAGCATTTCTGTATCGGAAAATAGGGGTAAATGACTTATTTTGTTGGGTGAAATTCAATCTGCAACTAAATACTAAATATAAAAAAGGAATTCAAAGTAGCAAATTTTATTTTTTCATGCATTATATTATTTGAAATTGAATAATATCATGGAGGTTTTATTGTGAATAATGTTACGATGAATTATGGATGTGCTAATAATCCAAGCTTTTCTTCATTAAAAATTAAAGTTAAAGGTGAATATTTTAAAAAGAATCCCGATGAAAAGCAAAAAATCATAGAATATATTAAAAAGAATGAAGGTATTACAGAATTTTTTAAAAAACACCATGGTAAAATTGAAGTAAAATCCTCAGAGGTTGTTGTTCCTGTTTACTATCAATACCCTGCTTGTTTGCAAGAACCATTCGCACCAAGAGGTTTTTATCTTGATGGACTTTTCCCTAAAATGGAAATTAATGGAACATATAAAAGGGCTTTTGCCATAAGAAATTTATTTAGAAAGCCGGTTTGGTTTGAAGCTCATTGTGGTGGAGTACAAGGATCAACTTGGGAAAGATGTATGAATGCAACTCTTAAGTTCCTTGATAATTTTGGCGAAAAAAATTCAGCAAACGGAAAAGATTTATTTAGCATAGAAACACGAAGATTAAAAGTCGAAAAACCTTAAAGAATAAATCTTAATTTGTATAACTTTTTATGCTATAACTGAGTTAAGAGAAAAATCTACTGTAATTATTGTGAAAAAACATTTTAAAAAAATAAACAATGAACAAAAAAGAATCTAAAAAAATTATAGCATTGATGTCAGGAACATCTTGTGATTCAATAGACGCAGGACTTTGCGAAGTTTATCCCGATTTTACGGTTAAACTTATTCAGGGTATAAATTATCCTTACCCTGAACATATAAGAGCAAAGGTATTTACAGCATTTAGAGGTGATATCAATATAAAAGAACTGTGTCAATTAAATTTTGCAGTGGGTAAATGTTTTGCTGATGCTGCTAATATATTAATAGGCGAGTTTGGAAAACCTGATTTTATTTCTTCTCACGGTCAAACTGTTTATCATTATCCTTTTGATGAAAAACTTGACAATATTTCTCTTAAAAGCACACTTCAAATAGGCGAAAGTTCTGTTATAGCAAAAGAAACAGGGTGCATGGTTATATCAAATTTTCGTGAAAATGATATTGCACATGGAGGACATGGTGCGCCATTAGTGTGTTTTGCTGATGAAAAATGGTTCAGGGGTAAATGTAATAATTTAGGTGACAGACCTGAAAACTTTGCTGTACAAAATATTGGCGGAATTTCAAATGTAACGATTGTTTCCAATGATTGTGATACATTCGGTTTTGATAATGCTTGCGGAAACATAATGATAGATTATTGTGTTCAAAAATTCTTCGGGCAAAAATATGACAAAGACGGTGAAATTGCTTTAAACGGTAATGTCTGCGAAAGCTGGTTAGATTGTCTTTTACAAGATGAATACTATTTTATAGAGCCTCCAAAAACAACAGGACGTGAATATTTTTCAACCAAATACATAGAAAATATACTGAAGTCAGCACCACCTGAGCCGGCAGACGTTATTGCAACATTAACAGCATTAACAGCAAAAGCAATTGCACAAAGTTATGAAAGATTTATATACCCTTCTATGCATATAGATAATGTTGTACTTGGCGGAGGCGGAGCTTATAACAAAGCTATATTAAAGTTTTTACGCGGATATTTACCAAAACATATTGAACTTAAAACGCATGAAGATTATGGAATTTCAAACAATTTTAAAGAGGTTATGGCATTTGCCCTTTTAGGATATTGTACATATTACGGAATACCAAACAATCTTCCTTGTTGTACGGGAGCTGACAAACGGGTTGTTTTAGGGAAAATTACTAATTGAGGATGTAGAAAAATTAAAAAATTTCCTATAAACTCAATTTACAATAATTTTAACCTTTAAGCATAACCATTAAAACTGAAATATCAGCAGGTTTAACACCGCCAATTCGTGATGCTTGTGCAAGGTTTGTCGGTCTGATTTTTTGAAGTAAATCTCTCGTTTCATTTGATATATGTTTAATTTTTGTATAATCTATGTTTTCAGGTATTCTGTATTTTTCAAGTTTTTCTGCTGTTTCAACCTGCTGTTCTTGTCTTTGCAGATATCCGTCATATTTAACCAAAACTTCAACTTCTTCTTTAATATCATCACTAAGATTTAGAGATTTAGTTGCACTATTAATTTCCTCAAACACATTGTAGTTAATATTCGGACGTTTCAATAACTCTGACATTCTTATACCGCAATCAATATGTTCTCCGTATTTAGCTAAAATGCTATTTACTTCTTCTGTCGCAGAAATTTTTGCTTGTTTAAGCCTTGTAATTTCAGATTTTATAAGTTCCTGCTTATTCCTATATCTTTGGTATTGAGCATCATCGATTAAACCTATATCATGACCAAGTTCCGTAAGTCTTGAATCTGCATTATCCTGCCTTAAAAGAAGTCTGTATTCCGAGCGGGAAGTCAACATTCTGTATGGTTCTTGAATATCTTTTGTAACTAAATCATCAATCAATGTACCTGTATATGATGAACTCCTTGAAAGTATTACCATATCTGAATTGTTCAAATATCTGACTGCATTTACTCCTGCAATAAGTCCTTGTGCGGCAGCTTCTTCATATCCGCTTGTTCCGTTAATTTGTCCTGCAAAAAACAGCCCCTTAATATCCTTTGACATCAAAGAATGTTCTGTCTGAACAGCCGGAACATAATCATATTCAACCGCATAAGCAGGTTTAATAATGTGAGCATTTTCTAACCCCGGAAGCGAACGTATCATTTCTACCTGAACACATGCCGGTAAACTTGTTGAAAATCCTTGGATATAAACCTCATAAGTGTTTAGTCCTTCCGGTTCAATAAATATATGATGAGAAGGATTCGATGCAAAACGCACAATTTTATCTTCAATAGACGGGCAATATCTTGGCCCGACACCTTGTATTAAACCTTGATACATAGGCGATTTATCCAAATTCGCCCTAATAATTTTGTGTGTATCTTCATTTGTTCTTGTTAAATAGCAAGGATACTGTGGTCTTATTGGTCTGTTAGGCTTGAATGAATAAAAATTGAGTTTTTCATCACCCGGTTGAATCGTCATTTTTGAATAATCGATTGTACGCTTATCAACTCTCGCCGGAGTACCTGTTTTAAGTTTTTTTGTTTTAATTCCGTTTTTTCTTAACCATTCTGAAAGCCCGTAAGCACCACGTTCTCCTAGTCTGCCTCCGTCATAACTGTTTAAACCTATCCAAAGCTTGCCTTCAAGAGATGTTCCTGTTGTCAAAACAATAGCATTACACGAATATTCAATTCCATATTCATCCATTGCACCGCATATTTTCCCGTCTTTTGTTCTAAGTTCGGTTATGCAACATTGTTTAAGCCATATATTAGGCGTATTTTCAAGAATAGTTCTCATATAGCGTGTATATTCTTTTTTGTCGGATTGTGCTCTTAATGCACGAACAGCAGGCCCTTTGGATAAATTTAAAGTTTTCATTTGCAAATATGTGGCATCTGCAACTTCACCCATGACTCCACCGAGTGCATCTATTTCTCTGACAAGAGTGGATTTTGCAGGGCCTCCTATTGCAGGATTACAAGGCTGTAAGGCTATATTATCAAGATTAAGTGTGCATAAAAGTACATTGCAACCGAGATGTGCAGATGCAAGAGCAGCTTCACAACCTGCATGTCCGGCGCCAACAACAATTACGTCAAATTTATTGTTCAAATAATCAGCCATAAGACTATTATTATACAATAAAAGGTAAAAATAAAGCATTTTAGCTAAAAAATCATTTTACAAAAATTGATAGCAAAAATTTTTTTTATGTGTTTTATTATTTACAAAAGGTACTGTTATGAATTTAAGTATGGCTGTTAATAATATAACTTTTGGTGCAAAAATTGGGAATATACCAAATATAAATCGTATAGCTGGAAATAATTTGCCTCTGTCCAATATAAAATTGAACGGATATAATGCTTTTATAGGTGGCGATGTTTATACTCCGTCAGGTAAAATTAAACAAGATTTGTTATTTTTAGGGAAAAAACTTGTTGCCATAAATGATTTTAACGAAAATGAGATAAACGACAAAATCAATTATGTTATTTTGCAGGATGAAACGGTTGCGCCTGCAATTGTGGATGAGCATATACATGGCGGATATGGTATAAGTTTTCATGATTCAAACGAATCGCAAATAAGAGAATTATTAAAAAAATTAGCAGAAAGGGGAATCGGCGGAGTTGTTGCAACTACACTTCCTGATTCTATTGAAAATATTAGAAAACAAATAGATATTTTGCATAACATTATTCATAATCAAAAAGAAGGAGAGGCGAGGTTATTTGGTATACATCTCGAGGGCCCGTTTATAAATCCTTTAAAAAAGGGGATTCATGAGAAAGAAAAAATTTTAGTACCGACAGTAGAAAATTATGAAAGCATGAACCCCAAAGATATTTCAATTGTAACACTTGCTCCTGAATTAGACAAAGGATATAACCTTACAAAATATTTGCAAGAACATGGTGTAATTGTTTCGGCAGGACACAGCATTGCTCTTGCAAAACAACTTGCAGATGCAGGCATAAAACAGGTTACACATCTTTTTAATGCAATGTCGCCATTTCATCACAGAGTTCCTACAATAACTAACGAAGGACTTGTCAATCCTGATGTAGTTGCGGAAATGATATCTGATGGGGTACATTTAGCTCCTCAAACGATGAATCTTGTTATGAGCATTAAAACTTCTGATAAATTAGTTTTGGTATCAGATGCACTTCCGTATGCCGGGTTGAAAGAAGATTTTTACATGAATGGTGTTCGTATTCATATTGATGAAAATGGAGTTGCAAAAAATGCTGATGGTACGATTGCCGGAAGTATGAAATTTTTACATGATGTTGCCAAAAAATTGATTGATACTACAAATGCAACTTTTACGGATTTTATCAGATGTGCATGTGAAAATCCGGCTAAAAATATTGGAGTTGGTGACAAGTTTGTGTTAAAAGAAGGTTCAGAGCCAATTTTTTCGGTTTGGGATAACAAAACAACAACAGTAGAAAAAACATTTATAAATTATAATTAAGTTTTTTGATATAATAAATTTAATGAAAGAACTTGATTTTATTGAAATTATTAACAAGAACAAAAATGTCGAATTTTCAGGTGACGATTGTGCATACTTAAAAGATTTTGATATTGTGGTTTCTCAGGATAATTTTGTTGAAAATGTCCATTTTAAAAGAGAATGGGCAACTCCTTATCAAATAGGTTACAAAGCTTGTACAATAAATATAAGCGATATTCTTGCATCAGGCGGAAAACCCGAATATATAACTGTCGGGCTTTCTCTTCCGTCTGACACTAATGAAGAATTTATAAATGAATTATACAAAGGAATTGAATCAGGTCTGTGCGGTGCAAAAATCATTGGCGGTGATATTACAGGATGTGATAAAATTTTTATTTCCATAACGGCAATAGGAAGTGCAAAAGGAAGAAAAATATCTTCAAGAAGCAATGCCAAACCTGAATATGTAGTTATTACGACAGGAAAATACGGATTAAGTTCAAAAGGATTAAATGAATTACTGGATGGCAAAAAGATATCGGAAAATATAAAAGCACATCTCGAGCCGATATTGAATCCTTATTTTTCAGAGCAAATTTCAACAAAAATAAAAACGGATTATGCAATGATGGATACTTCAGACGGACTTTCTGATGCACTTTTTAAAATTGCAAAAGCAAGTAATGTAACGATTGAGGCTGATTATATTGAAGGTATGTTTGGAGCGGAAGATTATAACCTCGTTGCTTGTGTTCCAAAAGAGTTTTTATCTGAAATGAGTGATTACTATATAATAGGAAAAGTTTTAAAATTTAAGGGACATTTTCTTAAAATTGATAATAAAAAATACTCAAATTATGATGAATTGGGTTTATATGACCATTTTAAAGGAGAATAATAATGGCATTTTCATTGATAATAACCGCAGGCGGAACTTCATCAAGGTACGGAAATACAAATAAATTATTGGAAAAAATTGATTCAAAAACGGTTATCGAATATTCTGTAACTAATTTTTTAGAATTTGATGAGATAAAAGAAATTATTATTCCTTCAAATATATCTGTAATAAATGAAATCCAAAAATTGTTTGACAATCCGAAAATAAAAATTATTGAAGGCGGAAAAACAAGACAGGAATCTGTTTATAAAGCTTTGGAATATGTAAAAGAAGAATATGTAATTATTCATGACGGAGCAAGACCGCTTATAAAAAAAGATATGATATCGAAAGTGATTTCAAAAACCAAACAATACAATGCGGTATCCGTAATGACAAAAACGACAGATACAATAAAAGAAGTTGATGAACAGGGAAAAATAATAAGAACAATAGACAGAAGTAAATTGTATAACACGCAAACTCCGCAAGCTTTTAAAACGTCAATCATAAAAAATGCTCACGAAAAACTAAGAGAAAAATCGTACACAGATGATAGTTCAATGCTGGAAGAATTTGGTGAAAATGTATATATTGTAGAATGTGAAGCGACAAATATTAAAATTACTTCAAAAAGTGATTTAGATTTTGCAAAACTTTATATTAAGCAAGTTTTATAATTTAATCTCACAATTATCTAAATAATTTTGTCAGTTTTATAACAAATTTTAATAACATTATTGTTGAATAGAACTATACCTAAAATAAATTTATATTGATACCAAAGGTTTTATCAATATGAATAAATTTTTTATATATTTTTTTTTAATCGGGTTTTTAACTATCACGTTTGTGCCGTCAGGATTTTGTGCAGATAAAACACAAATTGCTGAAATTTCTAAAATTGAAAATGATATTTATGGTTTTGATTATATAAGTGATGAATTGAATAATCGTGTAGCAAGACTTGAAAAATCTATTTATGGAAAATCATTTACAGGCGATTTGTCAAACAGAATAAAAAAACTTGCCAAAGATATTAATGCAGAACAAATCGGGTTAGAAATTCCGCCAAGTGAAGATACATATATGGAAAGTGAAGATATAGCTGATAATACAGTAGACTACCCTGTTGTAAATGAAATCGAGCAAAAACTTTTTGGTACAACATACAAAAACAGAGATTTTCACACTCGTATTGTTACAATTGAACGTAAGTTGTTTGGAAAAATTTATGATGTAGAGGATTATTCAACAAGAATGGACAGAATAAAAACTGCTGTTATGCCTAATGAACTTCTTGCCGATAAAGACAGATTCAATTATGACAACAATAATGGCAATACTTACTTCTATTCGGAGGATTTGGGCGGAACAGATTATAACAGATACGGAAGTATGCCATACGGTCAAAGAAATTATACAAGACCATATCAAAATTTTGGTGAATTTGCTCACTCTGCACCTGCAACAGGCAATTTAAACGATGAATTGGCACAACTTGAATATGACACTTTTGGTACGGAGTTTTCAAGTGATGATACAAAAACCCGTGTTAAGCGTTTGAACAGTGTAAATAAAGCTAAAAAATCTTATAAAAAATATGATTCACAAAGATTTCAACAGCACATGTCAACCGCAATGGAAATAGGTGCAATGCTACTGATGATTTTGGCTATGGTATTATAAGGTCAACAGATGATTTATTACTGTATCTTAGTAAAAAACTTTAATTAAAAATATTATTTAGATTTTTTTCTTGTCCAATCTAATGGTAAAGAATACTTAAAAGAAATAAGATTAATATTTTCCTTATTTTTTTCTCCGATTTTATATTGGGTAGTTTGATATGAATATTCTAATCCAAAAGTTCCGGCTTTTTTTGTTTTGTAAGAAGTACTGACTCCATAAGTGTTTGAACTGCAATAACTACTGTTTGAATTATTGAATTTTAATGACGTTGAAAAGCCTTTATATTTGACAGTTCCTTTTGTTGTTAAATTATGATTAATCTGTGGTCGAGTATCTGGATTCATTGTCGTACTAAAAGATTCATTTGCATTTATATTGATGTTTAAATCGTTATTATTATATGTATAACCGCAGGTGAGATTTGGACTTAGAGTGTAATTATTGGATTTATCATTGTATGATGCAGACAAAGTGGGAGAAATACTTAAACTGCTATGTTTCCCAATTTTGGGATTAAATTGTGAATCAGATGAAATGGTATATTCATTTCCATATTTCGCAAAGCGAGCACTTACGCTATTTGTAAATTTTCCGACTGTTTGTGATAATTGTGTGTTAGTTGTATATGTTGTATTTTTAGTTTCAACTAATTCTCCTTGTTCATTAGGCATTGGCATTTTAAGGGTAGTAATATTTTCACCAACTTCCAATTTAGTATTTTTATAGCCAAAACCTAGTGTTTGATTGTAACTGAACATATTATCAGTATTTATAATTGAGTTTGATGATAAAGAAAAGTCGTTTCTTTTATATTCTCCCATTAACATTCCGGTAAATGCATTGCCAAATTTGTTTATAGCTTCCGTTTCAGTTTCAGTTTCGGCATCTATTTTAGGTTTTGTATATTTTTGAGAATTAGATATATTGCCAATAATATTAAAATTTTCGTTTGAATACATTGCTCCCGCAGAATGGGTATTTGTCAATTCATTCTTATCCGAAGCCGAATAAGTTAATTGTTCCGACCAGTCCGTTAACATTAAACCTTGTCCGCCATCTGCTTTTTGTAGATTATCGACATCTGCAATAGTCCAATAATAACTGGCTACTTCTAATTGTTGTATTTGAATATTGTATTGTTCTAATTGTGCTATATCTGCCTGTGTAGGATTACCTTTTAACCTTAGAACTTCTATTTTTTGTTTTAAGTCTTTAATTTCACTATAAAAAGGATTAGCTTCGTTTTGAATTTGCATATATTGTTGATAAGCTTGTTCTTCATATTCTTTAGAACCAACTTTGCTAATCATACCTGAATTTGCCATGTCTTCCAAAGCTTTGTATTTATCAAACTCATTCTGTAATCTGTCAATTTTTTTATCAAGTTTAGTTATTTTTTTACAAACTTTTGAGACTTCTTTAAGAAGTTGGAGATACTCTTGACGTTCTTGTTTATCTAATGTATCAAGACCTGATAAATACCCGTTTTTATAACATTCACCTGTGTAAGATTGTTTTTCTTCATCATATATTCCCATTTGAAAAGCTGATATATCGTATTTTATAGCACCCGAAGGAATATCTTTTCTATCAATATACCCGCAACGCCTTACTTGGGGGTGTGTCTTTTCAAATTCTAAAAGTCTATCCCAAGCAGAAACGTCTAAATCAGAATACATTTTGTGTAGTTTTTCAATATCTTTTGCGGTTTTTTCAATTTTTTTGCTATAGTGCTGACTAACATTTGTATTAATATCTTTGACTTCTTGTTTTCTTGTTTCCTCTTTTTTTAATGTCTGCTCATACATCGCCCATTCTTCATCATTAAAATCACCACTTAAATCTTTATCATATTTTTTGAAGATAGTATTTGTTATAATATCTCCATTTTTATAATCAACTTTTGTATCACGAGTAAATTTTATTTCATGATAATCTGATGTATTAACTTGAATCATAATATGCTACCTGTTAATAAGTGTATATTATATATAAAGTATATAAACAAATATGGAATTTCGTGATTTATTATATTATTTACATATCTTAATAATATTGTAAATTAACCTTTGAATCGATGATTAATAACAGGCAAATTGATTATTTTGCAGTTCGTAGATTGTGGTTTTTACTCCAACAACTGTTATTATACCTCGCCTTGATTATTGCTCCTCTCAAAGGGAGGAGCTGGGGTGAGGGTTGTATTGGAAGCTAAGAGGCTTGGGGGTTTGGCGGCTGGGAATTTGGTAGCTAGGCAGCTAGGCGGCTAGGTAGCTAGGAAGTTGGGAGAGCAAGAAGGCAAACAACTCGGATGTCAAGAAGTATAAGGTGCAAAAAATTGCACCCTACAAACTTAACAACTTCTTGTTCTTCCAAAATCAATTTTTCCAATAAACTTTAAAATC
>JAKSUR010000017.1 GCA_024408765.1 bacterium | reverse complement strand
GACTCAGTTATGGGCAGATTTGACGGTACTGTTGAAGCTTATGAAGAAGGTATTATTGTTAACGGTAAGAAGATTAAATTCTTTGCAGAAAAAGACCCATCAGTATTACCTTGGAGAGAATTAGGTGTTGAAGTTGTTGTTGAATCAACAGGTTTCTTCACAGACGGCGAAAAAGCAAAAGCTCACATTGCAGCAGGTGCTAAAAAAGTTATTATTTCAGCTCCGGCTACAAACGAAGATATTACAATCGTTTTAGGTGTTAACGATCATATGTATGATCCTGCTAAACACAACGTAATTTCAATGGCATCTTGTACAACAAACTGCTTAGCACCTGTTGCTAAGGTTATCGATGAAAAATTCGGTATTGTAAAAGGTTTGATGACAACTGTTCACTCTTATACAGGTGATCAAAGAATTTTAGATGCAGGACACAAAGATCCTCGTCGTGCAAGAGCAGGCGCTTTGAACATCGTTCCTACAAAGACAGGTGCAGCTAAAGCTGTTGCTTTGGTATTACCTCAATTAAAAGGTAAATTGGACGGTTTCGCTATGAGAGTTCCTACTCCTGACGTTTCATTAGTTGACGTTGTATTTGAAGTTGGCAAAGATGTAACGGTTGAAGAAGTTAATGCAGCTTTGAAGGCCGGTGCTGACGGACACGTTCTTTGCTATACGGAAGAACCGTTGGTATCATCTGACTACGTTGGTACTTCACAATCTTCAACTGTTGATGCTTTATTAACTCGTGTAATGGGCGGAAATCAAGTTAAGATTATTTCTTGGTATGATAACGAAATGGGTTATTCTACAAGATTGGCTGAAACAACTAAGATGGTTGCTTCTAAACTGTAATCTTAAAAAGGATAAGAATATAAAATGAGGGTGTCCATGACTTTTTGGACACTCTCTTTTTTGTTATATCTTAACTGCTTATATTACAGTTTTTATGTCTTCTAAAATCAACTCTGGTTTTAGTCTATATTTTGCATATAGTTTATCTAATGAAATTCTGTCGGTAAATTCCTTTTTCCCGCCATAATTTAACACCTTCACATTAGAATTACCATAGAATCTTGATATCATTTCACCAAATCCGCCGTCAAGAATCCCATCTTCCAATGTTATTACTATATCATGCTCTTTTTTTAAGGCTTCAAGTAAAGCTTCGTCAACGCCGGTTATAAATCTAGGATTAATTAAAGTCGGCATTATGTTTAATTCCGATTTTATTTTATCAGCAACTTCTTTACCTAAGTTAAAAAAGTTTCCTAATCCTAATATCGCAATTTTTGAACCGTTTTTTACAACTTTATATTTATTTATAATTGAATAATCGGTTTTATCTTCCTCTCCGACTGAAACCAAATCAATATTCGGAACTCTTATTGCAATTGGACTTTCGGTTTGCTCTACCGAATATTTTAGCATTGCCATATATTCTTCTTTGTTAGTTGGCGCAAGATATACCATATTGGGGATATTTTTAATAAGAGGAATATCAAATGTGCAAAGATGTGTCGCATCCGCAGACGAAATTCCTCCCCAATATACAAGCATTGTAATGGGAGAATTGTTTAAACACAAATCTTGTGACAATTGGTCGTAAGTTCTTTGCACAAACGAACTCATAACTGCCCAAATAGGCTTGGCTCCGGATTTTGCAAGAGCGGAAGCATACGCACAGGCATGTTCTTCCGCAATACCTACGTCAGTATATTGTTTTCCTAATGTATTTCTAAAATCCATATCCCAACCAAATACCCCAGGAGTGGCTGCATTAATAGCAATAACTGTTTTGTCCTCTTTTGCTTTTTTTAAAATATATTCATTGGTTATAGAGTTATAGCTTTCTTTCTGCTCATAATCCGTATCATTATCCAAAGCATGCGGTAACATCCAGTGAAATGCTTCTCTGTTTTCTTCTGCGACCTTACAACCTTTACCCTTTTTTGTACAAATATGAACAACAATAGGATGATTTATATTCTTAATAGCACTAAACATTTCAATCAAATCTTTAATATTATTTCCATCTTTTACAAAATAATAATCAAAACCAAGTGCTTTAAAGAAGTTATTTACTGATTTATCGTTATTATCTCTCAAATCCTTTAAATTCTTGTACAATCCGCCATGATTTTCTGCTATTGATTGGTCATTATCATTTATAATTGCAATAAAATTTGTCCCTAAATCTGCTGCATTGTCTAAACCTTCAAAAGCTTCTCCACCCGAAAGAGAGCCGTCACCAATAAGGGCAATTACATTATAATTTTCACCTTTCAAATCACGAGCTTTTGCAACACCTGTTGCAAGACTTACGGAAGTTGAAGTATGTCCTACTTTAAATAAATCGTAGTTACATTCTTCCGGTGCCGTATAACCTGTATATTTATAATATTCGCTAGGATTTACAAAACATTCTTTTCTTCCCGTTAAAATTTTGTGCGTATAACACTGATGTGAAATATCATAAACTATTTTATCGGTTGGAAAATTAAAAACATAATGTAAAGCTATTGTAGCTTCAACAATTCCGAGATTAGGCCCTAAGTGACCGCCTGTTGTGTTAACCTTTTTTATTATGTATTCTCTAATTTCATCTGCCAGCTGATTCATTTCTTCAATATTTAATTTCTTCAAATCCGCCGGCGTGTTAATTCTATCTATAATCATCGAAAACTCCTTTATTTACAATATTAATGCTTGTGTTTTTTAAACCTCACACCTTCAACTTCGTGAACATCTTCTGTTACAATAAAAGCTTTCGGATCAACATCATGAACAACGTCTTTAAGTTTAGCCATATCAAATTTGTTTACGACACAAAAAGTCATAACTTTTTCTTGTTTGGAATACCCCCCCATAGCTTTCATATATGTAACGCTGACATCCAACTCCTTCATTATTGAATTTCCGATTTCTTTATAATTATCGGATACAATACGCACCGATTTTGCCTTATCCAAGCCTTCCAATACCATATCTATTGTTTTTGATGCAATATAATAGGTCAATATTGAATAAAATGCTCTATCCCGTTCAAATACAAAACCTGCAATAGTATATATAAATAAGTTTATAAACATTAACAATTCCCCGACCGAAACAATTTTTAATTTTTTGGAAAGCCCGAGTGAAACCATTTCTGTTCCGTCAAGAGAAGCATTGTTTCTCAAAATTAATCCTACTCCAATGCCTAACAGTATTCCGCCAAATATTGTTACAAGCAACAAATCTTCCGTTATATGGTGAAATCTTGACACCACATTTGTTGCAATTGCAAGCATACCAATTGCAACAAATGTATTAATTACAAATTTTTTACCCAATGTTTTATACGCAAGAACTACAAAAGGCATGTTTATACAAAAAATTAAAAGACCCAAATTCCAATCCGTCAAATATGATAACATCATTGAAATTCCTATAACTCCGCCGTCTATGATTTTATTCGGCAACAAAAACATTTCTAATGCTACTGCAACAATAAATGCACCAAATATTAAAAATACAGCTCTTTTTATAAATGCTGTAATTATTTCCGCTCTCGTTTTTGCCTTATCTTGCGGTTTTGGTTTATTAAAAAAAAACACCTCTTTTTATCCCCTCATTAATACTATTTTCCCAATAATTTATCAAATATATTTTTATGTTTTTCGTTTGCATCTTTGGGTTTTATTCCTAAGATTGATTCTAAATCTGTTTTTAAAGTTGTCAAATCCTCGTATTTCTTTAATAAACCATCCATGCAAATTGAAACATCACCAGTTTCTTCAGATACTACAAGACAAGCGGCATCTGAAATCTCTGACAGCCCTATTGCGGCACGATGTCTTGTACCATATTTCCAACTCAATTTAGGGTCTTCCGTTAAGGGAAGCAGTACCCCTGCCGAATGTATACGGTGTCCGTCAATAACCAATGCACCGTCATGCAAAGGTGTATTAGGATGAAATATTGTTAAAATAAGCTCTGCTGATACTTTTGCGTCAAGCTTTGTCCCGACTTCCGAATACGCAAGTGTATTCATTGATTTTTTAAATACAATTAATGCTCCTGTTTTTGTTTTTGTTAAATATTTAACAGCCTCAGTTATTTCTTTTATTAAATCTATATCCTGTTCTTCCTCTTCTTTATATGAGCCGTTTGAAAGAAACATTTTTTTTATAAAACTCAATTGCCCTAAATATCCCAAAAACCTTCTCAATTCAGGTTGGAAAATTACAATCAAACTAAGTGCAATCAGAGTGACTAATGTTTTAAAAAATCCGCCTATTATTTGAAGGTTAACAGTTATCAAAAGTTCGCTGAATATCCATGCAAAAAACAAGATAAACAACCCTTTAACAAGTTTTTCAGATTGGGTATTTTTAATAAATTTTCTATAAAATATTAAAAGCATTCCTGCAATAAAAAGTATTTGAAATGCATTAATCCAATTTAACGACCAGTTGAAAGGTCGTATCATACCATGGACAAAGGATATAAGTGCATCAATCATTATCTTCTCAACCTATCGGGAATTACATCTAACCTGATTAAATCTTCAAGAGACTCTCTATTTACTATAATATCAGATTGTGAATTATTTACAAGTGCCATTGCAGGTTTTTGTACCCGATTATAATTTGAGGACATAGAATAGTTATAAGCTCCGGTACAGTATACGCAAAGCGTGTCGCCTGATTGTGGGGCGGGAAGTTCAATGTTTTCAATTAAAATATCTCCGCTTTCACAGTATCTGCCAGCAATTGTAACAACTTCGTTATTACGATTATCTGTATTATTTGCTATCTCAGCGGAGTAGATTGCATTATACATTGAAGGTCTGGGATTATCTGCCATTCCTCCGTCAATAGTTATATATTTTCTTCCGTTCGGAACTTGTTTGGTGCTTCCGATTGTATACAAAGTTACTCCTGCTGTGGAAATAATACTCCGTCCCGGCTCAATGTATATAATAGGAGGATTGATATTATATTTTTCACAAACAGATTTAACACTGTTTTTAATGGTTTCACCAAATTCTTGCACAGAAGGTGGATTATCGTTATCTGTATATTTTACCCCAAGTCCTCCGCCAATATTAAGTTCATTCATAGATAAACAATGTCTATTGTTTAATGAAACAAGTTCTTTAACCAAAATATCAATTTCATCACAGTATGATTTAAGTTCAAATATTTGTGAACCTATATGAGAATGAAGTCCTTTTATGGATAAATTTTTATATTTACTTTTTATCAAATCTATAATCTCGTCAATTTGCGATAAATCAAACCCGAATTTAGAGTCAATTTGACCAGTTTTTATATATTCGTGTGTGTGACACTCTATCCCCGGGGTTATTCTAAGAAGAATATTCGCTTCTTTTCCCATTTTCCCTGCAATATCGTTTAATACTTTTGCTTCATAAAAATTGTCAACTGAAAATCTTCCGACTCCGCATTTTAAGGCAAGCTCAATTTCACTTTTGCTTTTGTTATTACCGTTAAATGTCACTTTTGACATATCAACACCGGCTTTGTAAACGGTATAAGTTTCTCCTTCCGAAACAACATCAAATCCAAAGCCTTCATCAAAAAGTATTTTAGTTATAGCAGAAGAACATAGTGCTTTTGAAGCATAAGTCATGTGAATATTTTTATAATCTTCAAACGTTTTTTTGTATTCTTTGCATATTTCTCGCAAACTCTGTTCATCAATAACATATAAAGGTGTTCCGTATTTTTTTGCTATTTCGGTTAAATCACAACCGCCTATATATAAATTTCCATCTCTTTTTGCCGTTATCGGCTTGATTTCTTGATTTATACTCATGAGTTCTCCTTATATTAAGTATAACATAAGCTTACAGAAAATTTGTCATTTTTTGGATTTTTCAGCATCCTCAATTTTGAAAAATTCAACATGACAAAAAATAAACCATACAGATGATTTACACTAAAAATGACTAAAGATTGATAATTCACTGCCGAATAAATTCCATGTAGATTTAGACACTATTTTGCGGAGAAAATATGACAGAGCAAACACTTACCCCACTTTTTATGCCGATTAATTCATCTTGCGGTATATTAGAAAAAGCACGTTCGGCACATGAAAAGTATTTAATAAAACAACAAGAGTCTGATTTGGAGCAAGCAATTGAGTATTATGTTGATGCAATAAAAGCTTCACCTTCACTTTCCGAGGCATATTACAGATTAGCCAGCCTTTTGTTGATTAAAGGTCAAATATCCGTTTCCGGTGCATTGGAGCAATGTAAAACAGCTTTGTCATTAGAACCGAACAATCCGAATGCACATATTTACACCGGATATTTTCAATGCTTAAACGGTGATTTAGATGAAGCAGAAAAAGAATTTTTGTCGGCAATTTCCGATTCCGGAAAAAATTCTGCCAGACCGAGATTATTTTTGTCAAAAGTTTTATTCAATAAAATAAAAATGAAACATTCAAACATCAAGGATGTAATAAAATTTTTGTATTATTTTATATCAGGCAGTGCAATGATAATGTGGGATTGTCCATCATTAAAAATGTTTTATAAATTTTTAGCAAATGATTTTTCTGTATTTTCATATCTTGCATTAGGTGAAACCTTCGAAAAAATGAAATTGTTTCCATCCGCACTGGAAGCTTATAACAAAGGGCTGAAAAAAACAGAACAGGGTAATCTTTTTTATAGAAAAATGGGTGATTTGGCTCTGGAATGTAATAATATTGACGCTTCACTTGAATATTTAAAAAAAGCTTATGAATTAAATCCAACCGACAGAGAAATTCTTGTTAAATTGGCTACAATTAATCAGACATATAAACCTGAAGAAATTGATACAACAATTGACTATTATAATTCTTTGCTAGAATTTGGAGAAGATGCTGATAAAATATACTACGAATTAGGTCATTTATATCTTAAAAAAGCCGATAAAGTAAATTCTGCATCAGCATTTAAACTTGCGACAGAATTAGACCCTGAGAATCCATACTATAACAACTCTTTGGCTTATGCCTATGTCAAAGCCGAACTTTATGATGATGCTATTGAATATTATCAAAAAGCAATTAAATTAAATCCTGATGCAGAATGGACATCAATCGTTTGCCATGCTCTTGGTGCTATTTATGCGGAAATTAAAGAAAACCCTACGGCAGCCGAAGCCGTATTTAATGCAGGCATGGTATTAGATCCTAAAAATGTAGACATACAACTTTCCCTTGGCGATTTGTATATGTCACAAAACGATATTGATAAAGCCATTAAAACATACTGTGACGCAATTTCCGTAGACCCGCTAAATTATTTAACTTATGCAAAAGCCGGACTCGCTCTTTGGGAAAAAGACTATTTGGAAGAATCTGTTGTTGCATTTCATAAATCAATTGAAATTAATCCTGATTTTGATATATCACAGAATAATTTAGGTGTAGTTTATTTAGACGGATATGGCGATCCTAAAACAGCAATAGAATATTTTAAAAATGCGGTTAATATAAATCCGAATTATACACTGGCATATTTTAATATAGCTCGTTCATATCAAGCAATGGGCAACAAGTCACTTTCAGCCGAATATTATCAAATAACAATGGATTTAAACAAAATCACCGAAGATTTGTCCGAAAAAGACATCAGAAAAAGGATTTTTGAACTTTTTGAATAAAATCTGTTATAGATTTTCATGAGCCGAATTAATAATCCCTTCTATATCAGGGATTATTTCTGTTCCTTCTGTAGCAATCCAAATAAGATATTCTATATTGCCCGCCGGGCCTTTAATTGAAGAATACGTTAAACCTTTAACTATATAGTCAAGTGATTTTGTACAATTGATAACTTTATTTATAACTTCATGATGAACTTTTTTATCCCGAACAACTCCGCCTTTTTCTACAAATTCTTTTCCTGCCTCAAATTGAGGTTTTATAAGACAAATCATTTCATGAAAATTCGGTTTAAGAAGTGTTTTAAGATTTGGTAATACTTTTTCCAATGATATAAAAGACAAATCCGAAACAAGTAAATCCGCAGTTATTTCTACATCAGAATAAATATCCGAAATTTTGCAAGTTTTCAAGTTAGTTTTTTCTATGGTTTTTACTCTCTTATCACTTCTTATTTTCCAATCCAATTGACCATATCCGACATCAACTGCGTAAACATATTTTGCACCATTTTGGAGTAAACAATCCGTAAATCCTCCGGTTGAAGCGCCTGCATCAAGACAACTTCTATCTTTTACGTTAACGTCAAAAGTTTCCAGAGCTTTTTTTAGTTTAAATCCGCCCCTTGAAACAAAAGGCATTGATTTAATATTGAAATCATATTCTTTTTCAGGATTAATCTGATATCCTGCTTTGGTAATAACTTCCGTTCCTATCATAACATTACCTGCAAGTATTGCGGCAGAAGCTTTGCTTTTAGTTTCAAAATAACCAAAATCTGCTAAAAATTTATCTAATCTTTCTTTTTTCATATACCAAAAAATTCCTCCGCATTTTTTGATGTAATATCAGCAATTTCTTCAAACGAAATATTCCTTATTTTGGCAATTTCTTCCGCTACAAATTTCACATAAGCCGGTTTGTTTGTTTTTCCTCTGTATGGTACAGGTGTTAAATAAGGTGAATCTGTTTCCAAAACAAGATTGTCTAAAGGAACTTGTTTTGCAACTTCTTTTATTTTTATTGCATTTTTAAATGTTACAACTCCTCCTATTGCAATATACCAACCTTCTTTAACGCACTCCTTCATAAATTCCGTACTTCCGGAAAAGCAATGAAATAAAACTTTCGAATTCCTATTTTCGGCTTTTAAAATATCATAAGTATCTTTGTGTGCTTCTCTATCATGTACTACAATCGGTAAATTAAGTTCATTTGCTAAATTTATTTGTTTTGCAAAAACTTCTCTTTGAATATCATTGAAACTTTTATCCCAATAATAATCAAGCCCAATTTCACCCATTGCTTTAACTTTTTTATTCTTAGAAAGCTTTATCATTTTATCTTTAATATTATCAGAGTATGTTTTTGCTTCCGTAGGAAAAATTCCTATCATTGAATAAACATTTTCGTATCTGTTAGCTATTTCTGTAATTCTTTCCATTGTTTTTTCTTCCACAGACGGAATAATAACTTTTTTTACTCCATATTCTTTCATTTGAATAAGTGTTTTTTTAACATCTTCTTCTGTTGCCTGCTTTTCATCTCCATCAGAATCAGTAATCATATCTAAATGAGCATGTGTATCAATTAAGTAATTTATCATAACAAATTTTTCCATATTCACAATTTTTGCAGTCTTTTTTTGACGGAAAATAATTTCCTGAACTTATTTTTGATTCAATTTGTAATAATCTGTTTTCGTATTCGTTAATTAAATCATTATTTAATTCTACTTTAACATCTTGTTTATTTTTTAAATCAATATAAACAAATATAACATTTTTAGTTGAAAAGAAAGCTTTTACAGAAAGTAAGTATATCATAGTTTGAAAATCATAAACTGCATTTTTAGGCGCGGAACCGGTTTTGTAATCCAATATATAATATGTATTATCGTTTTTAACAAGTGCATCTATTCTTCCGCCAAAAAAATTATTTCCTATTTTTACGGATAAATTATATTCAGTATTAATACATTCAAACCTGAAATATTCAGTATTTTTTAAGTAATTCCAAACTTCATGCTCTTTTTGTGTTAATGACTTCTCCATTTGTTCAATATTTTCACCTTTTAGGTAATATGAAGCAAGAGCATGGATATTTTTACCAAACGTAAAAATGTTTTCATTAACAGGCATGGAAATATTTTTTATGTATTTAAAAAAATACTTCTCAGGACATTTATCAAATGTTTTTAACATGTTAGGTGAATATAGTTGTGTCATAATTTAGCAAATATAATATGTATACTCCTTGTTATGTTTTAGTATATCTTCAATTTTCTCAAATTTCAAAAGACCCTCTGTTGCACTGAATTTTGAAACAACCGACGCTGAATTTATTGAAGCATACATTAAAGATTTTCCTATATCAAAATTTGTTCTGTTAATCGAAGCACAAAAAGTTGATGCAAAAGCATCTCCCGCACCAAGCGTTGAAATAACTTCGGATGGGTAAACAGGACAAAAATAATATTTGTTTCCGTCGTATGCATAAGCACCTTTTTTCCCGTCAGTTATAACAATAATTTGATAATCTCTGACTTTTAATTTATTTAGCATTGCTTTAATATCAACATGAATTGTATCATGTGAAAACTTTTCGGTTTTTGTATCCGGTCTTACAACAATTTCCGTTGCCAATGAAGCTTCTTCTTTATTCATAACTACAATATCTGCGACATTTAATATATGTTTAATATGTTTAAATCCCTTTTTTAAGCTGGTTGTACCGGCGTTAAAACATATTTTTGTACCATGCTTTTGTGCATATTCAACGATTGGCTCTAATACTTTATTTGAATCACCATTCAATGGCGCAACATACATGAAATCAGCGTCTTTAATTGCTTCAAAATTTATTTCATCTTCTTTTATATTTGCATTAGCACCTCTATGAGCCAGTACTGTTCTATCTCCCTGAAAGCTTACAAGAATAATTGAAAACCCTGTTGACACATTATCTTTTTGAATAATATGTTTTAAATTTACCTTTTGCGATTTAAAGAAATCCAATATCCCTTCCGAATAAAAATCTTTGCCAATTTTAAAGATAGCTGATGTTTCAAATCCAAGATTTCCAAAATTGCATGCAGTATTAACTCCGCCTCCTCCGACATTTGATGAAAATGTCGAAATATCTATTTTTGAGCCATAAGGATAACTCATAAAATCTGAATTTTTATTTTTTGAACACACAGAAACCACATTTGCTTCATCACATTCAACAAAAACATCCATCGTAGCACTGCCGATTGTTATAACTTTTTTATTCATATAAATTTATTATAACCTCCATAGATAATGTTACAACAAAATTGCTGTTAATTACTTATTATGAAATGTAAACAAATGTAAAGATATTAATCAGGCATGCTGTACATTTTATGTAGTTAATCTATAATGATTGTATAAAAGGGTATGTGATTAATATATAAGCTTGTCTTTTATCAGATTGGTTTATTTATTATTCGTTTTTTATAAGAAGATAGATTGTTTATTTTTAAGCATTTGCTTGAAAGAAAGGTTAAAGGGATATGGCTCTCACAATTAATACAAATGTGTCATCGCTTATTGCACAAAAGAATTTAGACAGTGCAACAAAAGCACTAAACGCTTCATTGGAAAGAATGTCTACGGGTTACACAATTAACCATGCATCAGACAATGCGGCAGGTTATTCAATTGCAAAACAATGGGTAACACATCTGAGCTCACTTGATGTTACATCTAAAAACGCAGCGACAGGTGCTGATATGTTAACAACAGCCGAGGATTCATATTCGTTATTAACAGGTCACTTACAACGTGTAAGAGATTTGACGGAGCAAGCTGCCAACGGAACATATGGTTCGGCTTCCTTGAAAGCAATACAAGCAGAAGTTGTAGCAAGATTACAGGAAATTAACCGTATTTCTGCTAATATCGAGTTTAATGGTATTAAATTAATGTCTTATTCAAAGAAAACAGGTGCGGATAATTCAGAAGTCGGTATAACTGCTGATGGAGTTAATATTCAAGTTGGTTTGTATGCAGAGAAGAACAGCCGTATTAATTTGTCTGTAGATTTATTCTCTGATGCAAGTATGAGCGGTTTGTTTGCAGGCATGTCATCTGTTACATCAGAAAGCGGTAAAACATTAGCACAGTTAATGACAGGTGCAGGTGGTAACATTTCTAATCTGTTAAATAATGCAAATCTTCAAGCTTTTGCAGCGGCATGCTCTGGCCTGAAGTACAGAAGTGCAACGAATGATTTTGTTTTACAAACAGATGCAACGATGGGCGCAAAAGAAATGTTATCTTTCTTAGATGGTGCTATTAATGATATTTCAGGAAGAGTAACTCAACTTGGTGCTGCACAAAACAGAATATCATCTGCATTATCGGCACTGGATGTTCAATCTCAGAATTTGACTTCATCATTGTCAACTCTTAGAGATACTGATGTTGCAAAAGAATCTTCAACTTACATACAGTCACAGATACTACAACAAGCATCTGCCACACTTCTTTCTACGGCTAATCAATTGCCAAGTGTAGCATTGAACTTGATATAAAATTTAATATAAATTTGTTGTTGATTGGGATATGTACTTATATGTGGGATTGGATTTTCAATCCCTTTTTATTTTGATGTATAATTGTCATTATGAAAACAGGAGCATTTATTATACCAACAGGAGTCGGAGCTTCAATCGGAGGATTTGCGGGTGACGCAAGTAAATATGCACGCAGACTTTCAAAAAAGTGCAAACTTATAGTAAATCCAAATGTAGTGAATGCTGCATGTTTTTCCGGTATTACAGATAATATGCTTTATGTTGAGGGCTATACACTTGACAGTTTTTTCAAAGGTAAAATTTCATTAAAAGAGTCTTGTAATAATAGAATTGGCATAGTTTTTGATAAGGCAATTCCCGAAAATATTTTGAATATACACATAAATACAATTAATGCGGTTAAAACCGTTTATGATATTGACATTTACGGGTATAAAATTACACAAGAGAATGTAGGAGTAAATTTTTATATTGATAAATCGGGTGTTTCAACCGGCAGTGTTGAAAATCTTGAAACAATAAAATCGGCAGCGGAAGATTTAATTAAAAACGGATGTAATGCAATAGCAATTGTTTGTTTATTTCCCGAGGATGATGATATTAATTATTCGAAAGGGGTTGGAGTTGACCCCGTTGGCGGAGTTGAGGCAATTATATCACACTACATTTCAAAAGAATTAAAAGTTCCTTGTGCTCATGCACCGGCTTTTTTAAACGTAGAAACATCTTCTGAAGTAGTTGATTCAAGGTGTTCTGCGGAATATATTACACCGACTTTTTTGCCGTGCATTCTGATTGGACTTTCAAATGCACCTCTTATATCAAGCTTTGGGGAAGGATTTTGTATAGAAGATTTGGATTTTCTTGTCACGCCATATAATACACTGGGCGGAATTCCGGTTTTAAAAATGAATGAATTTGGCAAAAAAATATATGCTATTAAAGAAAATTCGACAGTTTTAGATATTACGAATGAGAATTTGTCTATAAAATGTGATATAATAAATATGTATGATAATTTAGCGGAGCTTATTTGAATATGAAAAAGTCGGGTTTTTCTTTAATGGAAATATTGATTGTTATGGCAATCATAGGTGTAGTAACAGCTATGGGAATTTCGATTTCACAAAAAGGAATTGAAAAAGCCTACAGAAATTATTGGTATACAGCTTATCAAGCATTATCTGATGCAACATTTGATGCTGCTATTAATGACAAAATAGAAACATTAGAAGATTATAAAACTCATGTGACTGCTTTGCTAAAATTAGATGCATCCGGAACAGCACCAAATGGTGTAAATTTTTCTTTTGCAAACCTAGGTGAATTGTTCTATATAATATTTGTTGAAATACCCAATTCTAACACCAAAAATGCAATGAATACGAGCTCTGCTTTTATATATAACAAGAATCTCAAGCTCATATATCCTGCATATATAGATAATAATCCACAATCAATTGACTTACAGGACAGAGTTGATATTTTACCGTTTATAATAAATGAAGGTGTGCCACACAACTACAATAACAAAGATGCATACAGTTTTAAACAAGCATATTGCATGACGCATAATAATCAATCAATAACAAATCCGGCATATACATTTGCTAATATTGCCTGTCCAACAACCGGTGAAATCAAAACCGGCGTGTTGCAATTAATAGATCCCAAAAAGATTTATTAACAAATTGTAGTCAATTCTCATACGTCATCAATATATTTCATTAAATAATTGAAAATACCCTTTTGGGTGTTTACATACAGGACATTCATCAGGAGCTTTTTGTGAAATCAAAATATGTCCGCATTTTCTGCAAATCCATTGTGATTGTTCATTTTTTTCAAACAAACAATGGTTTGCCAATTTATCTGCCAGTGTTTCAAATCTGTGAGCATGATGTTTTTCAATCTCAACTATATTTGAAAACAATTTGAAAATATCATCAAACCCATCTTCTTTTGCTATTTGCGCAGATTTTTTATAAGTATATTCCCATTCCTCACGTTCATTTTTTGCAGCAGCCATGAGATTGTCATAAGTATTCCCCATAAAAAACGGATACACACTATTAACATTTATATGCTCTTTCATGGGAATATATTTATAAAATAATTTAGCATGCTCTTTCTCATTATCGGCGGTATCAAGAAAAACCTCTGCAATTTGTTCGTACCCTTCTTTTTTAGCAACTGTTGAATAAAATGTATATCTGTTTCTGCTCATAGATTCTCCCGCAAAAGCATTTATAACATGCTGTAATGTTTCAGATTGTTCAAATTTCATAAAATCTCCTTTTTTATGATTATTTTTACATTTTATAAATTTTAAATCATTCGACAAATGTCCAACTTTAGTTGTAAATTGGTGCAAATTCACATAAATATTCCTTTAATTAACATTTCTAAGATGCTTAAATACCAAGCGTTTTGCTACCGATTCTCCTCTATATGGAGGATTCTCAAACTAAAGTTGTAAAGTTTATATTTTTTTTGCCGTAAACAAAATTGAAAGGAAAATTGAAAGGACATTTATCATGGGATCAACTTCAACATTAACAATTAACACGAATTTGTCATCCCTTATCGCACAGAAACACTTGCGTTCAGCAACCAAAGGTATGAATGTGGCGATGGAAAAATTATCCACCGGTTTTAAAATTAATTCCGGTAAGGATGACGCAGCAGGCTACTCGGTAGTCGAAGGCATGCAGGCCAAGGTAAACGGTTACGATATTATCGAAACTAATGCCAGCATGGGACTTGACATGTTAACCACTCAGGAAGGAGTTTTAGATATCCTTAATGAGTATTTACAAAGAATTAGAGATTTGACCATGCAAGCTGCAAACGGAACGTATGGTTCAGCTTCATTGAATGCTATCAAAATTGAAGTCGAACAGAGAATGGATGAAATCAATCGTTTATGTACGATTACAGATTTCAATGATACCTACCTTTTAGACGGTACTCGTACGGAAGATATTAACTTGCAAGTAGGTCTATACTCAAACAAAAGATGTGTAATCAAAATGGATGCATTTCTGTTTGCGTCAGCTAAGTCAACAACTATTATGGGATTTAGATCGATGAACAATCCGAACAATGACTCAGACAATCCCGGGTATCTTGATTTAAGAACAAGTAGTACAAAAGATGACACATATTGTTATCAAGCAAGAGTTATAGATGAAAAAGGACAGCCTGTACTTGATGCAAATGGCAATGTCCAGTATATAGGAAACGGAACTCAATTCTATGCATCGGCTCTTGCGG
The DNA here is from genome assembly GCA_024408765.1 of bacterium. Classification (GTDB taxonomy): domain Bacteria; phylum Cyanobacteriota; class Vampirovibrionia; order Gastranaerophilales; family Gastranaerophilaceae; genus CAG-196. Next base: position 9,814 of record JAKSUR010000017.1, on the reverse strand, counting down.
CAGCTTTAGCAGAAAATCATGATATTACATTTGCAACCGGCAGTGCAACAATTACAAGTGGCGCTCAGAATTTCACTATAAGCGAAATGTGCGCTGCAATATACAGAAATGATAATGCTGCTCGTGCATTTATTGATAATATTGATTACGCTATTGACAATGTATCACTCAGAGTAACAAAAATCGGTGCATACATGAACAGATTGGAATCTGCAATTGATGCTACTGACGTTCAAAGAGAAAATTTAACCGAATCAATATCAACGCTGAAAGACGCTGATGTAGCAAAAGAATCTTCAAATTATATTAAATATCAGATTCTCCAGCAATCAGCAGCATCTTTGCTGGCAACAGCTAATCAACAACCGCAAATAGCGTTGAATCTACTGTAATTTTAATTAATAAAATAATTGGTTTAATTATTACAGAAAATAAATGAATTGTCCTTTCAAATACTTCCGGTATCTTGTGATGCCGGAAGTTCGTTTTTGTTATTATTTATAAATTTCTACGCTAAGGTTTTAACATATTCAATAATATCATTTGATTCATACATTTGAATATTTCTGTCTTTGTCAACCATAAAAGGTACTTGTCTTTTACCTCCGATTTGTATAAGAGCTTCTTCGGATGCCTTATTTGATATATCAATTTTATTGTATTTTAAATTATGTTCATCCATTAAACTCATCACTTTTTTACAATAAGGACAAGTTTCCAAAATAAATAAATCTATCATTGCTAACTCCTCATTTTACAATTTAATTTTAAAACATACATAAAAATTTTATATTAAACTTATGATTAATTTTTTTGTGATATATTATAAGTAACAAGCGAGGGAATATAAATATGCTATTTGAGTTTTTACACTCCAAAATACACAGAGCTACTATAACTGATTCTAATTTGAATTATGTTGGTTCAATTACCATAGACGAAGATTTTTTGGAAAAAGCTAATATAAGAGAATGGGAAAAAGTAGAAATCCTTGATATAAATAATGGCGAAAGATTTACAACTTATGCACTTAAGGGAGAAAAAGGATCAAAATGCTTTTGCGTTAACGGAGCTGCGGCAAGAAGAGTACAGGCAGGTGATAAAATAATCATTGTAACTTATGCTCAAATGACTGAAGAAGAAATAAAATCGCATAAACCAACTATCGTTCAAGTCGGTGAGAATAATGAGATTATAAATTATGGAAAATAAATCTCAAAAACCTGTCAACAAACAGAAGAAGAAAAAATTTACCATAAGTACAAAAAATATGGGTATTAACATTGATAAAAATGAGTATTATGAAATAATACTGTCTAACTCAAATCATCCTGAAAATTTATACAAATAGTAATATTTAATTGGCACTAAAGCTTCCGAATCAGAATATTAAATTAGATTTTTACAATTTCCTTTTTTATACTATAATTAATATCGGAAGAATATTAATTTAATGGAAACGCCCGATTTTCGAGTAATCGGGAGAAAGAAGGAAACATGACAATACCTGAAACAAAGAGTTTTCAGCTGGAAATTGGCGGTAAAACAGTTACCGTTGAAACAGGAAAGTATGCAAAATCAACCAACGGAAGTGTAACCGTAAGGTGCGGTGATACAATGTTGTTTGTACATTGTTGCGTAAGTAAAGAACCAAGAGTCGGAATAGACTTTTTCCCTTTACTTATTGATTATGAAGAAAGAATGTCCTCAATCGGCAGAATCCCCGGAGGATATAATCGTTCAGAAGGTAAAGCAAGTGATAAGGCAATACTTATTTCACGTTTAATTGACAGACCTATAAGACCTTTATTTCCAAAAGGATATAGAAATGATATACAAATAGTTGCTCAATTATTTAGTTATGATCAGCAAAATCAACCGGATACATTAGCTATGCTTGGTGCTTCTTGTGCATTAATGTTATCAGGTGCACCTTTCGAAGGCCCAATAGGTGCAGTTAGAGTATCAAAAGATGAAAACGGAAATATGATTGCAAATCCGACTCACCAACAAGCTGATAAATCTGATTTAGATATAGTTATTGCAGGTACTCATGACTCTGTAATTATGGTTGAAGCAGGGTGTAAATTTGTAACAGAAGATGATATTATGAATGCTGTTGAATTTGCGCAAGTTGAAATCAGAAAACAATGTGAAGCACAAGAAAACTTTGCAAGGGAATGTGGTGTAGTTAAGGAAGAATTTGTTAATCCTTATGACACAACCGAACTTGCAAATATCATTAACGAAACAGCTCATGATATGATTTTCGATGCATATCATAATTTTGACAGAGAATACAGGCAAAATAAATTAGAAGAAGCGAAGAAACTTGTCAAAGAACGTGTTGAAGCACTTCCTGACGATCATTATATTAAACAGATTATTGAAGAAACCGGAATTGACTTTGTTGCTGAAGAATTTAAGAATGCGGAAAAACATATTATGCGTGCAATGATTCTTGACGAAGGAGTCAGAGCAGATGGAAGAAAACCGACCGAAGTTCGTCCTATTTGGTGCGAAGTTGGTGTTATACCGAGGGCGCACGGTTCTGCCGTATTTACAAGAGGACAAACTCAAATTCTTTCAGTTGCAACACTTGCCGGCCCTGCGATGAAGCAGGAGCTTGACGGAGTTGATCCTGAAACAGAAAAGACATATATGCACAAATATATTTTCCCGGGATTCTCAGTTGGCGAAGTGAAAGCTTTAAGAGGCCCCGGAAGAAGGGAAGTCGGGCATGGTAATTTGGCAGAAAGAGCAAATGTTCCTGCACTTCCAAGCCAAGAAGAATTCGGATATACAATTCGTGTAACATCAGATGTATTGGAATCAAACGGTTCTACATCAATGGGATCAACATGCGGTTCTTCAATGGCGTTAATGAATGCAGGCGTACCTGTTAAATGTATGATTGGCGGTGTTGCAATGGGTATGATTACAGAACCCGGAAAAGAACCCGTTGTATTAACAGATATTCAAGGTATTGAGGATTTCTTAGGCGATATGGACTTTAAAGTTACGGGTAATGATGACGGTATTACAGCACTTCAAATGGATATGAAAGCAAAAGGTATTGCAAATGATACTTTAAGAAGAGCCCTAGCACAAGCTAAAGAAGGCAGATTACATATTTTAGGTGAAATGAGAAAAGTCATCACAAAACCTGCTGACAGCTTATCACCGTTCGCACCAAGCATTTCAACAATGACAATTCCTGTTGAAGACATAGGAACAGTAATCGGACCGGGCGGAAAGCAAATCAGAGCAATTATTGATGCATCAGGTGCAGAAATTGACATTCAAGATACCGGTGTTGTTACAATTACATCTAATGACCAAGAAGGTGCAAGAATCGCCAAGAAAATGATTAACGATTTAACCTTCAAGCCGGAAGTAGGAATGGTTATCAAAGGTAAGGTTGTTAGAATTATTCCTATCGGTGCTTTTGTTGAATTAGGCGGTGGTAAAGACGGAATGGTTCACATTTCTCAAATTTGTCAAGAAAGAATCGAGACAATTGAACCGCATGTTAATATCGGTGACGAAGTTATCGTTAAAGTTATCAAAATTGATGATAAGGGAAGAGTTAACCTTACAATCAAAGGTGTAACCGACGAAGATCGTGCAAAATGTATTAATTAATTTGCATAATTAATATTTAGTAAGGCGGGATTTTTCTTTTTAAGAAAAATCCCGCCTTAACATTTGCTATAAACACTATTTTCTCATACAATATAACATGGAATAGTTGATAAAGAGGTATTATGTACGAATTTCCCTTTGAATTGGATGAGTTTCAAAAAGAAGCTTGTGATTGTATATCTGACGGTAAAAGTGTTGTAGTTTGTGCACCGACAGGTGCCGGTAAAACGGTAATTGCCGAGCATGCTATACATAAAGCACTTGACGAAGGGAAAAAAGTGTTTTATACGACTCCGTTAAAAGCTTTATCAAATCAAAAATACAGTGATTTTTCCGATAAATACGGTGCAGACAGAGTCGGACTTTTAACAGGTGATACTTCTCATAACAGAGATGCTCAAATTGTTGTTATGACGACGGAAGTTTTCAGGAATATGTTATATGGTACAAACTTTGGTTCTGTAACAGACAATTTAAGAGATGTCCGATACGTTATTTTAGACGAAGTTCATTATATGAATGACGAGCAACGGGGTACAGTTTGGGAAGAAAGTATAATATATTGTCCTACGAACATTCAAATAATTGCACTTTCAGCAACAGTTGCAAATGCGGATAAATTAACGGAATGGATTAATACTGTTCATTCAGATACAAAACTTATAAACACAGATTTCAGACCGGTTCCGCTGAGGTTTTATTACTTTGATTCATCACAAAGGGATAGGTTGTTGCCTTTGTTGACTCCTAACGGAACGCTTAATAAAAAAATTAAACCTGAAAAAAGAGAATTTCACAGAGGAAAACCTGTCCAAAAAAAATATATAGTAAAAGATGTTATAAGAAATTTGTACAATCAGGATATGTTACCTGCGATATATTTTACTTTTTCACGCAAAAAATGTGATGAACAGATGGAAAAATGTGCAGAATTAGATTTGGTAACTCAAAAAGAAAAAATTGAAATACAAAAAATTGTTGACGAATATATAGCGGAAAATCCTTATTTATATAAAAATAAACACATTGAATATTTGTTGCAAGGAGTAGCTTCTCATCATGCGGGATTGCTTCCGGGGTGGAAAGTATTGGTAGAAAAACTTTTTCAAAAAGGTTTAATCAAAGTTGTTTTTGCAACAGAAACACTTGCGGCAGGGATAAACATGCCGGCTCGCTCTACCGTTATAAGTTCTATAAGTAAACGAACAGACAGCGGGCACCGTACACTTACACCGAGCGAATTCTTACAAATGTCAGGTCGAGCAGGCAGAAGAGGAATGGATGAAATCGGCTATGTAATTATTGTAGGAACAGCATTCCAATCACCCGAAGAGGTTGCGGAACTGGTTTTAAGTGATGCGAATCCGCTTGAAAGCAAGTTTGCACCAAGCTATTCAATGGTGCTTAACCTTTTACAAAGATTTTCGCTTGATGAAGCAAAAGAACTTGTTTTAAAAAGTTTTGGCTATTTTTCATCAGGTTCAAGAATTGAACCTTTAATGAAATTAAGAGAATTTAATCAAGATAAAATCAATGAGTGTAATGCTTTTGATTGTTGGTGTAAGCGTTCGAATGAAGATTTGCTGGAATACAACAAAATTCGTGATTTGTATGTACAAAACAGAAAAACATTGAAAGTTATTCAAAAACAGGAAAAGAAAAAGAATCGTCAACTTTCATCGGAAGTTATTGAATTTGCAAATAAGACTAAAAATTTATTAAACAAAATGCATTCTTATGAATGCGATACTTGCAAACTTTTCAAAAAACACATGAAAACTATTGATGTGCTATTTAGATATATGTCTAAACAAAAACAACTTGACAGAGAAATTGAAAAGCAAAAAGATATTTTTTGGAATAAGTTTCTTTCACATAGGGCGGTTTTGCAGGAATACGGATACATTAAAGAAGATTATCCGACAAATGAAGGTGTTACGATTTCACAACTTCGTTCCGAAAATGAATTATTTTTAGCAAGAATTATATTTTCAGGGATATTGGAAGAACTCACACCGGCAGAACTTGCAAGTGTAATATGCGCAATAACAACCGAGGAGCTTAGAGCCGATATGCTTAATTCGCTTCCGTTATCTCCAAAAGTCAGAAAGACTTTGAATAAAATAAAAGATATAAAAAGAGATATTGATAAAAAACAAAAAGATAATGATGTTGAAGATCCGATGTATATCAACGGATTTTATTCACCGCTAATAGAAATGTGGGTAAACGGTGCTGAGTGGGATACAATAACGGGAAGTGTCGAAATGGGTGAGGGTGATATTGTAAGAAGTTTTAAACGTGTTGTAGATGTATTAAGACAATTTTGTACAATTTCAAACATGCCGGAATCTCTTGTATTTACGGCAAGAGAGGCGATTGAATGTATCCAACGCAGTCCAATTGATGTTGATTAATTTGTTGTCAATAATTTATCAAAAAAGTTTAAGATTTTATTGAAAAATCCTTTATGTTCTAAGTTAATAATTTGGTCGTAGTTACCATTCTCATATATACATTTCCTCATTGGTCTATTAAAAATATCAAAATCATGATATGAATATACTTTAATAGACTGATTGCCGGAATCCGTTTTATAATACCAAACATCAGTCAATTTTCTTCTGCTACCATAGTCGGTGAGTTCTTCTCTTAACAAGTTATTATTTTCATCACGGAACTCTCTAAAAATGTATTGGTCACCATTATAGCAGGTGTGTACATTTTCTTTAATATGCTTTCCATGTTTTTTATATGCTTTATCTCCACCATTGATGGTTTTTGCGATATGATCCTCTTTTATATGACCATCATTCGCATATTCGACATATCTTGTTATTTTACCATGCTTATTTTTAAATATATGTTCATGAACCATATTTTCATCCAGTCCGTAATATGTAATTTCTTCGCATCCTTTTTTACCGCCTTTTATAGGAAATCTTCGGAATAAATTAGCTTTACCTGGATCGAACAGAATATTTTGTTCGCAGATTTTACCATTAACTTCTTTAGTACCTATTAACTCCTCGGCATTTTCGATACTGTCAACACTTTTTAAATCTTGACCTTTATATCTTATGGTTTCACCTGTATTTAATGTTACTGCTTTAAAATTCGTGTCAATCTGCGACCCATCATTAGGATTCATGACCTTTATTTCTTCCGAAGAATTACTATCTCTTTCTATTAGATGTTCTGTCGTGCCTTCTTCTTTTTTTTCTGATGTTACTTTATTTTGATTTTCTTTTTCTATTGACTTTTCCTCATTAGTCGATTCATCGGTTTTATTTTTGGTATTTGACGGAGCTTCTTTTTCGGTATTATTTTCTGCATCATTTGTTGCATTTTTAGCTGTTTCTTCGCCTTCCTTTTGGGCTTTCGCAGTGGCTTCATCGGTTTTCTTTTTGGCTTTCGCAGCGGCTTCATCGGTTTTCTTTTTGGCTTTCGCAGCGGCTTCTTCGCCTTTCTTTTCTGCATCTTTCGAGCCTTCTTTTACTGCATTTTCAGCTTTTTTGAAGAAGTTTTTATAACCCGTCTTTATATTTTCCATAAAGCCGGTTTCTTTACCTGCTTTTTCCAAGATATTTTTACCATGACATCCTGCATAAATCGTTGCACCTATTGCAAGTAATGTAGTTACAATTCCTATTTTTTTGCCTGTATTATTTTTATTTGATGATTCATAAGTATCGCTATCAGGTGTGCGTACATAATCATTGTTGACAGCTTCTGCTCTTTGTTGGTTTGCTTGTACATTGTTATAATATTCAAGTGCTTGAGAATCATCTAATTTATTTAATTGTACATTCATTTCATCAGACATAAAAATATCTCCTTTATATGATTAAAGTATCCTAAAAAAATAATTTGCTAATAACAGTATTTTAAAAAATTTCCATATATTAATAAAGACATTTTTAAATAAAAAATTGACAAATTCTATTACAAAATTAATAAATTTTTACATTAACTTGCTTTGAATTATATTAAACTCTGCCATACATATCTTCATATCGAATGATATCTTCTTCTATTAACAAATCGCCTTTTTGCACCTCAACTATTTTTAAATCCTCATCATACGGATTTTGGAGTGAATGAATTGCTTTAACAGGGATATCTACACTATGTCCGGGGCTCAATATAAGTTCTTTACCTTCTAAAACAACTTTTGCTTTACCTTCCAATACAACCCAATGTTCGCTTCTATGATTATGAGATTGCACCGAAAGCTTTTGAGCCGGATTTACATGTATCATTTTTGTTAAAAATCCTTTTCCTTCACCTGTAACAGTATAATATCCCCAAGGTCTGTAAACCGTTTTGTGAATTTTGTGTGTTGTGTCATTTTGTTTTTTTAATTTGTCATATATTTTCTTTACTTCTTGACTTTTATCAGCTTTACATGCAAGTATTGCATCCTCGGTTTCTACAATTACAGTATCTTCAAGTCCTATTGTTGCAACGAGTTTTGAAGATGAGTATACAAAAGAGTTTTTTGAACCTTCATCAATAACATTCCCGATTTTAACATTTCCGTTTTCATCTTTTTTACTGACATCATAAATTGATTTCCAGCTTCCTAAATCATTCCATTCACAATTAAGTTCAACCAGTGCAATATTATCTGATTTTTCCATGATTGCATAATCAATTGAAATTGATGGCATTTTATCAAATTCGGTAAAAGGTATTTCTTGTGACAAAGTAAAATCAAAATTGTTTAGTAATTGATATATTTCAGGTGCACACTTTTTAGCTTCATTTAAAAGGACAGAAGCTTTAAATATAAATATTCCGCTATTCCAATAGTAATTTCCGCTTTTTAAGTATTTTTCAGCAGTTAAAATATCGGGTTTTTCAACAAATTTGTTAACTTTATAACCATTAAATATTTTCGTATCAGAAGTGTTTATATATCCGTATCCTGTTTCAGGATAAGAAGGTTTTATCCCGAAGGTTACAATATATCCTTCTTCTGCAAGCTTTTTACCCGAGTTTACCGCAGAAGAAAATGCCTTTATGTCTTGTATAGTTTGATCTGAGGGTATGGCTATTACTACTGGATCTTCTTTTGTTGTATCCGAAATGTATTTTGTTCCTAAAATAATAGCCGGAGCAGTATTTTTTGAAATCGGTTCGGATAAAACAATCGGATTCGGTGTTATTGCAGAAAGTTGGTATTTTACGTTTGATAAATGTTTAACCCCTGTTATACTAATGATATTATTAGGGTTAACACATTCTTTTAACCTCAAAAATGTTGCTTGCAACAAACTTTCACTATTTTGAATATTCAAAAGTTGTTTAGGGTAAAGTTCTCTGGATAAAGGCCATAATCTGCTTCCCGAACCGCCTGCTAAAATTAATCCATACATAATTCATACTCTCCCTAAGCACTGTTACATTATATATTTTATCATAACATTAAAAAAAGCTTACGTTAATACGCAAGCTTTTTTATATTAAATAATTTTACTGACTATTTTCTGTTGTATAAACCTTTCCAAAAGTTTATTTCTTGCTCAACAGCTTTTTTATTAGCATCAGCAGATGATTTTACTTCATTTTTCTTTGCCTCTAATGCTTTCTTTTGAGCTTCTTGTTTCTTTTGAGCTTCAGCTTTTTGTGCAGCTCTTTTAGCTTGTGCATTATCTATTTTTTGGTTTAAAGCTTGTTCTTTTTTCTCAAGAGTATTTAATCCGTTTGAAACTTTGTTTGAAAATGTTGTCAAACCGTTAGCGGCAAAAGATGATGTCGTAAACATTAAAAGTGCCATAATTGTTAATAATTTTTTCATAATAAAGACTCCTTCCATTTATACATATTCTTATGAAATATATTTTATTCTACAAAATTTGTTTTTTCAAGTATAATAAAATTATGAGTGCTGAATTATTTGGGATAAATATTGATACATTAAAGCTTGATGACGCATTAAATAATGCGGATTTTTTAATTAAACAAGAAAAACCTTCTCAAGTTATTACAATTAATCCCGAAATGTTTGCTGAAGCTGAGAAAAACAAAAGTTTTAAAGAACTTTTAGAAAATGCTGAAATGATTTTTCCTGACGGAGTCGGGGTAAAAATAGCTTTAAAAATTAACGGTGTAGATTTGGGCAGAATCCGTGGCATTGAAAATGAAAAGAAGCTCATTGAAGAGA